>QZIZ01000173.1 GCA_003599195.1 Deltaproteobacteria bacterium | reverse complement strand
AAGGAGGAAAGAATGATAAGCAAAGCTTTGCCTTTAGAAGAAATTGCCTTTACCTATATTTTCCAAGATTCTCCCTTGGGGCCCTTGACCCTTTCTTTTTCCGACCAGGGCCTGGCGGCCCTGACCTATACGGCAGAAGAGGCGGCGGTGACGCCCGGCCCTCCTCCTGTTTCCCTGGCCGCCCTGGTGGAGACGGCTGAAAAAGAGCTGGCCGCTTATTTCCGGGGCAGCCCCACGGATTTTTCCTCCCTGCCCCTGAACCCCCGGGGCACTCCCTTTCAGGTCCGGGTCTGGGAGGAACTCCGGAAAATTCCTTATGGGGTTACCATCTCTTATAAGGAATTGGCGGCCCGGGTGGGTTCGAGTAAAGCTTTCCGGGCGGTGGGCCAGGCCAACGGCGGTAATCCTATCCCCATCATCATCCCCTGCCACCGGGTGATCAATAACGACGGCCGCCTGGGGGGCTATAGCTCCGGCCTGGAACGCAAACGCTGGCTGTTGCGGCACGAGGGAGTGGATTTTTAGTGTAGGGGCGAACCTGGTGTTCGCCCTGGCCATCATTCAGGGCGAACACCAGGTTCGCCCCTTGTCATACCCTAACTGTTGCTACTCAGTATTAGCACCCTCCTCTACACTTCTCTCCCCCCCTGTCATGGTTTGCAGCTCCGGCAGGGGCTGAAGCCCTGGAGGTAGGCTTCTTTCAGAGACACTATCTTTACGCGGTTGGCCGGCGCGATTTTGGCGGCATGGGGGCAATGGGGACGGTGGAAGCGCAGGGTGTGGCGGTTGGCCAGGTAGAAGGATTCGTCCTGGTTCAGGGCTTTGAGCCAAACCCCGCGGCGCGCGGCCATGGCCTCCTGCTGCGCGGCCAGCAAGACTTCCCGGTAGCGGACGTTGGGGGGGTGAAGATAGACGTGGGCCAGGCCCTGGCGCAGTAAAGCCGCTTCCACCAGGGTCCCGTCCCCCAGGACGATATGGGCCAGCAGGCGGCCGTAGTGGTCGTAGCGGAGTGGGCCGTATTCCAGGCGCACCACTTTCCCCTGGGTGAGTTGCGCCAGATAAGCCTTGGCTTTATGGGCCAGGAATTCCGCGGGGCGCCCTTCCCTTTCCATCTCCGGCGCGTCGATGCCCAGGAGGCGCACCCGGGCGCCGCCTTCCAGGACCAGGGTATCTCCATCGAGCACCTGGACCACCCGGGCCTGTTGCGGGGGCGCCTGGGGGGCGCGGCCGCAGGCGAAGCATGAGAGAGCCGCCAGCAGGAAGAGAAGGTAAACGGTTTTCCGTTTTCCGTTTTCCGTTTTCCGTTTAAAGACGAAAAAATTCATTTAGAGAAGGAATAAAAGCATTAATTTATCTGAGCATGAAGTTATCTGTTTTTCTCTTTTTACGGAAAACGGTAAACAGAAAACGGAAAACTATCCTCTAAGTTTTTCCGCAAAATAAGGAATAGTAGCCTTCAACCCCTCTTCTAAAAGCACCCCGGGCTGCCAGCCCAGGCGCTCTTGGGCCCGGGTGATGTCCGGGCGGCGCCGCACCGGGTCATCCGGCGGCAGCGGCTTGAAAACCAGGGGCGCGGCGCTGCCGGTGAGGGCCAGGACTTTGTGGGCCAACTCCAGGATGGTGAACTCCTCGGGATTTCCCAGGTTGACGGGGTCCGTCTGCCCTTGGCAGTCCATCAGGCGCACCAGGCCGTCCACCAGATCGGAGACGTAACAAAAGGAGCGGGTCTGTTGACCTTCGCCGTAGATGGTAATTTCCTCGCCGCTTAAGGACTGGACGATAAAGTTGCTCACTACCCGCCCGTCGTTCAGGGCCATGCGGGGGCCGTAGGTATTGAAGATGCGGGCGATGCGGATGTCCACCCCGTTTTGGCGGTGATAGTCCATCATCAGGGTTTCGGCCACTCGCTTGCCTTCATCATAGCAGCTCCGGGGGCCCAGGCAATTGACGTTCCCCCAATACCCCTCCTGTTGAGGATGCTCCAGAGGGTCGCCGTAAATCTCGGAGGTGGAGGCCAGCAAAATCCGGGCCTTGACCCGTTTGGCCAGCCCCAGCAGGTGCAAGGTGCCCATAACATTAGTCTTGATGGTCTTCACCGGGTTATATTGATAGTGCACGGGGGACGCCGGGCAGGCCAGGTGGTAGATCCGGTCCACTTCCAGCATGATGGGTTCCACTACGTCATGGCGGATCATCTCCAACCGCCGGTGCTCCCGGAGGTGCAGCAGGTTCTCTTTGGAACCGGTGAAATAGTTGTCCAGGCAGATAATCTCATGCCCTTGCCGCAGCAGGAACTCCACCAGATGGGAACCGATGAACCCGGCGCCGCCGGTGACCAGGATACGGGCCATTAAGCGTCTCCTCCCCCGCGAGTTATTATCTTCTTATTGTAACCGGGCTTACCCCTAAGGTAAATTCCAGATTGACGCCTTGGAGGATTTATATAAAAACTAGATGCGGAACATCATTCTAGGTCTAAAACGAGGGAAGCTGATGCCTTCTAAAAGAAATACCTCAATAAATATCTGGCCCCTTATTTTCCTGGCCCTGGCGCTCTTGGCCTCTGGAGCCTGCACTGCCGATAAAAAGGCCCAGGAAGAGTTGCAGCAGGAGATTAAGGAATTGAAAGCCGGGATTAAGGGAATGACTACTGAGATCAAGGCCCTGCAGGAGAAAATGGGCAAGTTGGAGGCCGGCCAGCAGGAGATCGTTAAGCTCCTCCAGAACCCCCCGGCGCCGCCGTTAGCCGCGGCTCCCCCGCCGGCCGCGGCTCCCTCCCCGGCCCCGGAACCGCTGAGCATCGGTCAACTGCTCAAGAACAAGGAACTCCTCCAGGGCACCCGGGTGACGTTCCGGGGTATGCCGGGGACGGTGTTGATGCATCGCCAGACTCTGATCATGAGGGCTCCGGAAGGAGCGGTGGAGGTTTATTTTGGCGCCCTCCCGGACGTCCTGACGGTGAACCGTCTGACTTCCACCACGTTGGAGCACCCCCTCACGGTCACCGGGATAGTTAATATCCCCAGCCGCAGGGGCGGCAATGTCAAGATTAACGCCGAGGCGGTGGAGTTCTGATCCCCGGGGCGCCTCCCTCCCCTGGGGGACCTAGGAGGCATTCCGCGTCCGGGGGTCTGAGGTTGCGTCTCCTAAATTACCGGCAACTCACAGCGTACAACTCTGGGGGCTGGTCTGGTTCAACAGCACCCAGTAAGAAGCCAGCGAGGTTATAGCCTGGGTGAATTCGTCGAATTCCACGGGCTTGACTATGTAACTGTTGCACCCCCAGTGGTAACACTCATTGATGTCGCTCTCTTCGGAAGAAGATGTCAGGCAGACCACCGGGATGGACCGGGTCCGGCCATCGGCTTTAATCTTCTGCAATACTTCCTGGCCGCTGACCTTGGGAAGTTTCACGTCCAGGAGAATCACCTTCAGATTTTCCAGGAGGTCGTTATTTTCACCTCCGGGGGCGAAAAGTATTTCCAGGGCTTCGGCGCCGTCCCGGGCCACCAGCACATTGCCGCTCAGATTCTGCTTATTTAAAGCCCTGAGGATCAATTCCGCATCCTGGGGGTTGTCTTCCACCAGCAAGATGTGCACCCGTTTATGATTCATGCCCAGCCTCCCCTGGCGCCTTAGTTCTCACCTCTTCCTTGGGCAAGGTAAAACAGAATTTGGCCCCTTCCCCCACCTTCCCCTCCGCCCAGACCCGGCCGCCGTGGCGCTGAATGATGCGCTGCACAATGGCCAGTCCCATGCCGGTGCCTTCAAACTCGCTTTCCGGGTGCAACCTTTGAAAGACTCCAAATAATTTGTCCGCATACTTCATTTCGAAGCCGACGCCATTATCCCGGACGCAATAGATGTTCTCATCCTTCCGGGCTTCACCGCTGACCTCTATGACTGCGGCCTCCTTGGGCCTGGTGAATTTTAGGGCGTTCCCCAGGAGATTTTCCAGGACCAGTTGCAGCATGTCCCGGTCTCCCCGGCCGGGAGGCATAGGAGAAAAGAGAACTTGCAGGTTCCGGTGGGGGTCCGTTTCCTGAAGTGCCGCGAAAACGAACCTGGCCAGATCATCCATCTCTAAATCGATGATCCGCATCTGCCGGCGGCCCAACCGGGAAAGGGTCAGCAGATCATCAATCAAGTTCCCCATCTTCTTGATATCACTTTGAATGATATTTAGATACCTGATCCCCTCCGCATCCAGCAGGTTGCTGCTTTCCTCCAGAAGAATCCGGGAAAAACCGCCGATGGCCCGCAAAGGGGCCCGCAGGTCGTGGGCCACGGTATAGCTGAAGGATTCCATTTCCTTGTAAGCGGCGTTAAGTTCCAGGACCCGCTGCTGCAATTCCGCCGCGGCCTGTTGGAGCCTGCTGTCCCGTTCCTGGATGGCGTCGGCCATGCGGTCAAAATCCCGGGCCAGCAGCCCCAATTCCCCGGAGCGATAAGGCGGACCGGTGCGCACGTGCAAATCGCCCGCAGCCAATAGTTGGGTGACCCGCCCTAAATCTTTTAGCGGCCCGACGATGAAAAAGCCGGCCCCGAACCAGGCTAAGGCCATGACCAACATGGCCGTCAGGCTTAAAATAATCAGATTGCGCTTTAAATTCTTGGCAATATCGCCAAAAGCCGCAGACTTGGTGATACCCACCGCCACCTGTAGGTCATGGAACGGTTCGGAGATCCTGGCGAACCCGAAAAGTCTGGGGGTACCGTTCATGACCCCTTCCGTCACTCCCTCCCCTTTGAAGATCATGGTCTTGACCAGGTTAGTCTCCGGCAATTGCCGGCCGATAAATTCCTGGGGGCAGGGATACCGGAACATGACCTTACCCCGGCGGTCAGCCATTAAGATAATGGTGTCGTCCGGCAGACCGGATTGCAGGATGAACCGGCCCAGCCACTCCAGATCGAGCCCGGCGCCCAGAAACGTTGTTACTTCTCCGGCAGGATTCTGGACGGGAAAGGCCATGGGCAGGCTATACCTGCCGCTGATCCGTCCGAATACGGGCTCGCCGATGACCATCTCCCGGGTCCGCATGGCCTCTTGGAACCAGGGCCGGTCGGCGATGTTTACCACTTTCGGAGTCTTGGGAGCGCTGCAAAAAACCTCGCCGTTGGGAGATGCGGCCAGGAAAGCTGCGAAGTTCTCATGGTTTTTAATCATCCCGGCAAACAAAGCGTTGCAGGCTTCCCGGTCTTGGCGCAACACTTGGGGTAATTGGGCCAGGGTTTGAAAAAGCTGACTTGTGTCCCGGAACAGGGTTTCTTGAATCTTGGCCACGTTTCGGGCCACAATAATGGCGTCTCTCTGCGCTTCGGCAACCGCGTGGTGGCGCTGCTCCAGGTAAGAATAAAGGGTCAACCCCAGCAGGGGGATGATGACCAGGAGAACCAAAACAATGGCCCGCACCCTCAGGCTGCCAAAAAAATTGTGAGGCTTGGGTTTATGACCGGAAGATTTCAAGGATTAGGCTCTTAACTGGCTGTTGCCATTTCTACTAAGGTGTTCCCGGGAAAGCACCAGGAGCCCCTGAGGTTAATCCCAAATATCACATTCTATATCAAGTTCATAGAAATATGTATTGGTTAAATTTCTTGGCCTCACTAGAAAATGGTAGGACAGACCTAAAGGCTCAGCCGTCTTTCAATTCCCCCAACCTGAATACCGCTTCCACCTCCGGGGCCACCGCGGCCACCGCCTCCCGGCCCCCTTCTTCCCGGTCTACCAGGATCAGGACCTTAACAATTTGGAGTCCGAAGTCCCGGGCGGCGTTAACGGCCTTTAAAGTGGAGCCTCCGGTGGTAATCACATCCTCCACGATCACCACCCGCTCCCCCGGCTTGACATCCCCCACCACCTGGCCCCCGGCCCCGTGCCCTTTAGGTTCTTTGCGCACGGAAAAGGCGTTGATGGGCCTTCCCTGCTGGTAACTGGTGAGGGCCACCGCATGGGCGATGGGGTCCGCGCCCATGGTCAGGCCGCCGATGGCCTGGATCTCCAGGTCCTGCACTAAATCGAAAATGATTTCCCCGATGAGCGCCAAACCCTGGGCGCTGTGGGTTACCGGCCGGCAATCAATATAATAAGGACTCTCCCGGCCCGAGGCCAGCTTGAAGGGGCGATCCGGACTATACCGGTAGGATTTCTCTTTCAGAAGCTCTAGAAGTTGTTGCTTTTTCTTATCCATGCTCAATCCCTTTTCGAGGCCAGGGTTTAGGGGAGGATTTAGGGATATTCCTCCCCCTCCCCCTCCCCGCTTACTAACCCCTGGCCCCTGGCCCCTGATCCCTGGCCCCTGTCTCAACGGCTCTGCCGGCTCTTCCGGAAACCGTAAGCCTGCCACAGTTGCCGCATGATCCGGGCCATGACCCACAGGCCCGCGGCCCCGATGAGGACCGCCAGGACCTTTTCGTAAAACTGGGTGCCGGTCTTTAACAGCATAACCGTTCCCAGGCCGGCGCAAATCCCGCCGCTGGCCAGGTCCCAGGCGATCCTGCCCCAGAAGAGCCTGCCGCATTGGTCGCAAAAGGCCCAGGTGGCCGTTTCCGATTCGCAAAAGTTGCAATATTTCTTAGGGATCTCCGGGGCCGGCTTCTCCTCCCCGGAAAGGATTTTTTCCTTGAGATCCTCCAGGAACTGCGGCTTTTTCTCCCCCATCCTCGTTCTCCGGAAACTAAGGCAACCCGCCGGCCTTTACCATCTCCAAATATTCCTTGAGCGCGTCTTTAGTGGAGCTGAAAGGAATCTCCGTCCAGGGAATTTCTCCTAAGCCAAAGACCCGGGCTTCCAGAGTCTCATCCCCCGCGGCCAACTCCCCGGCCAGATAACGGGTGATAAAGGCCGCCACTACGGTGCGGCTGCCTTTATAAGAATACACATTGAGGAGCCGCACGACTTCCACTTCCAGCCGCGCCTCCTCCAGGGTCTCCCGGACTACCGCCTTCTCCAGGGTCTCCCCCACGTCCACAAAGCCCCCGGGAATCACCCAGAGACCGTAACCCGGGTCGATGGCCCGGCGCACCAGGACCAGGCCGCCCTTCAGGGGCACCAGGCCAATGACTGCCAGCTTGGGGTCGATATAAAAGACGAACCCGCAGGTCTGGCACACCAAACGGAGAGGCTCCCCGGGTTTGAGAAGACGCTCCTCCAGCTCCCCGCCACATTGGGGGCAATATTTATAGCTTGCCGAGGCGATTAAATGCATAAATCAGAACCCGCATGCCGCTGTCAAAAGGTGCTCCGGATAAACGCGATCTTTAATCCAACTTGAAGGGCGTTGGTGTGAAGGTTAACAGAAAAACCAGGATGGTGACGGCCCCCAGGATCTTGCGCCGCCGGTCCAAGGGCACCCAGTCATAAGCCGGCGGGGGATGACGCATGCCTAAAAAATACAGGAGAAAAGCCCATATCAGCCATCCTTGCCAGAAAAAGAGGCCGATCAACAGCAACAGCAGCAGGCAGGCCCAGGAAATCATCTTATGATAAGTTGGAAAGAGGGCGTAGGAGACATGGCCGCCATCCAACTGCCCTACCGGGAGCAGATTGAGGGCAGTGACCAGCAGGCCGATCCAGCCGGCAAAGGCCACCGGATGCAGGACAATTTGGTGGTCCGGAGACAGGTCCCCGAAAACCAGGAAACTCAAGAATTTGAACAACAGAGGTTCGCCCAGGATCAGGCCCTCGCCCCCTCCAGGCATTACCGTCACCTTGGAAAGTTTCAACCCTACCAGGATTACCGGCAAAGACACCACCACCCCGGTCAAAGGACCGGCGCAACCCACATCCAGCAAGGCCTTCTTATCTTGAATGGGAGAACGGATGCGGATAAAGGCCCCAAAGGTGCCGATGATGAAGGGAAAAGGCGGGGCCGGAATGAAGTACGGCAGGGTGACGTTCAGATGATGCTGCCGGGACACCAGGTAGTGGCCCATTTCATGAGTGCCCAGGATCAGCAGTAAAGTAAAAGAGAAGGGAATGCCCTTGTAAAGATCATACGGATGGGTGAAGGGATTAACCCCTTGCTGCAATGCCCCCGCAGTGATAGTGGTGGCCACGGTGGCCAGAAAGAGCACCAGGTGCAGGTAGATCCGGGTCGGAGGCGGTTCTTTGACCGCCAGGGGCTGACGCTCGTACCCCCAGACCTGATCCGCCTCAGGGGGCTCATAGAGAGGATATCTCTCTTCCGTCATTTCCGCTTCACTCCCACATTTAACGCCGCGACTTCCTCCCGGCTGAGGACTCGATGGGCCCCCCGGGGCAGCCTTCCCAGCCTCAGAGGGCCGAAAGCAATGCGCTTCAGTTTGAGCACCGGATGCCCCACCTGGGCCAGGAGGCGCTTGAGGAGATGGTAGCGGCCTTCCCAGACGGTGATCTCCAGCACGGTCTTTTCCACGGCTGACTTGCGCACCTGCACGGCCGCGGCCACTTCCCGGTGGTCCACCTCCACCCCGGCGGCCAGGGTCCGCAAGGTCTCCCGGCTCACCTCTCCGGTCACGGTCAGCCGGTAGGTGCGGGGCACCTGGTACCGGGGGTGGGTCAGGCGTTGGGCCAGTTCCCCATCGTTGGTCAGCAGCAGCAAACCGGTGGCGTCATAGTCCAGACGGCCCACCGGATAGAGCCGGGGCCCTTTTTCTCCCAGAAGATCGGTGACCACCCGCCGGGATTGGGGGTCCTTGGTGGTGGACAGATAACCGTAGGGCTTGTGCAGCATCACGGTTACCAGCGCCTCGGGCTGCACCCGGCGGCCGTCCACCTTGACTACGTCCTTATCCGGGTCGATCTTCAGGCCCAATTCCCGGACCATCCGGCCGTTCAGCATCACCCGCCCGGCCTGGATCATCTCCTCCGCGGCCCGCCGGGAGGCGACCCCGGCCCGGGAGAGGAACTTTTGTAAGCGCTCTGAAGGCATAGTGGCGGTGAGTAGGGGGAGAGAGTAAGTAATAAGTAATAAGTTATAAGTTATCGATTATCAGTGAAAAACTGATTCTCTGAGCCAGCAATCACTTATCACTTATCACTTATCACTTATTACTTATTACTTATTACTTATTACTCTGACTCTCCCGAGTCTACCTCCATAACTGAATCTCTTGATTAAACCCCACCGCCTCCCGGACCTCGGCCATGGTGCGTTGCGCCTCCTCCCGGGCTTTTTTGTTGCCCTGGTGGAGGACGTCCAGCACTTCCTCCGGGTGCGCCTCGTAGTAGCGCCGCCGTTCCTGGATGGGAGCCAGATTTTCCAGCAGTGCCGCGGCCAGCAGCTTCTTGCAGTCCACACAGCCCAGGTTGGCCAGGCGGCACTCGGCGGTAATTTCCTCCAGGCGCTCCTGGGGTAAGTTAAGACGGTGAAAAGGAAAAGCAAGGCAGCGATCCGGCTCTCCCGGGTCTTTTTTATAGGGCCGCTGGGTATCCGTGGTCATCTGGCGGATTTTTTTCTCCATCACCTCCGGGGGGTCGCTCAGGTAAATGCAATTATTGTAACTTTTGCTCATCTTGCGGCCGTCGGTGCCGGTAAGTTTGGGGATTTCCGTGAGCAGGGCCTCCGGCTCCGGGAACAGCGGCCGGTACAGGTGGTTGAAGCGCCGGGCGATTTCCCGGGTCATCTCCACGTGGGGCACCTGGTCAACCCCCACGGGGACGCCGTGGGCCTTGTACATCAGGATGTCCGCGGCCTGGAGCACCGGATAGCCCAAAAACCCGTAAGTGGCCAGGTCTTTATGGGCAAGCTCCTGGATCTGGTCCTTATAGGTGGGGTTCCGCTCCAGCCAGGGCACCGGGGTGAACATGCCGAAGATGAGATAAAGCTCGGCGTGCTCCGGGATGGCCGATTGCACGAAGATGGTGGACTTGGCCGGGTCGAGGCCCACGCTCAGCCAGTCCACGATCATCTCGGGAATAAACCCGGCAATGTGTTGGGGAGATTCATATTCGGTGGTCAGGGCGTGCCAGTCGGCCACGAAATAGTGGCACTCGTACTCTTCCTGGAGGCGCATCCAGTTATAGAGAGCGCCGTAGAAATTACCCAGGTGCATCTTGCCGGTGGGGCGCATCCCGCTCAAGATGCGTTTCTTTTGGATTTCGGGGTTGGCGACAGGTGTATCTGTAGAAGTCATTATATGTCCTAATTTAAGAATTATCGATTCGCCGGGCAAAGGCGAAATTTCTTCATCAAAAAATCAAAACTATCATTAGGGAGACCTCTTTGGCAAGTACAGGCAGTAATATTCCCTGGAAAAGGAAAGGCCCGGCTTTTTTGCCAGGCCTTTCTCCCGGGGATAATCATCCCCCCGGAAATGCCCCCAGGGCGGAGACCGATCACTCCTGGAGTGATTGCAGATAAGAGCCCAGGGAATTTATCTCCCGGTGAGGCTCCACTTCTTCCCCGGAACGGAGATCGTGAATGGCCACCCGCACGGGATCCTCCAGGGTGATGGGAAAGCTCTCCCCGGTCTGGTCGTTAACGGTGATATAGGCGCGCTTGCCTTGGTACTTGATCCATTTGGTAAAGGAGGCCTTCCCGGCGCAACTGGCCGCGAGGTTAAATCCGTGTTTTTTCATGACTTCTTCAACGCTCATCTGTTGGTCACCTTTGGTTCTTTGAGATATCCGCGCCTCTGCGGTATTTTTTTACCGCAGTTACGCATGAGCCATCGGCTCACCCGTAAAGCCTGAAAAGGTGTCTCCGGCGGTAACGGCGCAGGCTGAAGCCTGCGGCTACCGAACTCTTGCGTCTTACTTTGCGCCTTTGCGTGAGGTTTATCTTTTCGCAGAGGCCGCAGAGTATTTTACCGTTCCTGCCACTCCGGTTTTCTCTTCTCCAGGAAGGCCTTGACCCCTTCTTCCGCGTCTTCGGTGCTGCACAGGGCCGCAAAACGGTCGCTCAGCATGTTCAGGGCCTGGTGGTAGGGGACATTCTGCATGGCATAAATGCCGGCTTTCCCGGCCTGTAAGGCCAAGGGGCTTTTTGCCGCCAGTTTTTTGGCCCATTCCAGGGTGGCTTCCTCCAGTTGGTCGGGAGGCACCACCTTGTTTACCAGACCCAGCCTCAAGGCCTCCGGGGCCGGGATAATCTCCCCGGTAAGCACCATTTCCAAGGTCTTTTTCAGGCCCACCTGCCGGGACAAGGGGGCCGCGGGGCCCAGGCAAATGAGGCCCACGTTGATGGCCGTGGTTCCGAACTTGGCGTCCTCCGCGGCGATGGTCAGGTCGCAGGCAAAGGAGAGGCCCGCGCCGTTGGCCAGGGCATAGCCTTTCACCGAGGCGATCACCGGTTTCTTCATCTTGGCGATGGTGTGATTGTGCTCATCCATTTGATGGATAAATTCGCAATACTCCTTGCTGGTTTTCTCCTTGAATTCGTCCAGGGAAATGCCGGTGGAGAAATGTTTGCCATTGGCGTCGATGACCACCACCCGCACCTCCGGGTCATTTTCCATTTCCCAGAGCGCGTCGTTCAGCTCCCGGGCAAAGGGGACATTGAAGGTGTTCATCGCTTGGGGGCGGTTTAAGGTAATAAAGCCGATCTTATCCCGTTTTTCCACCATGACGTTGGTGTAGCTCATTGCGGACCCTCCTTAGTATTGATTATTTTTTAACCAC
>QZIZ01000147.1 GCA_003599195.1 Deltaproteobacteria bacterium | reverse complement strand
AGCGCAGCGGAGTGAAGAATCTCGTTTTTCCCGCGCCCCTGAGATTCTTCGCTGCGCTCAGAATGACAATTTTACTTGTTTGATCGCGACTTAGTATAAGCCGGGTGAGGATTAGAAATTTTTGGCAAAAGCTATAACATCCCCCTGATTTGGCAGGGAGCGTTTCTTGTCGGCGCGTCATACGTCACCCGGCATTTCCCCATCTCCATCCAACAAAAAGGCGGCCCCAAGGCCGCCTTACTAAAGGATCGTCAGACTGCGGTCTGGATGTAGTTTTTCTATGGCGTTTTTACCACCAGCACGGAGCAGGGCGCATAGGTCACCACCTTGGTGGCCGTGCCTCCCAGGAAAAAGGAAGTTTTGGCGCCCAGGCCGCGGCTGCCGATGACTATCAGGTCGAATTTTTCCTCTTCGGCCACCCGGACGATCTCATCGGCCACGGAAACGCCGCTGGCAAGTAGGGTCTGAGGGGTGACGCCCTTTCCCTGGGCCCGGGCCATGGCGTCTTCCAGGGCCTTTTGGGCTTGGGCCTTCAACTTACCGGTTACAAAATGACCTTCGTCTTCCAAGTCAAAGAGTTCAGGCGCCACAGCCAGCAACACTATCTGGTCAGGGGGCATAGCCTTGGCCAGATCGCAGGCGCTCTCCACAGCTTTCAGCGAGTAAAGCGAGCCATCCACGGGAACCAAAATTTTCATGGCTAACTCCTCTCTACATAAGCAGCGGCGGTTGCTTTTTCCATCTTCTCCTTCTGGAACCCGCGCCAGAGCTGCAACATAATGACTACGCACATGCCCAAAGCCGCGCACATCACCAGCCAGGCGGCGGCGGTGGTCAATTCGAACTGCTTTAGGGCCACGGAAGTTCCGGCCAGGATGATCATGACGGCAAAAAGCAGCCGGATGCCATAACCCCGGATATATTTCACCGCAGTTACGCCGATCTGGGCGCCGACGGAGGCGCCGATGAGCATGAGAATGGCTGCCACGATCTCCACCCGGCCCTTGATGCCGTAGGTGAAGCAGCCGTAAGCGCCAGAAAAGAGCACCGAGAACAGGTCAGTACCCACGGCAATGGCCGTGGGGCAGCCGATCAGGTAGATCAAGGCCGGCATGCGGATGAAGCCGCCGCCTACGCCCAGGAAACCGGAAAGCCAGCCGGTGAATAAAAAGACGCCCATCACCGTCCACAAGGAGATGGTGATGCCCGAAGCCGGAAAGTGGATCATGGGCGGAAGGTTCCAGGCCTTGCGGGGAACCGCGGCGCCGCTGGCTATGGCGGCCTGTCTGGCTGCGACCTTGGCGGCGCGTTGATCCTTGGTCAGGTAATCATAGAGCATGTAAATACCCAGACCGAAGAGCAGGATCATGTAAGTGTAACGCACTACCGGGCCGGCCAGGCCCTTAGCGGTGAGCCACATGACGTTCTGGGCCCCCAGCTCCACTCCGATCACCGAGCCGATGATGGACCATAGGCCCAACTTCACGTCCACGTTGCCCATCTTGCGGTGCTTGGCGGTGGCTACGATGGATTTGCCGAAAATGTGCGCCAAATCCGTACCGATGGCGTAAGCCATGGGAAAGCCGAAAATATTGAGGGCCGGGGTGACCACCCAGGCGCCGCCTACGCCGAAGAAACCGCCCAAAACCCCCACCGAAAAGCCGATGGCAATGAGGACCAGAGCATTAAACTGCATCTCGGCGATGGGCATCCACACATTGAACATCTCCCACATAATGAATTTCCTCCTGTTGGGTTCCTATTCGTGGTGTTCGATTTTGTTGACTTCCATGCCGATGTTTTTCAGGATTACATCGGTCACCAAAGCGATGATTCCGCCCAACAGGGCCATGAGCACCGTGACAATAATGGCGTACAGCCAGATGTTGTCGTTGTACCAGGCGGCGAAGCAGTAGTTGATGCCGCCCAGGCTCGTGAGATTGACCTTTTTCTGGAGACTCTCGGCTTTTTCTCCTCCATCGGCCCCGGCCCAGGCCAGGGTCCAAGGCATGGTCAGCAGGAATAAATTTACGATAACGGCGGAAAGCTTTTTCACTGCTGTAACCTCCATTCTGTTAATCCAAAAAATTTAACAGTCGCTAAGACTGACCAGGGGTCCGTCTTGGTTCCTCGATTTAGGTTTATTGGCAATGGTTGTGCCAGTTGCCGCGACGTCGATAATGCTAATATAACCAACTAATATAATTACATATTTCTAAAGCCAGCTTGGTCTTTTTTGTTTTTCCATGTCAGAAATTTTTACATTCTGTAAAGGCGTCAGCCGATGACGACCTAATGGATTCAGGCAGAGTGGAAGTATCTTGGAAAAGTCGGATGAGGGAAATGTTTGAGACGGGCATACTGTCTGGGGGCCGAAAGCATCGGTGAGGGAAGGGGCCGAAATCACAGGCAGACCGTAAAGGGTATTCCAGGACGCTGGCCAGGCCCGCTCGAGGATCTCTCCCATATCCCCCTGATAGGACTCCTGGTTAACCTCTTCGGGGGGCTCTTCAAAAGCTTTGAGGGGAGCTATGGGATGGTTTTTTTAGGCAAAACGGCGCCTTTAAGAAGATCAGTGAGGACCATGACTGGCTTACAGGCACATGACCCTGGGCAAGACTGCGGCGCCGCAATGATTCTGCGGATTTCGGTTGATGTCGTGGGCCAACTTTGTGCCCAGCCATTTCTGCCCAGCGGGCATTCCTGTCAGCCGGGATTTAGAAATTGGAGGAGGTGGTTCTGAAATCTTCCCCACCAGCTATTTGACTATCGGCCGGAGACCTTCTCCCGAAAACTATTCCACATGTAAAGGTAGAATGGTGGAATGTTGGAGTTCCCCACCCTATTTTGCCATTTAAGAATATAGCTGCTAACTTGCCACGGCCGAAGCTTATCGGAGGAGAGGAAAAAATTATAGTTATGGACTGGCTATGGAAGGTTTTGGATCCGGGGATAAGTTTCGGACGAGAGCAGTACGCCTGTGTGGAACACGCCTACCTGGGTTTGCCGCCCTTGGTCCCGGCCGGTTCATCCCCACGCCTGTGGGGAACACGGGAATGGGGGCGACGGCTCGTTGACGGCTTTCCCAATTTGGCTAATCCTTTTCTCGCCGTGGAGAGATTTCCTGAAGATCCAAAGCCTCGTTACGTCCCACTCCTGAAAGATTTTGATGAGATCCTGGATAAAGCCGAAGGACAGGACCTTGTGATGCTGAAGGCGTTCATCAACCTTGCGGCTCGCCGTTCAGAAATATTCAGGTTGAAATGGGCCGATGTGGATTTCCGAGAGGGAATGGTTAGCCTCAAAACCCGCAAGACTAAAGATGGCTCCTGGCGAGTCGATCATATCCCGATGTCGGCAGAGCTGAGGCAGACTCTCTTACAGTGGTGGCAGGAACGGCCTATTCAGTCTGAATATGTGTTTTGTATGCTGGATAATGCCTATGCTGCAAACCGCAGTCCGGGAGACCCGTTCACCAGCCGCTGCCATTTCATGAAAAAAATTTGTCAACGCGCTGGGGTGAAGCCGTTCGGCTTCCATGCTATCAGGCACCTGAGCGCGATCATCTTGTACAAGGCTGGAAAGAAGGTCGCCAAAATCCAGAGGATTCTGAGGCATCAAAATGCCACTATGACTAACCTTTATCTCAAAAGCCTGGGATTTGAGGTTGAAGAGATTCGGTCGTCAGTGGAGGTATTGGCAAGAGGGAGAGGGCCGGCAGAGGTTATTACTTTGCCCAAAAAGGTTGAAGCCCTTTGAGCGGCCACTCAAAAGGCTTCAGGTTATCCACCTGGTGTATCCGCCAGGCATTCCAAGGTCACGTTGACGTGCAACCTATTGTAATCACTTGGTAGTCCCAACGGGACTCGAACCCGTGTCTTTGCCGTGAGAGGGCAATATCCTAGGCCGCTAGACGATGGGACCGCCTCTTGTATTTATAATCAAAGGCCACTGGCCTTGTCAATGGGGTTTTGGACTCCCGCGACCGGGAAAAAGACCGGCTTTTATCTAAGATTAATGATTAAGCCCCGGCTGCTCTGCCACCAGCCGGGCGGCGGCTGCAAAATCCTCGGGAGTATTAAGGTTTAAGAAACTGCGGCCCTCGGGGTCCAGGCGGGCCACCTCCTCCGGGGAGAGCACCTGGGGGCGGCACTGCTCAAGGAAGCGCCGGGCGTGGCGGCCGTCTTCATTTAGGAAAGCGGTGAGCCGGTTCAGGAGTTTCACGGCGTAGATTCCCGGAAAGGGTTG
This sequence comes from Deltaproteobacteria bacterium, assembly GCA_003599195.1. Taxonomy (GTDB): domain Bacteria; phylum Desulfobacterota; class Desulfobaccia; order Desulfobaccales; family 0-14-0-80-60-11; genus SURF-52. The sequence continues at coordinate 7,445 of QZIZ01000147.1, read as the reverse complement.
CAGCCCTTCGGACGTGCGGCAGACCACAGCGGTGCGGACCCCTTTGGCGCCTCTGGCCGCCAGCGCCTCCAGCAGCGGGGGCGCCAAAAACGGGGCATCCGCCGCGGCAACCAGCACCAGGGGGGTGCGGGCATAAAACAGGGCGGTCTCCAGCCCCCCCAGGGGGCCTTGCCGGGGCCGCAGATCGGTAAGCAGAGGCAGGCCCAGGGAGAGATGGGCCAGGGGCTGGTTGGTGACCAGCCAGGTTTCCGCAACCAAAGGGGCCAGCGCCTCCGCCACCCACCGGGCCAGAGGCTTTCCCTTGAGCGGCAGGGAGGCCTTATCCCGGCCCAGCCGCCGGCTCATGCCCCCGGCCAAAATAAAGCCGCTGATCTGTTTTGAGGAGATTATGGTTTGTCCAGGATTTTTTCTTTCTTGACGGACCGGTTGAGATAAACCGCACACCGGTGGCACGGCCCGTTGCAGAGCGTATCGCTATATTCCCGTACTTCATAGCAGGGACGCCAGGGGAGTTTATACGCGGGGCAGTCTTCTTTCTGCTGGCAATCGAAAATATTCCAGCAGGGGGCCAGGACCATCAGGTTGCGGAGGCAGGCCAGGGTGAAACCCCGGTCGTGGATCAGCCGGTTGATCTGATTGATTTGGGCGACGTCAAAGGAAGAATAAAGCCGGTTATTGGTGTTCTTTTCCCTTAAGGGTTTGATAAACCCCTCTTTTTCATATTCCCGAATACGTTTCTGGGACAGGTTCACATGACGCGAAACCTCATTGATCAGGAAGAGGTCGCTTTCGCTTGTGGTACGCTTATTTTTTCCTCGGGGCATGGTGAATTCTATAAGGGATTAAGTTTAAACAAATGATACAGAAAACATTCAAATTTACAAGAAAAATTTGCACCCGCAATTATTTTTTTTGAAGGCAGGCAACCGGGTTTAAAAGGAGGTTTAACTTCCATGGATAATAAACCGCGATTGGCTGCAAAATAAAGATGATAACTATGGTGGCCTGGTGTATTTGTAAAGTTGCCGGAGACAATTAAAGCAACACCCTGCCTGGTCGATTACCTGCGGACTTCCTGAAGCAATTCCTCCGTCATCTTTTCCAAGGCTTCCGGTTTCCCGTGCTTGAGGTCCTGGAAGGGATGCCAAAAGCGGAAGGTCTTCCCCCAGCGCCGGGGACGGAAGACCACGGCCAGGGGGTTGAACTCCCGCGGCCCGCCGAAATAGTGAAAAATCAAAACCGGCAGGGAAAATCGCGTTTCCCATTTTTTCCGATCAGACCAATTCAAGATCACCGCCTGGCTTTCAAAGCGCGGCAGCACGCGGCTCTCCAGATAATCCCGCCACAGGGGGCTGTTAGAATAGACCAGCAAGACGTTTTTCCCCCGGGGCAGCCAACTGACCCAGACCGCCAGGTGCAGCGCCAGCCCCCAGAGGAAGTAAAGGGTCAGGCCCAGAAGGGCGATGGCCAGCAGGAAGGGAAATAAAATAAACTTCAGTGCCTTAGGCCCCGGTCCCCGGACGCTGAGCCGGTCACCCATCGGCCGGACCTTCTCGGAAAGCCCGTGCAAAGGCAGGGGAGATACTCATTAGATTCCTACACCTGGATCAGGGGCCGCCATCAGTTAACTAAAAAATTTGGGGGACCATGGAAAGTATCGGCCGGCCTTTGCCGGCTGAGCAGCAATATCTGCCAGGGGGTCGGGGTCGGGGAGACCGCGGTGGCAATGGGACCCGCCAGGTGGGCCACAGTGCCCACTGTGGCTTTCACCTGAGCGGTGCAGTAGGGCAGATTCAGATTTTGCAGTTTGTCCCCACTGGAATGGTAGTCGGGATTAAAATCGTCCCAATCATCCTCAATGGCAAATACGGCGGCAAAACCCCGGTCCCAGAAGGAAGAGTGGTCGCTTTCCGATTCCCCCTCGGCAGTGATAATGGGCTGCAGGCTTCCCGCCAGTCCATAAGTGTTGACCACTTCCTGGAAAGTGGCGGCGATTTCCAGGTCGGCCTGGTAGCCCGGATTGGCGGGTTTCCTGGTGTGCAGCCGTTGCGTCGGCCCGTTTGCACTATCATAGCCGATCATGTCCAGGTTTAACACCGCCACGATGTTCTCACCTGCCACCGCCTCTGCATAGCGTTCACTTCCCAGCAGTCCCTGTTCCTCTCCGGTGAAAAAGACGAACCTGATGGTCCGCTGAAAACGGTGGCGGCCCATGATGCCGGCGGCGGTCAATAAAGCCGCGCAGCCGCTGGCGTTGTCGTCGGCTCCCGGGGCCAGGCCGTTCAGGGGCAGGTCGTCCAGGTGGGCGGTCAGCAAAACGATCTCATCGGGAAGCTTGGCCCCCGTAAGTTCCCCCACCACGTTGCGATTCGCATAGGAGGCATAGGTCCAGGGGTGCAAGGAGGTATTAAGCCCGGCTCCTTGAAGCTGCTCGAAAACATATCGGCTGGCTTTTTCCAGGGGCGTCCCGGACCGGGTGTGCCGGTTGGTGATGGTATATGCCGATCCTTCCACCATCACCGGGGTTTCGCCGCTCAGACCGGAGATATAGGAGTTCACGGTCTCCTGGGTCACCGCGGCGATCATGGAACTCACCCCCGGATCGGGGGTCAGGAGAAACTCCAGGACCCGGGGGCGAAGAGTGGGGATGGCAAGAGTCATGGGCTTTTCGCCCAGCAGACGCAGGGCGAATCCCAGGTCCGCCAGAAGCTCATCCAGGCCGGGAGCGTAGCGCACTAAGATCCGGCGTCCATCGTCATGCAGGATCTTGACCGACGCCGCCGCGTTACGCCGCGCTCCCGGCCGCCGGGCGAGAGCCAGGAGGTAACGGGTTCCGGGAGAATATGCATCCAGCGTTTGAAAGGAAACCCCGGCCGTTTCCAGCCTGGTCCGGGGGGCAATGACCAGGGCGTAATATTTTCCGGCCGCGTCCGTCAGATCGGCGTAGACCGGCAGGTTCAGATCCTGGAGGAGGCCAGGAACCTCCACCCGGGCCAGGACTTGAGACTGCAAGGAGGAAGGGGGTTCCCCGGCCTGCCCTGCCGCGGCAGTGATAAATAACATCCAGAACAGGGTTGCCAGAAACGCTGTAAGAACACTTTTTCGGGGCATTTTGACTGCAACCATATTCTTCTCTCCCGGTCAGCGAGATAATTGTTCTCAACTCTAAAGAACTATTAGCAGTCTGATTGACAAAAATCAAATTGATTGCAGAAAGAATTTGCTGCCAGGCAACTTGCTGATTTTGAAAGGGTTCTTACCAGGGGACAAAGAAGGAAAGCCCTCTCGGGAAAAATCACTCTCCCAGGATTTTGACGATTTCCTCACGGATGCGCTCCACGGGCAGCGCGCCGGCGAAACGGCCCTGGCCGTTGAGATACACCAGCGGCGTGGGGTAGGCCAGGGAGCAGAGCACCGCGGTCTGGGGCAGACTCGGCCCCCGGGGATCTTTCAGGACATTGATGTATTCCACCTGCACCCGTCCGGGAAACGCGGCCTCCAGGGTCAGGGCCAGGGCCCGGGCCTGCAGCTCCATATTGGCCCCGGCCAAAGGATCATCCCCGTGCCCGTGATGATGCCCGCCGCAGCCGCAGCCGCAGTCCCCGGCCCGGGCCGCGGGCGCGTCGTATATTACTACCTCTATCTTATCGGGTAAGTTCATCTCCCAATCCTCTTTTTAAAGAGTTCCAAGTTCCAAAGTTTGGAAGACATAAGTCCGGCAAGGATGCTTCTCGGGTAATTTTCGCGCAGGGAGCGAAGGAACCCAATCTATTTTCCCACCTCAAAGGAAATCCGACTATTTAATAAAAGGGGTGAAACTTCCGGAGGAGATGATTAATTTAACGAAGATGGCAATTAAACCGATGAGGAGTGCTGGAAATGGAAATGGATATCTTGAAGGCTATTGAACTGGCCATCTCTCATGAGACCGAGGCCCGGAAAAGCTACCTGGCTCTGGCTCAGGAGAGTGAGGATCCGGAGTTGCAGCGGCTGCTTAGGGAGATCGCTGCCGAAGAGGCGGGCCATGAAGCGACGCTCAGGAGCCGGCTGCGCCTTTATGAGGAAAAGCACCTGCTCCGGGATACCATTTCCCGTTACGTCAGCCCCCAGATGTGCGCCGATATCCTGAATAACCCGGGCCTGCTGCAATTGGGCGGAGAACGCCGCCAGGTCACGGTCCTCTTTGCGGACATCAAAGGCTTTACCGCCCTCTCGGAAAGGATGGAACCGGAGAAGGTGGTGGAGGTGCTCAACAACTTTTTTACGGAGATGGTGGAACTGGTCTTCCAGCACCAGGGGACCCTGGACAAGTTTCTGGGGGACGCGCTGATGGTGGAATTCGGGGCGCCGGTGCAAGTCCCGGAGGCCCCCTTCCAGGCCGTGACCTGCGCCCTGGCCATGCACCGGCGCCTGCATGAAATGCAGGAACAGGGGTTCACTCCCATCAAAGGCATGCGCATCGGCATCAATACCGGAGAAGCCATTGTGGGCAACATCGGCTCCCACAAACGCATGGATTTCACGGTGGTGGGCGACGTGGTCAACGTGGCCTCCCGGCTCCAGGGACTCACCAAGGAACTGGAGGCGGACACCCTGGTGAGCGAAGCCACCTATCTGGAAGTGAAAGATGGATTCCGCTTTGAGGCGGTGCCCCCGTTAGTGCTGCGGGGCCGCCGGGAAACTACCCTGGTCTACCGCCTGCTGGATGGGAATTAGAATTGATGCGGATTTGCGGGGTGCTATGACAGTCAACGAGAAAAATAAAATTTGTGAAAAATATATTGACAAGATTTTAGATATGAATTAACCTGAGAATCTGAATGACATGTGAAATTTTTCACATTTCTATTAATTGCCAGAACTTTGATCAATAAAATCCCGAGGAGGAAGATAGATGGCTTTAGTAAATCCACTTGGTAAAGAGAAGAAGTTAAAACCCTTGCTGCTTTCCGAGGCTGAGGTAGCCGAAGAGAAAAAGCGGGCCAAGGAACTCACCGCGGTAACCATGTCCTCCCGGGAAACTGCCGACCTCATCATGATGGGCATCGGCGGTTTTACCCCGCTGGACGGTTTCATGGGCCAGGCTGACTGGAAGGGCTCCGTGGGCGACATGAAACTCACGGACGGCACTTTCTGGCCCATCCCCGTCACCTTGTCCGTCAACAAAGGCAAGGCCGATGCCATCAAGATCGGCCAGGAAGTCCTTCTGGTAGACGAAGAGACGGAAGAGATGATGGGGACCATGAAGGTCACCGAAAAGTATACCATCGACAAAGCCTGGGAGTGCAAAGAGGTCTTCACCACCAACGATATGGAGCACCCCGGCGTGCGCATGGTCATGGGCCAGGAGGAAGTCAACCTGGGCGGCGTGTGCAAAGTCTGGAGTGAAGGCCCGTTCCCGAAACAGTACCCCGGCCTCTACATGCGGCCCTGGGAAACCCGGCGCATGTTCGAGGAGAAGGGCTGGAACACCATCGCCGCCCTGCAGCTCCGGAACCCCATGCACCGCTCCCATGAGTACCTGGCCAAGATCGCCATCGAAGTCTGCGACGGCTTGCTCATCCACCAGCTCCTGGGCAAACTGAAACCCGGCGACATCCCCGCGGAAGTGCGCACCGAGGCCATCAATGTCCTGACCCAGTACTACTTCGTGAAAGACACCTGCATCCAGTCCGGTTATCCTTTGGATATGCGGTACGCCGGCCCCCGGGAAGCCTTGTTCCACGCGGTCTTCCGCCAGAACTTCGGCTGCTCCCACCTGATCGTCGGCCGGGACCATGCGGGCGTGGGCGAATACTACGGCCCCTTCGACGCCCAGAAGATCTTTACCCAGATCCCGAAAGACGCCCTGGAACTGAAACCCCTGAACATCGACTGGACCTTCTTCTGCCACAAGTGCCGGGGCATGGCGAGCATGCGCACCTGCCCCCACGGCAAAGAAGACCGTCTCATGCTCTCCGGCACCATGCTCCGGAAGATGCTCTCCGAAGGCGGGGAAGTGCCCGCGGACTTCAGCCGTCCGGAAGTCCTGGCGGTGCTCCGCAAATACTATGCATCCCTGACCGAGAAGGTGGAGATCAAGGTTCACGGCTTCGCCACCGGCGACATCCCGGCCAAGAAGTAAGGCGTCAAGTTGGGAGGGCGCGGCTACGGTTTGCCGCCCCTCCCATGAAAGCATAAAGTTAACCGCTTTAACCCTAATGAGGAGGTTTTTGGTATGCCGAGTTTTGTAATCGTGGAAAAGTGTGACGGCTGCAAAGCCCTGGACAAGACCGCTTGTCAGTACATCTGCCCCAATGACCTGATGGTCCTGGACGCCGAGAAGAAGAAGGCCTTCAACCAGGAGCCGGAACAGTGTTGGGAATGCTACAACTGCGTAAAGATCTGCCCCCAGCAGGCCATCGAAGTCCGGCACTATGCGGACATCATGCCCCTGGGCTCCAGCACCTTCCCCCTTCGGGGCACGGACTCCATCATGTGGACCATTAAGTTCCGGGATCAGAAGACCATGAAACGGTTTAAGTTCCCCATCCGCACCACGGCGGAAGGTTCCATTGAATGTTTCAAGGGCAAGACCATGCCCACCGCGGATGATCTGAAGAAGCCCGGTTTCTACACCGGCCCGGCCCGCACCGAGTAGTCCACACAGCAGCGAAAATTCAAGGAGGTCAATTAGATATGGCTCTGGAAAGAGAATTTTGTAAATGGTCTTTTTGTTCGAAACCCGCGGTAGAAACCATCGAGACCGACCTTCTGCTGGTGGGCGGCGGTATGGCCTGCACCGGCGCCGCGGTTGAGGCTATGGCTTATGCCAAAGGTCTTGGCTTGAAAGTAACCCTGGTGGACAAGGCTGCCTTGGATCGTTCCGGCGCCGTGGCCATGGGCCTGTCGGCCATCAACACCTATGTCGGCCCCGAAAACAAGGTTGCCGATTACGTCGGCATGGTGCGCACCGACCTCATGGGCATCATCCGGGAAGACTTGGTCTATAGCGTGGGCGCCCACGTCGACCAGTCCGTGCATGACTTCCAGGATTGGGGCCTCCCCATCTGGCAGAAAGACGCCGAAAACCACACCGTGGACGGCCAGACCGCCCGGGACGAGGGCCTGCCCCTCCTGAAAGACGGCGGCAAGTGCGTCCGCTCCGGTAAATGGCAGTGCATGATCAACGGCGAATCCTACAAGGTGATCGTGGCCGAAGCCGCCAAGAACGCCCTAGGGATGGAAAACATCTACGAGCGCGTCTTCATCGTCAAGCTGTTGACCGACAAGAACAACAGCAACCGGGTATGCGGCGCGGTGGGCTTCAGCGTCCGTGAGCACAAGACTTATGTTTTCAAATGCAAAGCCATGATCGTGGCCTGCGGCGGTGTGGTCAACGTCTTCCGGCCCCGGTCCGTGGGTGAAGGTCAGGGTCGTGCCTGGTACCCCGTATGGAACGCCGG
>QZIZ01000135.1 GCA_003599195.1 Deltaproteobacteria bacterium | reverse complement strand
CGCCGTGCCGGAACTCCTTGAACCGCCCGGTCCGGCACCGGATAATATGAATGCTAACAACCAGTTATGCCTCGCCTGGGCTTAACCGGACAGAAATGAATCTAACTGATTCTGCAAAATCGCCACCAAGACCAAGCATAGTGAATGAGTGGCCCGCATATACAATACGAGACTTGGAATACACAAATCTATTCTTGACACCGAGATATAGCGACTTAAGAACATAGTGCAATCCAATCTTTCGCAGTAATGAATTAAATGCTGACACTGTGAAGCCTCCAAACGATGTCGTTCTATTCCGTGCTCAGCCTGGCAGTGGCGCCGCCGTCCACGATCAGGGCCTGTCCGGTCATGAAAGAGGAATGCTGTTCATCGGCCAGAAAAAGAATGGCCCGAGCAATTTCCTCGGGCCGTCCCACCCGGCCTAAGACGTGCCGGGCGCCAAGACGCCGGACCGATTCCTCCGGACTGTCACCGTGGAATTGCTCCCGGCTAAGGCCGGCGCGCAGCATCTCCGTGTCCACCGCCCCCGGGAGAACCGCGTTCACGCGTATTTTGTCAGGGGAAAATTCGATGGCCAGGGCCCGGGTCAGGGCCAGCAGGGCTCCTTTACTGGCGGCATAAGCGGCGATATTCGCGGAGGTGGCCACCGCATGCACCGAACTGACATTCACTATGGCTCCGCCCCGGGCGCGCATGAGGGGATGGGCGTGGCGGATCGCGAGGTACACCGACCTCAAGTTCGTGGCCATGACCGCATCCCACTCCGCGGGGGTGGTCTCGAGCAAGGGTTTGCAGATTTGCACCGCGGCATTATTAATCAAAGCATCAATCCGGCCGGCAGCGGCGGTGATTTCAGCGAAGATCTGTTCAGAGGCGGTGGTATCGGCAAGATCAGCCTGCAAAAAGCGGTGGACCTCCGGGGCGGCCCCCGGGCGGCAATCGATCCCGGTGACCCGCCATCCCTGGGCGGCAAAAAGGCGGGCCGTGGCCCTTCCAATACCGCCCGATACCCCGGTAATCACAGCGACGCGTTTCATCGGTGGTGCTTCCGTAATTCCTCCAGCAGATTCGCTATCGTACGGCGATGCACCTGTTCCCAGGCCTCAGGGCTGCTGTTGGCGTTATGGGGCGCCAGCAAGACATTATCCATGGCGCATAAGGGGCTGTTTACCGGCAAGGGTTCCTCTTCGAACACATCCAGCGCCGCCCCGGCAATCCGTTTATCCTGAAGCGCCCTGATCAGGGCCGACTCATCCACCACCGGACCCCGGGCGGTATTGATCAAGATGGCGGTGGGCTTCATCAGGGAGAATTCTTTTTCGCTCAGCAGATGAAAACTGGTGGGATTGAGGTCGCAGTTCAGACTGATAAAGTCAGCCTGACGCAGCAAGCTTTCCTTGGCAACCATCTCAATGCCGGTTTCCGCGATAAAATCTGCCGGCATCTGGACAATATCGTTTCCCATGAGGCGCATCCCGAAGGTGGCGGCGCGACGCACCACAGCCTTGCCCGCGTTCCCGACGCCGATGACTCCCAGGGTGCGCTCCCGCAAGGTAACCCCTGGGATTTTCTCCCAAACACCCTGTTTCATGAATAGGTCCATCTGGAAAAGATTGCGGGCAAAGCACAGCATATAACCCAGGACCGAATCGGCCACCGGCTCACTAAAGGCATTCGGGGTGTTGCGCACGGCAATACCCCGCCGCTGGCACTCGGCCTGATCGATGGAGTCAATGCCCGTTCCCCATTTGGAAATAACCTTTAAGCGAGGCGCGGTCGCCAATACTCTTGCGGTAAAGCTGTCATCCCCGCAGATTGCCCCGTCAATATCGGCCACCCATTCCATCAGTTCTGCTTCCCCGAGGCGTTCCTTAACCGGAGGGACCAGTAATTCAATATTATTCTCAACAAATACCGGCCGGAAGCGTTCAATCGCCGGCTGCATGTATGGTGCTGTTATCAGGACTTTCCAAGCCATGACCGCCACTAACCTCCTTGACGCTTGAGATATAAGAATTCCGCAATTTGAAAATCTATTTCTTCATCGATGTCCCAGGCTTCATGGCGCTCGATTTTAAAGAGAAATGGCCGCTCCCCGATACGACTGCGCCTTTTCTCCAAAATCGGACGGGTGAACAGATAGATACATGAGTTTTCCTCATACACCGGAGGCAGATCCTGAGTGCGTAAAAGCACCTTCGGGTCGTGATTGATGGGCCTGCCACTTTCGTCCCAAAAGCGGCTCTGCACCCTGGTAACCGAAAAAAGGGAATCGTGCCCGGGATAACTGGCCAAGAAACGCTGGATAGCCCGGGAAATTGTCCCAGCTTGTAGCAGCGGGTTGGTGCTGTGGGTTTGCAGGTAGTAGTCGGCCTCCACCTGTTGCACATCATAGATAAGGATTTCATTCATGGGCACCGAGCCCCCCCGGAGATAATCCGGTCGTTCGATCAGGCGGACTTGAGGAAAGTATTGGGATACGCCTTCCATAATTATCCGGCTATCGGTATTTATGACCACTTCCGCAACAAGGGGACAAGCCAAGAGGCTTTCAAGAATATAATGGTAGAGCGGCTTACCGGCAAAAAGCCGATAGTTCTTGCCGGGCACCCGTTCACTCTCGTGGCGCATGGGCACTAGGGCGACGATCTTGCTCCCCTTGGTCATAGCTTACTCTTTCGCCGTCAGGGTTCGCAGCACGGCCCTGGCTGGCGCTCCCTCAGCCCCTCGCAACCGGAGAGGCAGGCAGATCAGTTCGTAAACCCCAGGGGCCACATCTGCCAGGTTCAATCCCTCAAGAATGATAACTCCTGCTTCCAGCAGAACTTGATGGGTCAGTCGACTATCCTGGAAGCGCTGTACGGACAGATAATCTATCCCGATTAAGCGAATGCCGTTTATTACCAGCCAGTGCGCCGCCTCCGCGGTCAGGGCCACATAGTCCGGTCTAAAATCAGGAATCTCCGCGGCCCACAGCTCCGAATTGCGCGTCCGCAGCAACAGCCGTCCCGTCCCCGGAGACAGGGCTAAGGTTGCCAGGTCTTCCGCGCCGATGGCGTTTACCTCAGGCAGGTAGGCAACTTGGGCCGGACCGATTAATATTTCCAGAGGCAACTGTTCGACCGTGCATCCTTTTTCCAGAAAATGTCGGGGGGCATCCACGTGAGTGCCTGCATGGACATTGCATTCCAAACGGGAAGCATTGACCGCATCCCCTGCTTCCAGTTGCTTGGTGCGCCTCAGTCGAAATTCCTCGTCCCCGGGCCAAACGGGCATCGGATTTTGCAGGAGAACGGAAATATCAAGGATTCTCAATAACCCGTCCCTCCATGGGCTGACAATTATAATCAATGCGATGTGTCGGGCTTGGCTCCTGGAGGTCGCCGGGCGAGGAAAGCCTCCAGCCATTCGGGTAGTAAAAAGTCTGTCTGAGCTTGCTGCTCACCGGCCCCTTCTGGGAAAATCCCCGGTAAGTCCCCCAAACCTGCATCAGCCGGAAGACGGCGATACTCCTCAGATTATTCCACAGCACACCATCATGCCCGGCGTGGAAGTAGTCATTTAGTACGTTGCTAATAAAGAAATAAACAAAATCCTTCAGATTGAACTTTTCCTGGGGAAAGATGCGTTTTAAGGCTATGGCCTCCCGCCGGTAACGGTTATAGATCCCCGTGAGTGTCTCATTGTGAACATGCGCCACCACTGCGTCGGCTGCGTAAGCGATTTTTTGTCCAGATTGCATGGCGCGGTTGGCCCAGTCGATGTCCTCCAGGCCGGTCAAGGTCTCGTCGAAGGGCAGCTTCTCCCACACCTTTCGCCGGATAGCGGCATTGGCGTTATTGCAGAAGGGATGTTTTTGGTTCGGGTCGGATTGATCGGGAAACCACTTGGCAAATACCCGGTGCTCTGAGTATTTGGTAACTTCATTGCCCCGTTGCTTGCCGTATACCATGGCTACATTCGGATCAGCAAAAGGTGCGAGCAACCTTTCCAACCAGACTTTGAAGACCGGATATGCATGGGCGCTGGCAAAAACTAGAAATTTCCCCCGGGCTTGTCGGCAGCCGAGATTAAGGGAGCGACCGAATGAGAATTCTTCCGGGGGGATAGAAATAATTCTTGTCGGATATCTCGCGGCAATGGAAAGTGTAGCGTCGGTGGATCCTGAGTCGACAACAATGATCTCCACACCCCGCGCAGTTTGCTGTATGAGGCCATCAAGCAATAAGCCAATGTGCCGCTCTTCGTTGCAGCAACGAATAATGACGGAACACAGCGGAGGAACCGAGTCATTCATTGTTTTTGATTCTTGCCGCACCTGCGGGGAGGTATTTTATCTACATGAAATTCATGAACCTTCTGCAGCGGTGCAGCTATAGTTTGACTATTAGCCGAAAAGGAGACTCATCAGCAGCTCCAATTCCACGCTGACTCGCCATAATAATGGACGCAGTCATACTGTATTTAGCCGTTTTCAACTGCAGCGCATACTTGACATCGGTTGGGGAACGTATTCAGGAAGAATTTCTCTGATTTTGCTTTTAAGGGCCTGGACGTCGTGAGTTCTGGCGGTCACGTAAAGATCCTCGAGGGTTCTGCCAAGCCACTGGGTAAACTCGGCCTGGCTGTTTTTGCCGTTCCAACCGTTGGGATTGAGAACCAGGATATTCTCATGTTTGGTGGCCACGATCCCTTCGTCCGGGGTAGTAAGCTCCTCGTAAAGCTTTTCCCCCTCCCGCAGACCGGTGAAGATGATGTCCACGTCTTTGCCCGGTTCTTTGCCGGAAAGTCGAACCAACTCCTCCGCCATCTTGACGATTTTGACGGGAGTGCCCATTTCCAGGATAAAGATTTCTCCCCCTTCCCCTAATTGCCCGGCCTGCAATATAAGCTGGGCCGCTTCGGGGATAGTCATAAAGTAGCGAGTTACTTCGGGGTGGGTCACTGTAATCGGGCCGCCCTGCTCCAACTGCCGCCGGAACAGGGGGAGTACTGAGCCGGAGGAACCGATGACATTGCCGAAGCGCACTGCCATGAAGCGGGTGCCATTCCCGTGAAACGACTGCACCAACAATTCGGTCAGGCGCTTGCTGGCGCCCATGACATTGGTGGGCCGCACCGCCTTGTCCGTGGACACCAGCACAAAACGCTCCACCCTGTATTTTATGGCCAGTTCCATGACCACCTGGCTGCCCAAGACATTGTTTGTAATCGCCTTCCAGGGGTTTTGTTCCAACATGGGCACATGTTTGTAAGCCGCGGCGTGAAAAATGAGCTGCGGCTGATAGAGGTTGAATAAGTGATCCATCAAGGGCCGGTTTTGCACCCGACTGAGGATGCCGCGGTAACGGTGAAAGTTCAGCTCGTGCTGCAATTCCATCTGAATGCCGTAAAGATTCCCCTCGCTGGCCTCCACCAGAATGAGTGCCGCCGGCTCGAAACGGATTATCTGCCGGCACAACTCCGAACCGATGGAGCCTCCGGCGCCGGTCACCAACACCCTTTTGCCCTGTAGATACCGGCTGATCTCCGTGGTATCCAGGTTCACCGGCGGACGCCGCAGTAAATCTTCATATTTCACATCCCGCAGGCTCTTGAAGCTCACCTTGCCGTCGATGATGGCGCTTAGGTCCGGCAGGGTCCGGTAATGAACCTCGCAGTTCTTACAGATCTCATTAATGCGCCGCATCTGGGAGCCGGTGGCGGAGGGGATGGCAATGAGCACTTCATCGAGTTGTTCGCGTTCGATAACTTCCGGAAGCATCTCCACGCCGCCATAGACTCTCACTCTGTGCAGACTCCGGCCCCACTTGCTGCGGTCATCGTCCAGGAAACCCAGTAGGTGATAGTGGAGGCCGGGATTGTCCAGAATCTCCCGACCCATTTTTTCGCCGGCGTCGCCGGCTCCAATTATAAGAAGGGATTTTCCTTTTGGCCTACGGTTGCTGCGATTGGGGAGGTAAGCGGGCTGGGGGCTGTTGAATTTCTTAGATGGTCTTGAGTAGATGAAGCGAATGCCCAGACGCAGGCCACCGCTCAGTATTAACGTCAGCAAGCCGTCCATCGGAAAAACCGATCGCGGGACGTCTTGAAAGCCATAAATATAGGATGTAGCAATAACGTAATATAGCATAGAAATTAAGCTGGCTTGCCCCAGCCGCCACAAATCCTTTCTGCTGGTGTATCGCCACATACCTCGGTATAAGCCAAAGAGAAAGAAGATAATGATCTTGCCGGGCAAGAGAAACGGCAACAGCTTCAATATCTGTGAGCGGTAGATTGGCTCCAGGGCAAAGTCAAACCGCAACAGATATGCGCCTAAAAAGGCCATAATAAAAATAAAGAGGTCGGCTGCCAAGACGAGGTAAAATCGCCGATTGTGGAATTGGGCAAGCATAGATGGGGTAGCCGCAGTGGTGATGCCGATGTTAGTTAGAAGAGATTTTTTTATTGTTGAAACTGATAGAAAAAAGGGACTGCCTTATTCGCGGGGTTTGCGAAATATTGCTGAGATCGAACCCGATTGCGGAACTGCTTTTAATGGTTATGCTTCAGTTAGCCGTTAATCGGTTCGCTGGTCACCATAGTATTTTGAATAATATTTATAATGATAATGGTAATAATAGCCGCCATACGGATGGCCGTAGTAGCCCACGCAGTTCAACACCGCGCCCAATACGGGGGCCGGGGTTAAGAGCTGGTGAGCCAGGTGGCCGGCGCTCTTAGGGGTGATATTATGCCTGGCAACCAGCAGGACTCCGTCCACCAGGGCGGAGACAAACCGGGCGTCGGCAAAGCCCAGCAACGGCGGCGTATCGATAATAATGTGCTGAAACCGTTCCCGCAGTAGCGTCAGTAGCTCTTTAAAGGTCTCAGAGTTCAGTAAATTAGCGGGGTTGGGAGGCTTGGCTCCCGCGGTGATGATTTTCAGGCTGGGGATGTCGGTGGGCCGGAGAATCTCTTCCAGGGCGGCGCTGCCGGTCAGATAATTGCTCAGACCGGGTTGGGAATCCAGATGGAAAATTTTGTGGAGCCTGGGTTTCCTCAGGTCACAGTCGACCAAGACTACCTGCCGTTCATTCAAGGCGTAGCATGAAGCCAAATTGGAAACAAGGGTGGTTTTCCCATCTCCGGGGTTAGGGCTGGTGACCATGATAGCGCGAGGAGGCCGGCCCGAAGCAGAGAGCATGATGGAAGAGTAGACGTGGTGAATGGCCTCACTGACCATGGACTGGGGTTGGTTATAGACGACTAAATCCATATCCCCAGCCTCCGCATCGCTCCGGCCACTCCGCTGGAGGTAGGGGAAGTAGCGCCTGATTCCCAGCACCTCGGACTTTTTACTGCGGCTGAGGCTCATTCTACCATTAGTGCTTAGCAAGGGAACAAGCCCCAGCGACGGTAAACTGCAAGCCCTTTCCAGGTCATCTACGGATTGGATGGAGTCATCCAGATGTTCCAACAGGAGAGCCATGCCTATACCCAAGGTCAGGCCCAAGACTGCGGCCAGGACAAGGTTTCGCTTGGTTTTGGGCTTGAAGGGCTTGTCAGGCAACCGCCCCGGATCGATGACCGCTACGTTGGAAGGCACCATGGTGCCCGCGATGTTGGCTTCCTTGACCCGGGCCAAGAGGGCCTGGTAAAGCTGCTCATTGGTCTGGGCGTCCCGTTTCAGGATCTGAAAATCGGTAAGATTATCCTGGAGTTTGGCCATCTGGCCCTTTTGGGCCGTGAAACTCTCGCTCAGGAGGTTTTCGGTGCGATTGGCCGCCTCATAATCCGCCTTAACGCTTTCCTGAAGACGTTGCACTTCAGCCTGGAGACGGCCCTGTAATTCGGCCAGTTTAGCCCGTTCGGCCAGCAGGTCCGGATGTTCGCCCCGAAAAACCTTCTGCAGGGCCGACACCTTTGCTTGTTGAGCCACCAAATGCTGGCGCAGTTGGGCCACCAGGGGATGGTTGACGATCAGCGGAGCATTAGGGCCTTTTTCCTTAATCTGGTTAAATTGCGCTTCCTTGGCTATTTTCTCGGCCTGGGCCTTGGTGAGCAGGCTGCTCAGGTCGATGAATTTCTGCACCACTACATTGTCTTTGTCTTCCAAGGTATAAATGTCAGTCTTTTGCCCGAATTTATAAAGCTTCTTTTGGGCCTCCTGCACCTTAGCCGCCATTTCCTGGAGCTGCTTATCCAACCATTTCCTCACCAGGGCGAAAGACTCGTTGCGCCGGTCAATGGATAGGTACATGTACTCATCGGCAATGGCATTAACCACCCTTTGGGCGAGAAACTTGTCCGGGGATTTAAAGGCCGCTTCCACTAGGTAGGAATTTTTGACCGGAGTGACTTCTATATCTGCTAAAAGGAGGTTTACCATCGTCTCTTCAATCTCGGACTCGGGTTTTTCTGGATTTCTCTCACGCATAGATCTGAAATAGGGATTTTCCTTCAGATTCAGAGCCTGCAAGACGCGCTGGGCCAGGGAAAAGCTTTCCAGAATCTTGTACTGGGTCTGCTGAAACTTCTCAAGGTTGTCGCTGCCAATGAGCCGTGAAAGTTTGTCGTCCGCGGTCACCTGTGAGCCGGGATTATCCTGGGTGATTTGCAGGGTAGTGGCAGCCCGGTAGATGGGCGTCTGAGAAAAAGTATAAAGGGCCACGGCCAAGAATACACCGAGGAAGGTACCGATAACCCACCACTTGCGTTTCAACAGGATATGCAGATATTCCTGTAAGTCTCGTCCTCGGTGGGACATCTCCGAATAATAATCACTATCCATTGGCGGCGGAGACGGGCGTGCCACGGGAGAATGGTAAGGGGGCATTACCATGGGGGGCTGTTCATGATTTGACATCGGTTATAGCTCCGGTTTAGTTGCTGGGTATGATCTAAAAGCCTGCCATGCTATATGAGCCACTGGGGATAGGCAGCAGAGTCCTGATAATATAGAGGCTCTTTTTTAAGGTGCTTTCATTGACCACCACCACATCGCTGTCTTTGAGCGGCAGATCGGGGTCACTTCTGGCGATGATGCTGTCCAGATTGGTAATGATGCTGATGGGTTTGCCCTTCTCATCAAAGCGCATGATGGTGATGCTGCTGGTGCCTAAGATGGGATCGATCCCCCCGGCCATGGCCACGGCCTGGGAGACGGTGATATTTTCTTTCACCGCGATATTCCCCGGCTTCTTCACTCCCCCCAGGACATAGGCGGTGCCGGCAAAGGGGACGTTAACCACGTCGCCGTTACGCACCATGACATTTAACTGGGGCTCCTGTCCGCTGACCAGGCGGCGCAGATCAATGACCAGGGTTTCGGTTTTGGGGGCAAAGGGCTTGGGAGCGGATGACTTCATACTATTGACAATATCAGGGGCGTTTTGGTGGCGGATGACATTGACTACGTCTCCAGCCTGTGCCCCACCTCCGGTTGGATAGCCTTGATTGATAAACCCCCCGGCCAGGGACAAGACTTCCAGCAAGGTGCGGGGACCGATGATCTCGTAAGACCCCGGTTTGGCCACCGCGCCGGTGACTGCCACCCGCTGGTAGCGGAACTCCTTGACTGCCACCGTAATCTGCGGATTAATCAGGTACTTGGCGTCGTATAATTCAATCAGGCGTTTTTCGATCTCCTGGGGGGTCATTCCGGCCACTTTAACCACCCCCACCAAGGGCATGGTGATCTCCCCCTGGCCGCTGACTCGAAGCTCCCGGTTGAGTTTGTCCTGGCCATAGATTTCGATGACTAACTGGTCTTCCGGTCCCACCTTATAATCTTTATAGTTCACCAAAGAAGCCTGGGTAGCCTGAACCATCAATTGGTTTTGCAAGGCCTGCTTGGGATCAGGAGCCTGCCTCTGGGACAGCGCCTGGGCTGTCAGCACTTGCTGGGAGGGGCCGCCACAGCCCCATAACAGCAGACCTAACGCTAAGACCCCCAAGACAATCACATTCCAGTTAGGGATTCGGGGAAAAGTCCTTGCACCGGCTTTTCTGCCAGCATCTATTATCATTGATTTATCAGTCATGTTTCGTCCCCTCTAATTTTCGTTATGACTGTTATATAATTGGTCGAAGGGAGAATAATATGGTTAAATTTCATAGAAATATTTATCATGTTATTTTACGAAAGCCCCTTTATTCTTTTTGAACTGATTATCATCAGAGCTTTCATTATCGGCTTTCTTTCTTACTATTCTTTTATCCTGGAGAGACTTTAATAAATATCCATCTAAAAATGCCACCGTTCCCGCTGTATGGTTCTGATTATATCCTTGGAAACTCATGCTGCTTCCTGCAACACTTATCTTCTGGCTGTCAGGCAGAATTACCGATTTTTGATGATGTCCGAGAGTAGGTTTGGATGATTTTGTGGTGGGACTATTTATTGCTTTAATTGAGGTTTTATCAATATTTCTTTTGTTATTATTGATAGTGTTTGTTTTTAGAGAGACATCGAGACTTTGGTTATTGCTTTCAGGTGAATATGGCTTAAGAAATGGCTTCTCCGGTTCCTCCTGAAACGTTTTGCCTGCCTGACTCCATGCCCATCCGCTGATGGATAATATGGTTAGCAAGCAAATAGGCAAGGACCATCCCCTGCTCATGACCACCGCTCCACCGCATCGTCAGCCAACTCCACTGCCACCGAACGCCGGAACAGTTCCACCGAGACGATGAGACGGCGCTTCTTTTCCTTACGCCCTTGGATGACACCGATGGTTCCGGCCAGGGGGCCGTCAAGCACTCGCACCTGCTGTCCTTTCTCCAGGTACCGCCAGGGGTAGAAATGCCTATCGCCCTCCACAATTGCTCTGATAGAGTCCACAATCTCAGTTGTTAAGGGGGTGGGGCTGCCGTTACCCAGGAGGCGAATTACCCCATTAACTTTGATGAGCTGATTAAAAATTACGGGGTCCAAGTTCGCTTGGAGGAATAGATATCCAGGGAATAAAGGAGCATTCAAAATTACTTTCCGGTCCCGTCGACGGCTGGGAATGGTGATCCTGGGAAGAAAGGTTTCCAGGCCTTGGCGGGCCAAGGCTTTATCTACTTTTGTTTCCTTGCGACTATGGGTCTGGATGACGTACCAGGCGGGAGGATCGCTCATCCTGAATAATCCTTTGTCCGATTTAGGGATGAATGCTTTTAGACATGCTCCCGCCGTTCGAGTTACTGACTCGATCGGCTATTTATAGTTGATATTTCAGTGTGTTATAAATAATTAACCGGCTATTAAGCCGGTGGGTTTTGACTATGGCGTTAACTCCCTGCCTTGTTGATGAATCTCCATGAAAGCAGAAAGACAGGGATTTTGGTGACCTCGGAAATGATCTTGGCCACCTCAAAGTCAGGGATTCTCTGCCCCTGAATATAATTGGTCAGGCTGGCTTGCGAGAACGAAGGGTGTTCGGCCTTGATGGCCTCGAAGAGGCGGCGGCGTCCTGTCGTTCCTTCTTGGGCAATCCATTGCTTCAGAGGCATGGAGCGGAAAGTTAGCACTCTGCTAATTTTATGTCAAGCTTTTTCCCCAATTTCCCCCCAATTTTTTTCTTCACCAAAAATTGACACATCGGCAAATTAATTTTCTGTCACAATTTTCTGTTGTCTTATCCGCAGCCCAAAATATTTTATGGAGGATTTTTGGGATTTCCCTTCGGCTATTCAATTTTCTAACAGGCTGTTGAAAAACCATTACAATTGTGATGTGTCCCCTATTTTAGGATGATTTCGGTACTTTTATGACGGTTAAATTCTCCGAAAAACCTGGGCTGC
>QZIZ01000031.1 GCA_003599195.1 Deltaproteobacteria bacterium | reverse complement strand
GGGCTTGCCCATGCCCCGGGCCACCACCGCGGCGTGGGAGGTCTTGCCGCCCCGGCTGGTGAGGATGCCCTGGGCCGCAAAGAAGCCGTGGATGTCTTCGGGCTTGGTTTCGATGCGGGTGAGGATGATCTTTTCCCCTTCATTGCCCAGGCGTTCGGCCCGGTCGGCGTCGAAGACCACCTTGCCGATGGCCGCGCCGGGAGAAGCGGAGATGCCCACGGCCAGGGGCTCTTGCTTAAAATCCGGGTCGATGCGCCGGTGCAGGAACTGCTCCAGCATGTCCGGCTCAATCCTGAGGAGGGCCTCCTCTTCGTTGATCAACCCTTCTTTGACCATGTCCACCGAGGTCTTGACCAGGGCCCAGGCGTTCATCTTGCCGTTCCGGGTCTGGAGCATGAAGAGCTTATTTTGCTCGATGGTGAACTCGAAGTCCTGGACTTCCCGGTAGTGCTTTTCCAGGATGTTGTGCATCTTTTCCAATTCTTTAAAGACCCCGGGCATATCCGTGCGCAGTTCTTTTAAGGGCCGGGGAGTGCGGATGCCCGCGACCACGTCTTCGCCCTGGGCGTTGATCAGATAATCGCCGTAGAGCACGTTTTCACCGGTGCCCGGGTCCCGGGTGAAGCCCACGCCGGTGGCGCAGTCGTTGCCCATGTTGCCGAAGACCATGGTGCAGATATTCACTGCGGTGCCGTAGGCCATGTCCTTAGTGATATTGAACTGGCGGCGGTAGTCCACGGCCCGTTTACCCTCCCAAGATTTGAAGACCCCCTCGATGGACAGAAAGAGCTGGGCCCAGGGGTCTTGGGGGAAGGGTTTGCCGGTGATCCGCTTGATCACGTCCTTAAATTTCTGCACCACTTCGGCCAGGGCCTCGGCGGAGAGTTCCGTGTCCACGTGGGCCTTGTATTTTTCTTTGGTCTCTTCAAAAATCTTATCGAATTCGGCGTCGGGCACCCCGAGGCCGATTTTGCCGAAGAGTTGGAGGAAGCGGCGGTAGGCGTCTTGCACGAAGCGTTCGTTTTGGGTGAGGGCGATCATCCCTTTGGCGGTTTCGTCGTTGAGACCCAGGTTGAGGATGGTGTCCATCATCCCTGGCATGGACAGAGCGGAGCCGGAGCGCACTGAAACCAATAAAGGTTTCTTGGGATCGCCGAAGCCTTTGCCGGTCTTTTTCTCCAGGGCCTCCATGTATTCATGGACTTCGTTCATCAGGGCGGGGGGAAACTTATCCCCGCCTTCCAGATATTCAATATTGGCCTCGGTGGTGATGACAAAGCCGGGAGGCACTGGCAGCCCGATCTGGGTCATGGTGCAGAGACCGGCCCCTTTTCCTCCCAAGAGCTTCTTATTTTTGCCGTCGCCCTCCTCAAAGGCATAGCAATAACGTTTTTCTGCCTCTTTTGCTGCTGTTTTGGCCATGATGCTCTTCTCCTTCTCTATTTTTCGGGTTCCGACTGGTTTTTAAGGTCTAGGTTTTTTTTACATCCCCCTTTAATAGCGTGGAAATTGAAAAATTTCAAAGAGAAAATGCGCATTCATAATTTCTCTACGCCTTTAGCGTCTGTGAAGGGCAAAGCTTTTTGCCGCAGAGACGCAGAGGGCGCAGAGATAATTATGTTCGATTATTTTTTGCAGGTTTAAGTATATAATGTCGGATCAGGAAATCTGACCATCCAGCGAGTTGGCAGTCAGCGGGTTACAAGCTGCCACGATGCTGATAAAGGACAAAAAATGACGCTGCCAGTAAAATTCGATTTCACCGTGAAAGAAGACCGGAGAGGCATCAATTTTGAAGGCCTGGAAGCGGGCCACACCAACCCGGAAGGGGCCTTGAACCTGCATGTGCGGGTGGCCCGGGACCACGTGGTCCTGAGCGTCTGGCCGGTCAAGGGGGAAATGGCCGGGATTTCCGACAGCCTGGCCGAAGTCCTGGGGCCGCCCCGGGACAAACCCGCGGTCTGCGGCTTCGGAGACTGCCAGGACGACGACAAGGACGCGCCCCAGCAGACCACCATGTGGGAGTTTGCGCCGGAGAGCCGGGAAGGGGTGCTGGCCAAGGTCCGGGGATTCCTGGGGTTATAGGGCCAGTTCAAGGTTCGAGGTTCAAGGTTCGGAAACAGACGCTCCGAAAAATTTTAAGCGGTATAGCACAGGCTTTCCAGCCTGTGCCGGTTAGCGGACGGGCGAGACGCCCGCCCTGCGATTCTCATGAGGCGGGATCTTATGAGACAGGAGTTTATTTACCCCGGTGAGGATGGCTATTGGGTGGCTGAATGTCCCAGTCTGCCGGGCTGCATCAGCCAGGGAAAGACCAAGGAAGAGGCGATTTCCAGCATCCGCGAGGCTATCAGCGGCTATGTTAAGGCGCTGGAGGAAGATGGCTTGCCTGTGCCTTGTTAGTGAGCAGTAAGCTGGGAGTTGGGAGCTGGGAGCAGTTAAAAACAAAAAAATTAACCTTCTCCCTCTTTTTACTGCTTACTGCTCACCGCTTACTGCTTACTTTACCACGGCGCTGGGAAAATGCTTGCTTTCCCTACCCCTATTCTTTTATATTTATATATAGTTGATTATCTAAGCATCCTACACGGGAGGGTGGGCGACCTCCCGTAATTTTTGGGCAAGGAAGACGATATGATTGTTGGGGAAAGAAAAAACCTCTCTGAAATCAAGGATATGGTCCGGGCTTATGATAAGGTTTTAATTGCCGGTTGCGACACGTGCACCGCGGAATGCCTGGCCGGCGGACGCAAGCAGGTGGCGGAGCTGGCCGCGGCCCTGGATATGGCTTTCAAATTGGAAGGCAAAGAGAAAGAGATCCAGGAAATCAGCGTGGACCGGCAGTGTATCCACGACTTCCTGCTGGACATCGTCGAAAAGGCCGAGGCCACGGAAGCGGTGATCTCCATCGCTTGCGGCGCGGGAGTGCAGAGCCTGGCGGAGAGGTTGCCGGGAAAACCCGTATTCCCGGGGATCAATACCACTTTTATCGGCGAGACTGCTGACCACGGCCTGTGGCAGGAACGCTGCCGGGGGTGCGGCGACTGCATTCTGGGGTCCACCGCCGGTCTTTGTCCGGTGACCCGGTGCGCCAAGGTGTTGCTCAACGGTCCCTGCGGCGGGTCCCAGGGAGGTCTTTGCGAAGTGTCCGCGGTCTTGAAGTGCGACGTCCCCTGCGTCTGGGCCATGATTTATGACCGCCTGAAGGAGATGGGAGAATTGGACCGCCTCACCGATTATTGTCCGCCCAAGGACTGGCGGCCCAGCGGCATGATGGGCCCCCGGCAGATGGTGCGGGAACAATAACTACAGACAAGCGATCACGCATCCTGAATTTAATGGGCCGGGGGCTTCTGACTCCGGCCCTTTTTATTGTAAGAAGTAAGCAGTGGATAGGAGCCAGGGGCCAGGGGTCAGAGGTCAGTAAAAACCAAGGCATGCTGCGAGGATACCCCCTCTCCCCCCGCCTGGCGGGTCTCCTTTCCCGCCCTGCCGCAAACTGGCGGGGGAGAGGGCCGAAGCAAGGGGGGCCAGCTTTTCAGACTTTACGCGTGGGCCAAAGGCCCATGAGGAACTGCTCCGAAAAACTCTAAGCGGTAGTACAGGCTTTCAAGCCTGAACGGATAACCAGGGCGGGCGAGACGCCCGCCCTACGTGCTTTTCATGGTTTACGGTTGAGCCAAAGTCGTGTTCAACTGCTTGCTGCTCACTGCTCACTGCTCACTTCAGAGAGGGATGCCATTGCCTTGGAGCTGGCTCCAGAATCTGATTAAGCCCCGCTGGGACTGGGTCCAGGTGGAAGTCACCACCTGCTGCAACGCGGCCTGCCTCTATTGCCCCCGCACGGTTTACCGGGACCGCTGGGTTGACCGGCATCTGTCTTTAGAAACCTTCAAGAAGCTTCTCCCGGCGTTTTCCCAAACCGGCCTGGTCCATCTCCAGGGCTGGGGCGAGCCTCTGTTAAACCCCGATTTCTTCACCATGGCGGCGCTGGCCAAAGAAGCGGGCTGCCGGGTGGGGACCACCACCAACGGCATGCTCCTGGATGTTCCCCGGATGGAGCGCTTGGTGGAACTGGGGGTGGAGGTGGTGGCCTTTTCTTTGGCCGGTCTAGACGAGAAGAACGACTATTTCCGGCCGGGCACAAGCCTGAAGAAGGCGTTGGCGGCCCTGGAGTCTCTGCAAAAGGTGAAGGAGAGGCAAGGCCGGGCCAAGCCGGAGATTCATCTCGCTTACATGCTGCTGGGCTCCGGCTGGCCGGACCTGGGGCGTCTGGCCGGGCTTCTGGAGGGCTCCGGGGTCAGCCAGGTGGTGATCAGTACCCTGGATTTCGTGGCCGCCGGGGAGTTGGTGGAGGAAGCCATAAGGCCCAGAGAACCGGCAGAGTATGAGGAGATGGAGGCCCTTTTGCAGACAGTGGCGGCAGACGGGGAGAAACGGGGCTTAAAGTTCCATTATCAACTGCCTTACCCCGGCAGCAGACGCCGGGTCTGCCCGGAGAACCCGCCCCGGGGCTTGGTGGTGGCCGCGGACGGCGGGGTATCGCCCTGCGTTTATCTGAACCTGCCGGGGGGAACCACTCATTACGCCGGGGGGCGAGAAGTTTGGTATCAACCTTTGAGTTTCGGCAATATTAACGCTCTCCCTTTGGAAAAAATCTGGAACATCAAGGACTTCGCCACATTCCGCCGCTTCTTTGAAAAGGGAAAAATTCCCGCTGCCTGCCTGCACTGCTTAAAAATCTAACCGATTATAACCGCAAAATAATTTTTAAGGGCGGGCACGGAGGCCCGCCCCACCAAGAGTGAATCTTTTTTGGTGGGGCGGTCGTATCTGGCCGCCTCAAATTTATTAAAAAAAAACGGAAAACGGGAACGAAAATGGAAAAAAAGGGGGCCGGCAGACTCCATCGTCTCCCGGCCCTGAATAGTTTACATGGTTAAGTTGCCTTTAAAACACCGGCGATGGGAAGAGGATCCCGCCGAACAGGAGATAAGCCAGGATCAGGGTCCAGATAACGTTGAACCCCTGGGCCACCAGGAAGGCCACGGCCGGTTTGCCGCCGCCCAGGGCCGCCAGGTCCATGAACCTGGTCTCCAACCCGATGCTGGTGAAGGCCAGGGCGAAGAACCAGACCTCCAGGGCCTGCACGGGCTTGCCGATGGCCTTGATGACAGGTTCACTCAAGACAAATGAGAACAGTAGGGAAGACGCCAGGAACCCCAACACGAACTTGGGAAAGCGGTACCAGATTTCCCACAGGCTGGCCTGCTCGCCTTCCTTGGATCCTTTCAGGGTCCAGACCACGGAGAGGATGAAAGCAGCTACGCCGATGAGAACGTTTTGGGACATCTTCACCGTCACCCCCACCTTCATGGCCAGGTCGCTGATGAGCGCGCCCGCGGCCACCACCGAGCCCGAGGTGTCCAGGGTCCCTCCCAGCCAGGCCCCGGCCACCGCGTCCGGCATGCCCACGGCCTTGCTGATGATGGGCATGAGCACCATCATGGGCACCGCGCACACCAGGACGATGGAGGTGACGTAGGAGAGCTTTTTGGGGTCGCCCTTCACCGCGCCCGCGGTGGCGATGGCCGCGGAGACGCCGCAGATGGACACCGAGCTGGAGAGCATGGCCGCGAAATCGTCGTCAATGCCCAGTTTTTTGCACAGCCACCAGCACGCGTACCAGACGATCCCCACTACAGCCAGGGCCTGGACCATCCCCAAGGCGCCGGCCTTGAGGATGACCCCGAAGAGCACCCTGGCCCCCAGGATCACCAGGCCGGCTTTAATATAGAACTCCGTCTTCACCGCCGGCCTTATCCATCCGGGCGTGCCCACGGTATTGCTCACCAATAAGCCCAGGATGAGGCAAAAGAGCACATATTCCAGGCCGTATTCGTGTATGGTATAGTTACCGGCCAGGAAGAGGGACAGCCAGGAGATGATAAAGACGACGGGAAAACCGGTGATGAAAAAGCCCACGGGCTGGCCCATGAGGGCCATGCCGATGATGCCGATGAACAGGTAGGCCACAAAGATATAAAGGGAATATTTGAAATTGTCCGCGGACATAACCTTGTCCGGGAGCCTGCCGGCCTGGTCGCCGAAACCTTTACCCACCGATCCGGCCTTGGCTTTCAGGTCCTTGTCTTTGGCCTTTTTAGCGGCCGCTTCCATTTTCTTGCCCGCGGCCCCGATGGCTTTCCGGTCCTTGGTGGGGATGGCCTTCTGGAGGGCCTGAGCCTCGGCCAGCAAGGCTGTTTCCCCCTTGGCTTCAGCTTGCTTAATTATTTGGTCTACCACCGGGGCCATGGCCGTGACATGGGATTGAAATTCCGTGGCAGTGGTCCACCGGAAACCGGGGGCTTTATAGCTCAGGCCGGTAAGAGAAAAATAAAGAATAGCTACGGCGATGATACCCAGGCCGATCCAACACCCCAGCCAGTCCTCGGATTTATAGAGGGACTGCCACTGGGTCATTTCCAGTTCTTCTTTTTCCCGGGCCTCCCATTGACCTTTGAGGCCCAGTAATTCAGCATGTTCCGCCTTGAGGGTTTTGAGGTATTCCTTAACCTGGGCCGCGGGGGTGTCGGGGGGCAATCCCAGGGCCTCCCGGATTTCCTTTATGGCCTTGGCCTGGGACTCCACTTCCTCGATGACGCCTTCCTCCGAGGCCGCAAAACCCAACCCCAATATCTTTTTCAGCCTTTCCAATCCGTTCATATCGGCCTCCTTTTTACCTCCTTTTTGCTGTTCAGGGCGGGATGACTCCTTTCCTGGATACAGAAATCAGGCGAAAGCTTTGACCGCCGTTTCCCTAAATAATTGTGCCGGGACCCTCCTTTTCCGGGTTAAACCCTAGGAATTTTTCATCTTGAAACACGATATCTTTTAAACGCATGTTAGCACAAATCAGGGAATTCAAGCAATTTTTTCCTAAAGATTTTAGGTGTTTCAGAATTGCAACGTCTGTTCCGGGCATCTACTGATGGAGAGGAGAACTGTCGGAGTGAGTATGGGGCGAACCTTGGGTTCGCCTAGACGTTCAAGGCGAACACAAGGTTCGCGTCTACATCAAAGCCCCTGGAAATGGCGCTTCAGGCGCCAGCGGCTCCACCAGCGTTTAGCGGGGCTGTGGGGTGCGGCCGCCTTGGCCTGGGGCCAGTTGGGGTTGAAAAGAAGTTCCAGGAGGTGGAGGGAATGATGGCCCATGTTGACGAACTTGGCCCGGCAGGTGGCGCAATAGATTATCAAATCCCGGGTGGCCTCGGAGAGGCGGAACGCGGTCATCTTCCTGGCCAACGGATTGTCCACCGCGGGGACCAGGCCCCCGGCGCCGCAGCAGATGGTGCGCTCCCGATTGTGAGGCATCTCCTCCAGGCGGTGCCCCGCGGCAGCGGCCAACTCCCGCACCGCGTCCTGCACCACCGGCATGTGCCGGGCGCCGCAGGGATCGTGGACCTGAAAGACCGCGCCCGCCGCCGCGGACACGTCCGGCAAGCCGTGTTCCAGCATTACCTCGTAGAGGGAGCGTGTCTTGATCTCCGGACGGTAGCGGTTCAGGGTATGGAGGCAATGGGTGCAGGCGGCGATGAGCTCCTGGGCCCCCAACTTTTCAAATTCCGCGGCTACCCGGGCTGCCACCCGTTCCTGGACGTCTTCCTCCCCCAGCATCATGCTGGGCGCGCCGCAGCAGTTGAGGATGACGCCGGTATCGGGGAGCCGCTCCCGGAGGTAATTGTACGCGGCCCGCACCAGGTGAGGGAAGTAGCCCGGCAGGGAACAGCCCGGGAAGAAGACCCGTTTCGCCTTGCCTGTGGCCGGATCCGGGCGGGTCAGGGTGAAGATGGGGTGGGTGCCCCATTTGACGTAATCCTGGACGCCTTTATGTTGGGGCAAAGGGCCGCGCCCTTTAGCCACTAAATCGCGGCGCCAGTCCAGGCATGCCAACCCTGCGTGCAGGTCCTTGGGGCAGACGGCCTGGCAGAGGCCGCAGTAATGGCAGGAATAGGGAATGAGCGGCTCGCCTTCACCCCTTTCTTCCAGGAGCCTGACGATCCCCTTTTCCGTATAAGGAAAATCGTGGACGTAGTGCTGCAGGAAGGTGCAGTTCTTGACGCATTGGGAGCAGACGCAACTCAGGCAGCGTCCCGCTTCGGCCTGGGCCTCCGCAGCAGAAAACCCCAACTCCACTTCGGCGATGGGATTTACGCGCCTTGCGGCAACCGGCAGGTCGGGCATGGCTTGCCGGGCCGCGGCCGGCACTCCCGAAATATCAACAATCAAACCCGTGGACCGGCTCGTTAAGGGGGGCAGGTCTCCGGGGAGCGCCTCTTTTTGCAGATAAGCGTGCATGGCCAAAGCCCCCCGGCGGCCTGCGGCAAAGGCCTCCACCGCCGTGGCCGGGCCGGTGACCAGATCGCCCCCGGCAAAGACCCCGGGGATTTTGGTATGCAGGGTCACGGGGTCCGCTTCCAGGCGGTGGACGGTGGCGGTGTCGAAGGCCAGGCCGGGTCCGAAAAAGCCGAAGTCCGCGGTCTGCCCCAATGCGGTGATTACCGTATCAACGTCTATGGTGAATTGGGAGCCGGGCACCGGCAAAGGACAGAGGCGGCCGTCGGCGTCAGGCTCGCCCAATGTTGTCTTTTGGAGAAGCAGCCCCTGCACCCGTCTTTCCCCTAGAATCCGCACCGGCATGGAGAGGAAGTGAAATTGCACTCCTTCCAGCCGGGCCTCCGCCACCTCCGAAGCCGGCGCGGGCATGAGTTCGGCCGTGCGGCGGTAGAATAAATGGACCTCCGTTGCGCCGCTCCGCCACGCGGCTCGGGCCGCGTCCAGAGCGGTGCTGCCGCCGCCGATGACCGCCGCCCGCCGGCCCGCGGCAAGAGGCCGCCCGGAGTTGAAGGCCTTAAGAAAACCGAGTCCGTCCACCACGGAATCGAGGTCTTCCCCCGGGACCTGGAGGGAGAGGCTTTTATGGGTCCCCAGGGCCAGAAAGACTGCGGCAAAATCCCGGCGCAGCTCCTCCAGGTGCAGGTCCCGGCCAATGCGGGTCCGAAGGCGCACCTCCACCCCCAGCTTATCGAGTACTGACAGTTCCCGGTCCAGGACCTCCCGGGGCAGGCGGAAAACGGGGATGTAAAAGCGTAGAGCGCCTCCCAGGGCGCCCTCCGCCTCGAAGATGGTGACCCCGTACCCCAGGCGGCGCAGTTCATACGCGGCCATGAGCCCCGCGGGACCGCCGCCGGCCACGGCCACCCGCTCGGGCCGGCCGGGGCCGGCTTCTGCCCGCAGCGCCGCTTCCGGGTCGAGATCGGCCACGTATCTTTTCAAAGCGGCAATGGCGATGGGCGCTTCCAGGTTGCCCCGGGTGCAGGCGGTTTCGCAAGGGTGCGTGCAGATGCGGCCCAGGATGCCGGGGAAGGGGCAGCGCTCCAGGAGCACTTCCAGGGCCCCGGCCATGTTGCCCTGCTGCATTAAACGCAGTTTTTCCCTAACCCGGATGTCCAGGGGACAGGCCGCCTGGCAGGGCGGCAGTTCTTCGCCGATGCAATCAGACAGGATTTTATGGGAATGGTTCAAGGTTTAAGGTTCAAGGTTTTGTAGGGTGCGTTCCACGCACCCAAGAATGTCCATAATGGTTAATCTCTCTCCCCCGCCCCGGGCGGCAGGCCGCAAGAGGCGCAGGTGCAGAGTTTCTTTTCCTTGAGCGCGGTCAGGCCCTCTTTCACCAGGAAGGCCACCACCACCAGGCCGATGACGGGGTCCGCCTGCCAGAAGCCATAGAGATAATTAAGCCCCAGGCCGATGAGCAGAGCCAGGGAGAGCCAGGCGCAGGCCAGCGTCTGCTTGGAATCGGCCATCAGGCTGCGGCTGTTTAAGGATTTGCCGGTGCGGTATTTGATAATAAACACCGCCGGCATAACGATAAGAGACACCAGGGCGATGATGATCCCCAGGAGGCTGGGCGCGGGGATTTCCTGGAAATAGAGCTTCTTCAGGGATTCCATCAGGACATAGGCTCCCAACACCAGAAAGGTGTAGCCCACGATCTTGACGGCCTGCCGTTCCCGGCGCTCCTCCACCTCCGGAGGCAATCCCGGGCCATGGCGGAAGCGCCAGATCATCACGCCCCCGGAGAGGGACTCCACCAAGCTGTCCAGGCCGAAACCCACCAGGGCGATGCTGCCCGACAGGTACCCGGCCAGTAGCGAGACCAGGGCCTCCACTACGTTATAGCCCACGGTGAAGTAGGATAAGAGGAGGGCGCGGCGGTGCAGATCGGCGATCATTATATTAATTTACCAATTCTTTCGGATGTTAGCTATTCCTGAAAAGCTCCAAATTGATACCTCTGCGAAAGGCCCTCTTGTCATTCTGAACGGAGCGAAGCGGAGTGAAGAATCTATCTTTTAGGGCGGCCAGGACTTCTAATCTGCCTGTAATTATCGGCACCGCGGGGGAAGCCTTGCCGCCAGAAACGAGATTCTCCGGTCGCTCTGCTTCCTCAGAATGACAAATGGCGAGACATTGGCAGAGGTCTCAATTTGGGAGCGGATATTTTATCAGGAGATATAAGCATTATTTTAACCGCATCGGCAATTTTGCCTATTTTGGGGTTTCCTTGTTGACCGGGGATTAGAGGGGATTAACATTATTTAAGTAACGAGGTCATAGTCTAGGAAAGAAGTACCATGGAGGCAGTCATGAAAAAGGTAATTTTCCTCTTGGTGATAGCAGCCCTCCTGGGAGGAGGCGCAATCGCCGTCGTCTCGGCGCCTGCTCACGCCCAGGCCTATCATTATGCGCCACCGCCCGCGGATATCTACGCCACGCCCTGGGTCGGACCTAACACGCCGTGGGTCTATTACAACGGTGACTGGTTTTTGAACGGCGTCCTGTACTACTATTTCGGGCCGCTATTCGGCTGGGCCCCCTATTATGCTTATCCTCCCGTCTTTGTCGTCAGGCCCGGAGAGTGGTATGCGCCGAAGTGGCACGCCTGGTACACGACGCGGCCCCAAATTATCGTCCATTTCCATCAGGCCTACCCGTTTTGGAAACAACACACCCATAGCCACCGCTATGACCGGACTTTCTATGAAAGGCACCATCGCGGCCAGGGAGCCGGTTGGCATGAAGGATTCCGGGGCATCAAGCCTGACCGGGCCCGGGTGAAGCCTGCTCCTGCTCCTGCGGTGAAACCGGCCCCTGCTCCTGCTCCTGCTCCTGCGGCCCCGCCGGAAAGAAGGAAAGGCCCGGAGCGGGTGGCTCCACAGGAGGGAAGAGGACCGGGAGGCCCCGGGGTTGCCCCTCGTGAGGAACGGAAGGGAGGTCCCGGACGGGCCCCTGAGGGACGGCCGCCCGCGCCTTCGCAAGTCGCCCCTCCTGGTGGAGGGAAACCGACTGCGCCTCCTCCTGCTCCCAGGCCGGAAAAAGACGGCCGCGGCGGCAAACAGGAAAGACAGGATAAAGGCGGTTCGGGTGGTGGTGGCGGCGGCGGCTCCAAATCCGGAGGCGGCGGCGGGGATCGGAATTAGTCCTCTACCGGGGGCGGACGCGGAGTTCGCCCCCGGCCTCGCGGGCCCAGAAAAAACAATGACCACTGAGCCTTTTGCAAAATTCATTTTTAATGAATTTAGGCCCTTGCAAAAATCTGGTTTTAGTCCCCCTCTGCCCGGGGGGCTAATCATTACCCACAAGTTCATATTTTATAGATATGTCAAGTATTTCCCCTCTCCCCCCGTGCCTGATCATTACCCCCAAATAAAGGGTGCAATTGGATAATAACGGAAACAGAAAAACTGCGGGCCTCGCGCCCCCCCCACCCCGC
>QZIZ01000094.1 GCA_003599195.1 Deltaproteobacteria bacterium | reverse complement strand
GTTTCAGGTGGAAATGGAACAGACCGACGGTTTTATCACCGTCTGCATCCCTTACTCCACCATCGAGCCCATCAAGGGCAAGCTCTATTCCGGGTTCCAAAGCGAACAATTGGAGATGGACAGCCGCTGGACCGCCAGGATCCATGAGCAACTCCACGACATGAGCGTGAACGTGGTGGTGGAATTGGCCTCCACCATGATGAACGCCAGTGACGTGTTGAACCTGTCGGTGGGGGATATCATCACCTTTGACAAAAAAGTTACGGAACCACTACTGGCCAAGGTAGAAGGAGTCCCCAAATTCCTGGGCTCTGCCGGGCGGATCGGTAATTCCAAGGCTTTTCAGTTACGTAACATGCTCTATACACCAAATAATTAAGTTAAGCAGGAAGCGGGAGGGGAAGGCTCATGGCAAAAGAAGGGGAGCAAAGACAAAGAGTGGTGGATTATGACTGGGAAAAGGTCCTGAATGATAACAAGGATGACCCGGTGACGGATAACACTGGAACCGCCGGAGCCGTGGCCCCCGCCAGCAGAAAGCCAGCCACCCACCAAAACCTGGAGCTTCTCCTGGATATCCCCCTGGAAATCACTGCGGAACTGGGCCGGGCCAAAATGATTATTAACGATCTCCTGCAATTGGGCCAGGGTTCGGTGATCGAGCTTAATAAGTTGGCCGGCGAACCGCTGGAGATCATGGTCAATCAAAAGCTCATCGCCCGGGGGGAAGTGGTGGTGGTCAATGAAAAGTTCGGCATCCGCCTGACGGATGTCATCAGCCCCTTGGAACGTATCAAGCAACTTACCTAAGGCGGAGAAATGATGGAGTTCGGGGGATGGGTTCTTTGGGGTTGGGGCTGGCTGTGCACCGCCGCCCAGGAGGCTGCCGGGGTTGCTGCCACCGGTGGCGCCGGGACCCCGGAATTTCCTTTCTGGCAGCACCTCTTCCGGGTGGCGGCCGTCCTCTGCGCCATGTTGGGAGTGCTGATCCTGGGACTCCACCTGTGGAAGAGGTCAGGTTTTCTGCGGCCCCAGGGGGTGTCCCCCTTGATCCAAGTGCTGGCTACCCACTACCTGGCTCCCAAGAAGGCATTGATCCTGGTGGAGGTGGGCAAGGAACGGCTGCTGTTAGCCAGCGCCGGAGATAACTTACAGCTGGTCACTTCCCTGTCGCCGGAGGCCGAGGCGGCCCCGGACAGAAACGCCGCCTTGCGGCCACTCCCAAAGAATGGGAAGGAGGGGGATGGCTGATGGCCCGCATTTTTAAATTCACCCTACTCCTCCTCCTCTGCCTGCCGGCCGGGCCGGGATGGGCCGCACCCATGGACCTGGGCGGCCTGAATCAACTCCTGGCCCCGGAGCGCTTGAGCCTATCCCTGCAGCTCCTGTTGCTCCTCACCGTCCTCTCCCTGGCCCCGGCCCTGGTGATCATGGTTACTGCTTTTACCAGGTTGGCCGTGGTTTTTTCCTTTCTGCGCCATGCCTTGGGCACCCAGCAGATGCCCCCCAATCAGATTCTCATCGCCTTGTCCTTATTTCTCACGGTCTTTATCATGGCCCCGGTCTGGCAGGAAATCCAGGAGAAGGCGGTCACCCCTTATATTGATCAAAAAATGCCCGGTGACGAGGCGGTGAAAAAGGGTTTGGAGCCCATCCGGAAATTCATGCTGAAGCAGACCCGGGAAAAGGACCTGGGCTTGTTCGTCTCCATCTCCAAGTCGCCCAAGCCCAAAACTGCCGAGGATATCCCCATTTCCACCATGATTCCGGCCTTTATGATCAGCGAACTCCGGACCGCGTTTGAGATCGGCTTTCTCCTGTACCTGCCCTTTTTGATAATTGACATGGTGGTGGCCTCGGTGCTTCTGTCCATGGGCATGATGATGCTGCCCCCGGTGATGATTTCCCTGGTTTTCAAGATCTTGCTCTTCGTCCTGGTGGACGGCTGGAACCTGATAGTGGGTTCCTTGGTTAAAAGTTTTCAGTGACCCGGAAAGGGGAAGATGAATGAACGCAGATACGGTGGTCGGCGTGGCCCAGCAGGCCATCCAGGTGACGCTGATGGTCTCCCTGCCCATCCTGGGCATCGGCCTGGTGGTGGGCGTGATAATCAGTATGGTGCAAGCCGCCACGCAGATCCAGGAAATGACCCTGACCTTCGTGCCCAAAATTATCTCCATCTTCGTGGGTCTGCTGCTCCTGTTGCCCTGGATCATGAATCAACTGGTTTCTTATACGGTGAATCTTTTCCAAAATATCCCTAACTACGTGCGCTGAAGGAACTCCGGATGGCCGGGCTGATTCTGCAAATGCAACAATTTTTCCTGGTGGTCATCCGGGTAGGGTGTGTTCTTTTATTCATGCCTATCTGGGACAGCCGCGTCGTCTCTAAGCAGATCAAGGCCTACTCCATATTGGTGATCTCCTTCGCCTTAACCCCGGTGGTGGCCGGAACCCTGCCTCCTTTTCCCCAAACCTGGCTGGAGACGGTGCTTTTGGTGCTGCGGGAACTGCTCCTGGGACTATCTTTGGGCCTGGTGATCAAGTTTGTCTTCTCCGGGGTGCGGATGGCCGGGGAATTTTTGGGCATCCAGATGGGTTTCGGCATGGTGAGCCTCATTGATCCCCAGAGCGCGGATTCCAGCACCTTGATGGCGGACTTGTTCATGTTGACGGCCACGGTGTTGTTTCTGGCCATTGACGGGCACCATCTCATTCTCAGGGTTTTGGCCCAGAGTTTTACGGAGGTGCCCTTGGGAGGGGCGCCCTTGATGCCGGCCAGTCTCTTCTCTTTTCTGATTCCCATGGGGACCTTGATGTTTCAGCTAATGGTAAAACTGGTGGCCCCGATGATCCTGGTCCTGTTTTTGACTCAAATTGCTTTGGGTCTGATAGCCCGCACCGTCCCCCAGATGCAGGTGATGATTCTGGCTTTCCCGGTGACTATCGCTTTGGGGCTGGTTTTCCTGTCCATGACCTTGATGATCATGGGCCCCTACCTGATCGGCAAATTTGCCTGGTTTAAGGCCCCCTTGTTCCAGGTTTTGCGGGCCTGGCACGGATAACAGACCGTTTTCCGTTTTCCGTTTTCCGTGAAATACAAAACGGAAAACGGAAAACGGAAAACGGAAAACGGAATAAAAATGGCGGACGATTATCAGGACAAAACAGAGCAACCTACTCCTAAGCGACGGGGCGAGGCCCGTGACAAAGGGAGAGTGGCTCGGAGTAAAGACCTGTCAGCGGGGTTGGTGCTCCTCACCGGTCTGGGTAGCCTGATGGTCTTTGGACCGAGCCTCGCTGAGAAGGTCATGGCGATGTTGAGGTTCCACCTGGAGCATATCCGTCCGGGGGTCGTAAACCCCAATGAGATGTCCGCTCTCTTCATGAATTTCGGCTTAACCCTGTTCAGCATGCTGGCTCCTATTTTTGTCAGCATTTCTGCGGTCGCCATTATGGCAACTTTCGCACAGGTTGGACCACTCTTTACCACCTCCACCATCACCCCGGATTTTAGCAAGATTCAGCTCCTACAGGGGTTGCAGCGTTTCTTTTCCCTGAACACCTATGTGCAGTTGGCGCAATCTATCGCCAAGGTTCTCATCATCGGCGCGGTGGCCTATTTCTCCGTGAAGCAGGAACTGCCGGCATTATTCCCACTCATGGACCAGGAAGTGGGGCAGGTAGTGCTGAAACTCACGAGCACCACTTTCCGGGTTGCCACCCGCATCGTCCTGGCCTTGTTGGCCCTAGGCGCGCTGGACTATTTTTATCAGCGTTACCAGTTTGAAAAGAACCTGAAGATGACCAAGCAAGAAGTTAAGGATGAAATGCGCCAGTCGGACGGTGATCCCAAGGTCAAGGCCAGGATCCGCAGCCTCATGAAACAGATGGCCACCAAGAGCATGATTGCCGCGGTGCCGACGGCGGACGTGGTGGTCACCAACCCCACCCACTACGCGGTGGCCTTGAAATACGACAGCGCCAATATGACCGCCCCCCTGGTGGTGGCTAAAGGCCGGGGCTTCATCGCCTTGAAGATCATTGCCATCGCTCAGGAAACAGGCGTGCCCCGGGTGGAAAAACGGGAATTGGCCCAGGCCCTTTACCGCCTGGCGGAGGTAGGCAAGAGCATTCCCACTTCCCTGTACCGGGCGGTGGCCGAAGTCCTGGCCTATATCTACCGTCTGCGGGGCGCCACCGTAGGAGGGGCTAGATGACCACCTTGCCCCTGGCCCAAAAACCCTCCGTCATGCAAGGATTCGGCATCCACAGGGGCGAGCTCTTCGTGGCCCTGGGGGTGGTCCTCACCCTCCTGGTCATGATCTTTCCCATGCCGTCCATCGTCTTGGACCTGCTGCTCAGCTTCAATCTCACCTTTTCTTTGATGATCCTGCTCCTATCTCTGTACACTATCCGGCCCATCGAATTTTTCATCTTCCCTTCTCTGCTCCTGGTGACCACCCTGTTCCGCCTCTCCTTAAACGTGGCCTCCACCCGGCTGATCCTCCTCTACGGCTATGAAGGCCTGGAATCCGCGGGCCGGGTCATCCACTCCTTCGGCAGCTTCGTGGTGGGCGGTAATTACGTAGTGGGCGCCATCATCTTCTTGATCCTGGTGGTCATCAACTTCGTCGTTATTATCAAGGGGTCCACCCGGATTGCGGAAGTGGCGGCCCGTTTCACCTTGGACGCCATGCCCGGTAAGCAGATGAGCATCGATGCGGATCTCAACGCCGGTTACATCGATGACATGGAGGCCCGGAAACGCCGGGCCGCCTTGTCCCGGGAAGGGGAATTCTACGGGGCCATGGACGGCGCTTCCAAGTTCGTCCGAGGCGAGGCCATGGCCGCCATTCTGATTATGGCCATCAATCTCATCGGCGGACTGATTATCGGGGTGGCCCAACACGACATGACCTTCGGCGACGCCGCCCAGACCTATAGCCTTCTGACTATCGGTGAAGGTTTGGTGGGCCAAATCCCGGCGCTCTTGGTGTCCACGGCCGCGGGCCTGATTGTCAGTAAGGCCGCGTCTGAGGCCACCCTGGGCGATGAATACGCCGCCCAGTTCACTCTGAAACCCCAGGCCATGAGCGTAGCCGCGGCCATGATTCTCGTCATCGGCCTGGTCCCGGGCCTGCCCCACGTCCCCTTCATCGCCCTGGCGCTCCTCACCGGGGGTCTGGCTTACGTGGCCCATACCACCAAGCAAAAGGCCGATCTCGCCGAAGCCGAAGCCAAAAAAATCCCCCTCAAGCCTAAGGGGCCGGAACCCATGGAAAACCTCCTCGCCCTGGACATGCTGGAACTGGAGGCCGGCTACGGTCTCATTCCTCTGGTGGACGAGGGGCAGGATGGAGAGCTGCTGGAGCGCATCCGGGCTTTAAGAAGGCAGTTTGCCATCGAAATGGGGGTGATTGTGCCCCCCATCCACATCCGGGATAACCTGCAGCTTAAGCCCGGCGGTTACGTGATTCTCATCAAGGGGGTGGAGGTGGCCCGGGGCGAGATGATGGTGGGCTACCATTTGGCCTTGCATCCGGGAGACGCCCTGCGGCAGATCGAAGGTATCCCCACCCGGGAACCCACTTTCAATCTCCCGGCCCTCTGGATTTCCAACAGTAAAAAGGAGGAAGCCCAACATCTGGGATATACCGTAGTCAACTTGGCCAGCGTGGTTGCCACCCACCTCTCCGAGGTGATCCGCACTCACTGCCATGAACTCCTGGGCCGCCAGGATGTCCAGAAACTCCTGGACCGCTTGGCTCAGAACAATCCCAAGGTGGTGGAGGAATTGGTGCCCGGGCTGCTGTCCCTGGGGGGCATCCAGAAAGTGCTCCAAAACCTGGTGCAGGAAAGGGTCTCCGTCCGGGATCTGCTCACCATCCTGGAGACCCTGGCGGACTATGCGCCTTTCACCAAGGATCCGGACATCCTGACGGAATACGTGCGCCAGCGCCTGGGCCGAGCCCTGACCAAACCTCTGGAGAGCCCGGACAACAAGATCATGGTCTACTCCTTGGACTCTTTCATTGAAGACCTGATCAAAGACAGCCTGCAAAAAACCGATTACGGCATCTATCTGGCCATGGCCCCGGAAACGGCCCAAGAAATTATTAACGCCTTGCAGAAAGCGGTGGATAAAGCCACGGCACAGAATGTGCAACCCATAGTAGTATGCTCCCCAGGAGTACGACGGCATCTGCGCCGCCT
The DNA here is from genome assembly GCA_003599195.1 of Deltaproteobacteria bacterium. Classification (GTDB taxonomy): domain Bacteria; phylum Desulfobacterota; class Desulfobaccia; order Desulfobaccales; family 0-14-0-80-60-11; genus SURF-52. Next base: position 5,725 of record QZIZ01000094.1, on the reverse strand, counting down.
GGTAGAAAGGCATCTGCCCACTTTACGGGTTCTTTCTCATCATGAACTAGTAACCGAAGCTAAGATTCAATCCTTGGGAATAGTGAGTTTAAGCCATGAAGCTTAAGACATTTACGGCACGCGACCTAAAGGAAGCCCTGTCCCAGGTCAAGAAGGAGATGGGGCCGGAAGCGGTGATTCTCTCCACTCAATCCCGTTGGGTTAAAGAACCGCGGGCCGGCAAGGGGCACCAACCCGGGGTGGAAGTAACCGCAGCCGTGGATCTGGAAGCCTTTCCCGGCAATGGCAACGGGAATGGAAATGGCGATGCGGATCTCAAGGGAGATTTATTTCCCCCCTTCCGGACCCCGGTCAGCCAGATCCAGGAGGATTTAGATGAAGTAAAGGACTTGCTGCGTCAGTGGATGCGGCACAACGGCCCGCCTTCCTGGCTGCGGCAACATAAAGAATTGGCCATGTTCTACCGGTTCCTCAGCCGCACCGGCCTGGATGAGCGCTTCTTACAGCGCTGGCTGGATAATGTCCAGAGTCTCCTGGCCCAATCCGGGGAACGGCCCCTCACCCTCAAAGAAGTGGCCATCCGCTACTTGATGCATGCCTTTGAAGTGGTGGACCCCTGGAAAGCCAAAGAGGGCGCGCCCCGCTTCTGGACCTTCATCGGCCCCACCGGAGTGGGTAAAACCACCACCATCGCCAAGCTGGCGGCCAAATTCGGTCTCTTTGAAAAACTGAAAGTAGGCTTGATTTCCATGGACAATCAGAGGTTGGGGGCCCACAACCAGCTGGCCGCTTACGGCCGCATCACCGGCCAACCTTTGTTGGTGGTGCATCAACGACAGGATCTGCTGGAAGCCATGGATAAAATGGCGGACCTGGACCTGGTGTTGATCGACACCGCCGGCCGCAGCCCTTATGCTCCCCACCTCCAGGAAGAATTGCACCATCAGTTGGGGGATGTGCCGGCTCTGGAGCACCACCTGGTGCTGAGCGCCGCCGTCAAGGATTGTAATCTGGCCAAGGCCATCAAGCGCTTCAGCGTTCTCCCCATCTCGTCTTACATCATTGCCAAAGTGGACGAAACCAGCGACTTTTCCGGTGTCTTCAACCAGCTCTGCCGCCAGCAGGTGCCCGTGTCCTATATTACCGCGGGCCAACAGGTGCCGGAGGACATCGAACTCTCATCCCGGCGGCGGGTGACGGAACTATTGCTGCAGCGCCGGAATTAGCTAATTTATGAACATTATGGGAGTTTCCATGAAACGGACCTTGTTGTTACCTGAAATGGAAGATCCATCCCTGGAGATAACGATGCCATCCGCACCACAATTACGGGTAATTGCCGTCACCTCCGGCAAAGGCGGGGTGGGCAAGTCCAATGTGGTGGCGAATCTGGGACTGGCTCTGGCTCTAAAGGGCCTCAAGGTCCTCCTGATCGACGCGGACCTGGGATTGGCTAATCTGGATATAATTTTGGGCTTGAACCCGCAGTTTACTATCCATGATGTCCTGCAACTCCGCAAAACCCTGCCGGAAGTCCTGGTGGAAGGGCCCGGCGGGCTGAAGATTCTGCCCGCGTCCTCCGGCATCCCGGAACTCTCGGAGTTGGACGAATACCAGAAGATGTTTCTCCTAAACGAGTTGGACAACTACTCCGAAAGCCTCGACTTAGTCCTGATCGACACCGGGGCCGGCATCTCCAAGAACGTCCTGTTCTTTAACATCGCCGCCCAGGAGCGGCTGGTAGTGGCCAACAACGAGCCCACCTCCATCACCGATGCCTATGCCCTGATCAAGGTTTTGGCCACTCAGCATAATGAACGCCATTTCAAACTGCTGGTAAACGGTATCTCAAGCCCCCGGGATGCGGAAGCGGTCTATCGCACCCTGCTGAAGGTATCGGAGCGTTTTCTGGGCCGGGATATCTCTCTGGAGTATTTGGGTTATATCCCTCACGACGAAGCCGTGCCCAAGTCGGTCTTGAAACAGCAACCGGTTTTAACCCTTTACCCTAAAGCCCGGGCCTCCAAGTCCTTTGCCCAGATTGCCCAGCGTCTGTGGGAAATGCCCGGCCCCGAAGAGGTGGACGGTAATATCAAATTTTTTTGGCGGCGCTTACTCCAGTTCCAAATTTGAGAATTTCTGTGCCTTTTAAAGAGATAGAGACCGAGATGAAAAAGAATGCCTTAGCCCACGACACTTTTAGTGCGTCCGCGGAATATTGGCCCGCGCAGGTGGACAACTCCTGGCAGGAGCAGATGGTGCTGCAATACGCGCCTCTGATTAAATATATCGCCTCCCGCCTGGCTTTGCGCCTCCCTTCCCATATTTCCCTGGACGATTTGATCAGTTCCGGAATCATCGGTTTGATAGACGCCATCCACAAGTTCGATCCCGGCAAGAATATCAGTTTCAAGACTTACGCCGAGTTCCGGATCAAGGGGTCTATCCTGGATGAACTGCGCAGCCTGGATTGGATCCCCAGGTCGGTGCGTAAGAAAACCCATCTCATTGAAAACGCTTACTCGGAGTTGCAAAAAACCCTTGGCCGTCCCGCGGAGCCAGAGGAGGTGGCAGAATCCCTGGGAATGAATCTGGAAGATTTTTATCAACTCCTGGATGAAACCAAATCCGTGTCCCTGGTGGAACTGGAGGGTGTTTGGAAGGCCGTCAGCGGGGTGGCGGAGTTGGCGGAAAATGACATCCCGGAGATTCTGCAGGATGAAAATGTGCGGGACCCCTTCATGGCCGTACATTTCTCCCAGCTCCAGGAGGTCATGGTGCGAGGCATCGAGGCCCTCCCGGATAAGGAAAAACTCTTGATTTCTCTTTATTATTATGAAGAATTGACTATGAAGGAAATCGGTCAGATAATGGGCTACACTGAGTCCCGTATCTCCCAGTTGCATACCCAGGCTATGTTGCGCCTGCGCACCAAGCTGCGGGAACATTTTCACCCTGGGGAAAAGTAAAATGAACCGGCGGCCTTTCCTTTTGCTTTTCCGGTGTTTTTCCCTCTTGCTGGCGGTGACCATGCTGGGGGGCGCCGGGGTTAATGCGGCCCCGGGTCAAGACGAGGACAAAGACCTGCCGTCCGCGGCTCCGGTCCTGGAAGGGAAAATCCCGGAAAAAATTGAGCAACCCACAGCTCCGGCGCCTGCCGTCAGCCTGGAGCCCTTCTTTTTAATCATGGAAGAAGGGTCCCGGGTGCGGGTGCGGCGGGTCCAGGTGGCTCTGGAATTTTCGCAGCCGGAAATTCTGCTGAATTTTGACCCCCAAGCCCCGGCCTTGAGAGAAATAGTCTATGACTCTTTGATGGCCAAAGACCAGGCGCATTCAGGCCGGGAGAAGAAAGAACAGGAAAAAGTCCTGACACAGTTGATAAACCGCTACCTGGGGCGGGAGGCGGTTAGCGCCGTTAAGGTGGATCAAAGCTTCCTCTTGCTCCGTTAACAGGAGGAATATCATGGACATTGATTCCCAGCTCAAGGTTCCGGTGATCCCCCCGGATCAGACCTTGATCAGCGAAAAACTCAGGAATAAGGGCGGCCAGGGGAGCAGGCCCCAATATTACCGGCAGCAGCCCCCTCCCGAGCCGCCCCCGGAAGAGGAAATTCCCGCGGAAAACGGGAAACCCAAACATCTCATCGACATCAAAGTCTGATGGGGGAGAAGTGACGTGTCTTTAAAAAGCCTGGAATTCTGGGTTTTGGCGCAAATGGTCCTGGAAGTGGGCCTCATTGTCCTGGTGGGTATTTTCCTGCTGAAAATCAGGTCCTGGTACCGTCAGATGCTGGACTTGCAGGCCAAGCAGCCTTCCCGGGAAGATATGGCCCGGATGGCGGAACTGGCCGCAGTCCTCGAGGAAAAGCGCCGCCACCTGGAAGAGCTTCTGGCCATGATGGACCAGAAAGCCGCCGCCCTGCAGAAACAACTGGCCCGGGCCGGGTCCAAATCCTATGCCCCCGTAGAATCCGCCCCCCCCTGGGAAAGCGGCATATCACTACGCTCCCAGGTGGAGACCCTTTACCGCCAGGGGTGTTCCACCGAGGAGATCGCCCGCCGCCTGCAGTTGAACCTGGCAGAGGTAAAGATGGCCCTGGACCTGTCTCGGGCCAGGCCCCGGTAAGATGGCTTTGGGATTTCCGTTGCCGTTAGAAAAAGAATAGAGGATCTCCCCCTCCGGGTGGCCCTCTAGCAGGGACAACTTCGCAATTTCCTTCCTTATACCAAACCAAGAAGATTTGCGGTTATACCATAAACAAACTATCTATTTGGTCCTTAAGATATTGGCCAAAATCTTTATCCATCCTAATAATGTGGTCTGCCAGCCATGATGATATAAAGTCATTTATATTATCAGGCGACAACTTATTGAAGTTATAATAATTTTCTTCCAGAGCAAATATTCTTTTTATAAAATTATCATGTTTTTTCCGGTGCTCAAAAATATTTGGATAATTATACTTAACCATATACTCTTCTTCACTCAAAAAATGGTTAAGAGCATATCTTCTTAAATTTAATACGTATAGATATATTTTCATCATATCTTTATCATCTGTTGTTTTAATAGAAGAAAATACAACATCAGTATTGAAATTATTAAGCATTTTAAAAAACGATTTATGTTGATCATCAATGCCACTAACACCAATACTATATAAATCATCCCACTTGCCGTCAAATACCCGGTTGTGCGGACTAACCGGGGCCACCGTCTTCAGTAGGCTATAGGCGGCGTTAATTTCCTGCATCCGTTTCTGCCCCTGACTCTGCCGCTGCGGATCATGGGCGAAACGATCCGGGTGCCACGTCTTGACCTGACACCGGTAAGCCATCTTCACCTCTTGTAAAGAGGCTCCTGTTTTTAGCCCCAGAACCGCATAATAGTGAGAAAGATTGTCCATATTTCCTCTTCCATGCCGGCCGTCAGGCTTGCATCCCGTAATGATTAAGATTTCACCCCCAACAAGTAACCTTAAGACGGCCCGCAGGCCGCCTTAAGGTTAAGGAAGGGATTATTCTTAGTGGCTAACACCAGGTTAGGGCCATACGGCTTTCTTCATCTCAAAGGGCTTGGCCCCATCAATATCCTTGTTGTGATCCCATAGTTGAAAGATGGTGTCTCCCCAGGCCTTTAGTTGGGAGAAGAAGGGATGGGTCTGAACAATGTAAGCCGCGGGGGGCAGGGTCAAGTTTTGAACGCCGTTGATTTCATCACGGAGAAACTCGACATACTCCCGGCTCGTGGTCTGATAATACAACCTCACCTCTACCCTGGTGGCATTCGGTGTAATGGTGCGTCGCACCACGTCATAGCCGCCGGCATATTCGGCCGCAGTGTAGAAGTCTTCCCCGGGTGCGCCGGAACCGTCGGCGCGGCCTTTATAGATCGTCTCCGACAGGCGGGCCGCCGCCTCATTGGCGCGGAACCCCTTGGGGGGAATACGATTGTCTTTGTAGCGACCGGTGGCCAAGACAAAGTGGAAGGTTTCTTCCAACTCACCCGTGATGGAGCTGTTGGGATGGCTTTCATAAACCAGCTCGTCCACATACTCCTCGTTGGGGCCCAAAGGCGGACTGCTTAAAGACTTGGGCAGTCCTTTCAACGTACCTACGCTGTAATCGTAGCGACTGTCTTTCAAGTCAAGGTACCTGGGTGGCGAATTGATTCCAGGGTTGATTGTTCTTAAGTATGGCGTTGATGATGAGCACGAGTTTGCGC
>QZIZ01000104.1 GCA_003599195.1 Deltaproteobacteria bacterium | reverse complement strand
GCGCAGCAGGTGGAGGACCAGGGGGTGCATCTTTTTCAGGGGCTGGGCTGCCAGGCGGGAAATGATATAGTCCAGGCGGATTTCCCAGCGCTTCACCCCCTGGACCAGCTCCAGCAGAAAGGCCCGCTCCTGCCGGGGCAGGCGGGGATGCCGCAGAAAAGCCCCACTCAGCAGGTCTTCCACGGACTCCCCCTTTCTTCTGGCCGCGGCCAGGATCTCCAGGGCCAAGGCCCGGGCGGAGGGGGGGGAGTTGGGGTTAATCAAATTGATTGCGCACGAACACTCTCTGCGCCCTCTGCGTTTTTAAAAGTTCCGAGTTCCAGGTTCCGAGTTCCAAGTTAAAGGAATGCAGATCTGGAACTGTTCATACTTTGTGGGGCTGATGGCTCGTGAACAACTGCTTTGAATTTTTTTTGCCAAAGTTCTCCAGAGGCTCACGGCGCACCCGCAAAACACGAAAAGTCTGGCCCCCCCTCTCCCCCCGCCAGATAGCGGCAGGGGGGAAGGGTCCTCCTTGGGCGGAGGGAGAGGGGGTAACTCCGGACCTGCCCTGTTTTACTGGCCACTGACCACCGGCCACTGGCCACTTTCTCTATAGAGCCGAAGAGGGCGCAGAGAAAACATTCAAATTAAAACTTCACCTTCGGCGCGGCCTTCTCCGCCTCGGGGATTTGGTAGTACTCGGCTTTGGTCACCCCCGCCAGGCCCGCAAAGAACGACCCGAACACGGTGCGGATGTAGGTATTCAGGGTGCGCACCGCGTCGTTGTAACGCTTCCTCTCTACAGAGATGCGGTTCTCGGTGCCCTCCAGGCTGTCCATCAATTTCAAGAAGCTCTCGTTGGCCTTGAGCTGGGGATAGGTCTCCCGCAGCATTAAAAGCCGGGAGAGGGCCCTTTCCAGGTCTCCCGAGGCCTCGATCTTGCCCTTGACGTCCGGGGCCTGGAAGTATTTGGTGCGGGCGTTGGCGATATTTTCGAAGATCCCTTTTTCATGGGCCGCGTAGCCTTTGACCGTTTCCACCAGATTGGGGATGAGGTCGTAGCGCCTCTTCAGTTGATTCTCCACCTGGGCCCAGGCGGTTTTGACGTTTTCATCCATGGCCACCACGCGGTTGTAGCCGCTGATGGTCCAGCCCACGCCGATCACCACCGCCAGGGCGATAACGCCCAGAACAACGAGCAGGTTTTTATTCACCAATTTCCTCCATTGTCAGTTTTGGTGGCCGATGGCCGCTCCTACCAATCTCCGGAAGCGCCGCCGCCGCCGAAATCGCCGCCGCCGCCGCTGAAGCCGGAATCCCCGCCGCCGGAGGACCAGCCGCCGCCGCCTGAGCTCTCGAACCAGGGGCCGCCGCCGGCCCAGCTCTTACCCCGCTTTTTCAGCCGCCTGGAAATCAGCCAGATCAGGATTATAGGCACGATGACGACGGCAAGGATAACCAGGATGAGAACGACCCTATCCGTTCCGTCTTCCTCTTGGGGAAGCGCGGTTTGCCCTGCGGGCGCCGCTTCAGGCGCTTGGCCCGCGGTCAGGACTTTGATGATCTCGGAGACTGCGGCCATAATACCGCCGGCGAAATCCCTTTTTTTGAAATGCGGCACCAGATATTTCCTGCCGATGGACCCCACCAGGCTATCCGGCAGGACGGACTCCAGGCCGTAGCCCACTTCGATGCGGTACTTCCTGTCTTTAACGGCCACGGTGATGAGGACGCCGTTGTCCTTGCCTTTCTGACCGATGCCCCATTTCACCGCGGTCTGGTGGGAAAAGCTCTCGATGGGCTCCCCTTCCAGGGAATGGAGGGTAAGGACCACCACCTGGGCCGTGGTCTTGGCCTCCAGGTCGCGCAGCATGCCGTTGAGCCTGTCCCTGGCGCCCGCATCCATCACCCCGGCCAGGTCCACCACGTATTGGGGCGGGTGAGCCGGGATGGGCGGCGCCACCGCCGGGAGAGAGACGGGGCAGGCCCAAAATAACAGACAAAAAAGGACCTTTAGCATGTTGTTAGCTTTGCAGGCCATCCACCACCTCGGCCAGTCTTTCCGTGGCTTGATAAAATCTGCCGAACAATTGAGAGACCTCCTCCGGGGAGAATCGGGCCGGGTCATTCTTGAAAGCAAATATATCTTCGAAGACCGCGGTCTCCACGCCCGCCGCCTGGCGCAGCGCTTCCAGGTCTCCTTTCAGGGCCGCGGCCGGAGTCCTCCCCAGCAGGTATAGCATCCCCCGGAAGAGCGGCGGATAGCCGTCGAAATGGCGGACGATGTCTGCGGCCAGGACCTTTCCATCCCCCATGGCCGACACGTAAATCTTATGCAGCCAGAGCAGTTTCCCTTTAAGTTCCCGCTCCAACTGGTAGCGGAGTTCCTGCCGGTCGATCTCCAGCCCTGCAAACAGGTCTTCGCCGTACAGGGCATGGTGCAGCAGCTTGAAGTTGAGAAATTCCAGGGGAAAGACGTCCACCGAACTGTGCAGGTAAGCGGGGTCCATGATCAGGGGCGCGGCGATTCCCTTTTTGCCGTAAGTGCGGCCCAGGGGAGCCAGGAGATCCAGGAAAGCCAGGTCCATTTTCTGAAGAACAATGACGCTGTCGATCTTCGAGGTCCCTTCCCGGTAATCCCCGGTTAAGACGGAGCCCGATAGATAAAGGGAATGGACCTGGGGCCCCGAGGCTTGAAGGATCTCGTGGAAAAAGGGAGTAACTTTATCTTGCACTGCCGCACTTAGATTCTCAAGCCGCAAACAGGTCATGGTCAACCTCCGGTAGGATTACAGCCTTGACACCATTTTGCCAGTAATGGGGCGTCTGGTCAATAATCTGGCCTTGCAGGCAAACCCAGCGGGGATTGCCGATCTCCAAGGCTCTTCCGCCTCCGGCCCCTTCTATCATAACTCGAAAATTGAAACCTGAAACTGTAATCAGGCCGGGACCTCATTCCTGGACTTGCTCTTTCTTCTTAATGTCACAGACGGCCGCGGAGTAATCGATATAGCAGCAATGGTCCAGCCGGTACAAGACGGCAACCAGGATCAGGCTACCCAGAAACATCCATTGGGGACCGAACAGCCACAAGGTGACCACTGCCGCCAGATAGTAGGACCGCATACCTAGAGTATAATGCGTCATCCCCAAATCCAGGGTCTTGGAGACAAACTTCGGGGTCAGCATAGGTTCGCAATCAACGGGCACATTGATCATAAAATTCATCTGGTTGAAGTAGCGGATGGCCAGGGTGAAACTGAAGAAAGCGAAGAAGAAATGGAGGATCAGCAGCAAGATCTTGGCCAGAAAAAGGGCCCGCATATGGGAAAAAATCTGAGCCGGGTCAAAGGGGATTTCTGCAATATGCTCCGGCTTGAAAATGAAGCTGAGGAGCCCCAGGCCGATGATGATGGCCGTGGAGGCCAGGAAACTGCAAGCCATGATGGAGTTGCGCAGGGTTTGCACCGACAGGATGTCCCGCTTATCCTTCATTACCGACTCTACCCACATATGGCGGAGATGCCGGGCGAGACCCTGGTAGGTTTGGAAGGGTGACCGGTGCAATTGGTGGACCCAGTAAGCATGATAAACGGTCAATACCAAGAAGGTGGCGCCGGCAAAAACCATTTCGCTCCAATGAATTCCAGTCATCCCCGACCTCCTCTGTGTTCTCTGCGTCTCAGCGGTAAATATGAATCACCGCAGAGACGCAGAGGGCGCAGAGATTAATTATGTTCAATTACTTATATCGCCGTGCCTAGATTATATTCTTTTAACCGGAAACGGAAAACCGAAAACCGAAAACCGTATTAAGAGGTTGCAGGCTTCCCCCTTTCCGGTTTAAAAAACAAGATAATCTTGGGGTAAGGAGACCGCGATCGATGTATAAGCTCGTATTGCTCCGGCATGGGGAGAGTGTCTGGAACAAGGAAAACCGCTTCACCGGCTGGATTGACGTGGGGCTTTCCGGGAAGGGAACCGAGGAGGCCAAAGAGGCCGGACGGGTGCTGGCAAAGGAGGGCTTCGTCTTTGACGTGGCCTATACCAGCGTGCTCAAAAGGGCCATCAAGACCCTGTGGCTGGCCCTGGAAGAGATGGACCTGATGTGGATTCCCATCCACCATAGCTGGCGCCTGAACGAGCGCCACTACGGCGGGCTCCAGGGACTGAACAAGACGGAGACCGTGGAGAAGCACGGGATGGAGCAGGTGAAGATCTGGCGGCGCAGCTACGACGTGCCGCCGCCGCCCCTGACGCCGGACAGCCCTTATTATCCCGGCAGCGACCCCCGCTACGCGAACGTGCCCCAGGCGGAACTGCCCGTGACGGAATGCCTGAAAGACGTGGTGGCCCGCTTTCTGCCACACTGGCACGAAACCCTGGCCCCCGCTGTCAAATCAGGGCGCAAAGTCATCATCGCCGCGCACGGCAACAGCCTCCGGGCCCTGGTGAAGTACCTGGATCAGGTCTCGGACGATGCGATTGTTTCCCTGAACATCCCCACCGGCATTCCTTTGGTCTATGAGTTGGACGGGGACCTCAAGCCCATCAAACATTACTACCTGGGGGACCCGGAGAGGGTGCAGGCGGCCATCCAGTCGGTGGCGGATCAGTTAAAGAAGAAGTGAAGCCAGGAAACGGGCCGGATGGCTGCCACCCGCGAAACGCCTGGGCCACCGGCCCCTGTCTCCTCCAAAAGAAGACTCCTGCTTCACTTATACAATGTCCACAAGTTAAACAAATTAGGCAGGTGTTCCGGCCCTATTGAAAGGTTTAACCTATACTTAGATAACCTCAGGATATGAAGAATGGGGGTGCGTCATGCTTGGCCTTCATTATAAAAGAGAAGAGACTATATCTCCTAACGAAAAGAGAATAATAAAGACCTTCTCTTTTAGGTTCGATCCTTGGGAGATGATTAAATTAACAATTAGAGAAATTAGGAGGATTATTATAAATATAGTTGACAAAATTTTTAATAGAAAATTAGAAAAAGAGATTACTAATAAAGATAATCAATTTTATTAGTAATTGATCCATACCCTTTCAATTAACTTAACGGCTAACCTGGCGATAATGAACAATCTTTTAACCGAAACCCGAAACTGATAACTGTATTAAACCCTGAGATTGAACCAGGGAAAGCCGGCCCTTTCCCTGGCGAAGAAAGCGGTTAGGGTCTCGTAAGCCCGGCGGCCGGCGGCCAGGCTTTGGGTAGGTTTGGAAGCGGGGACGGGATAATTCTGAGCCTGCGGAATTTCCGGAGATGACTCCGGGGCGGCCGTTACTGGCAGCACTGCTGGAGCTTGGCCTTGGGGTTGGCCGTCAGGACCGGAACCGGGGTGCGGGACAGGAAGGCCGCCGGATTGTGCCTGGATCGAGGCCCCGGCCCGGATCAAAGAGGCAAGTTCCCCGGCCCCTGAATCGGGAGAAGAAGATAGCTGGAGCGTCTGCCAGGCCATGCGATAGGCCTGGCTGTGGCGCAGCAGCGCCGCCACTTCGCCAATGCGGCCGGTTTTATAAAGCAGCTCGATATGGGCCAGCGCATCTTTAGGGGTCTTGGCCCCTTCGGGATTAAAGGCCCGGCGGCGTCCTTGGCCCGACTCCGGGTTGGCTCGATTCCGTCCAGGCGTTCCTTGCCTGCCGACCTGGCTCAAGCCCTGGATAGTCAGCTCAAAACCCATCAGGAATCCTTTCCTGGTCAGCCTTCCGGCTTCTGGGATGGCCTTGTTTTTTCAAGTTGGATCAGACGTCAGTAGAGTTCCCTCATTCTTCCCGAGATTCCGATAACCATGACAAGCCGGCAGGGAATAAAAAAACCGGGTCCCGTCTCCAGGTGACCCGGCCATCTCTCTTAAACAGAGACCCGCAGTTTTCCGCCCCCACCTTACGATGGGTTTAGCTTTGTCTGGAAATCATAATTTAGGCACAATGCGAATAATTGTCAAGTTAAATAATGATTTAAGATAGTTATAATGATGGGAGCTTCTTCCGAAGTGTTGGCTGGTTCCGGAAATACCGTTTCATGGCGGGTTGCGGCCACACATTATTTAAACAAATAAGGGTGAAATAAAAGGTTTGCCAAGGAAAAATTTTCACCACTTACGGAGGCTTTTTCACCTCGAAAAATCATTCCCCCGGCAGTGAGAAGCCTGGAGAAGACGCCTGGCCGCAGTCAGCCTTGGGGAAATCCGGGATGAGTTCATCCAGATTCCGGTCGGCGCGGCCGGCATAGGGAATGACGGGAACAACCGCTGCACAGACCTTGGACAGATACTCGGTCCAGCGATATTTGGCTATATATTCGATATTAAATATCTTTTTGCCTTGATTGGCATATTTTTGCAGCAGTTGCAGACGGTACTTCTGGTCCGCCTTGGTGCAGTAATAAAAGAGGTCCTCCACCCCCAGGGCGTCTATGGCTTGCAGATAACGGCGGCGATAATCGGCCGAGGCGTCGTCGATGATGGATTCGCCGTTTTGAGGGCAAAGGATAAAACCGGGGCGTTGGCCCCGGGTATAGGCCCCGATTTTCTCCACCAGTTTCACCATTCTGTTGGCCGAGGCCCGCAAGGTATAGGTCCCGGGGGCATGCTCGTACCAATGCCAGTAGGCGTCGATGATGTCCAGGTAGACGCCGTCGAACCCCGCGGCTAGGATGCGGTCCAGGTAGGGCTTGAGCGCCGTCGTCCACCACCCGGTATACCAGTACAGGACTTTATAGTTGCCCGGCCATTCCGGGTTGGCGGGCCCCAGCCAGATCGGCTTTCCATACACCGCGGGCGGGTTGCCCGGCTGCCAGGAGGCCCGCCAGTAAAACCGGTAATCCTCCGCCTCCCCGATACTCAGGTAGGCCAGGACGATTTTCCCCTGATTTTTGATGGACTGAATCTCCCCCGCGGCATAAGCGCCGGCGCCAGTGCCGTCCCGGGAGTAATCCATGACAATGACGTCATACCCGGAGGCCGCCAACTCCCCGGGGGCGGCGTTCTGCAATTGGTAGCCCCAACTCGCGGCCTGCTGGATGCTGCTGATCTGTCCGGAGGCCTCACCGGCAAACCCGGCTAATGCTGCGAAAATAAGCAGGAACCGGAATATTTTCATGCCCCAGCCCTCCCTCTGATAGGGATAACTAGACGCTCATAAAATGTTAAACTTTAAGGCTGATCCGGGACAGATTGGCTCTTTCCTGAGTATAGTAGCCGGCTTGAGTTTCATAAACCTGGCGGCCGACAGCCAGGCCCAGGGTAGGTCTGGAGGACGTGATGGGAAAATTCTCAGCCTCCCCGATTTCCGGGGATGGTCCCGAAGCGGCCGTGACCTGCCCCAGAGCAGGGTCTTGGGTTTGCAGCCGGCCTTGGGAGACGGAGTCTGATTGAAAAACTGGGTAGCCGGACTGCTCCGGCGCCGGCATCAGAGAAGCAGAGGACGCGGTTTCAGGATCGGGGGACTGGGACTGCTGGAGGGTCTGCCAGGCTTTTCGGAACAGGGGGCGGTTGCGCAGCAGCGCGACCAACTCGTCTATGCGCCCGGTTTTAGAGAGCAATTTAATTTGCGCCAGCGCTTCTCCCGGGGTCTGGGCGGCAGGAAGGTCGAAGGCCCGGCCGCGGTCCTCAAACGGCTTCGGATCGGCCTTTTTCTGCGCCGGGGTTCTTTGCCAGTTGACCTGGCCCAGGCTCTGAATAGTCAGATCAAACCCCATCAGGATTCCTTTTCCCGGCAGGCCCTCCGGCCCGGCTATCTTTCAGCAAACAGAGACCCGCAGCCGAACCCATCCCCCCGGCGATGGATCTGGCTTGACTGGTTTAATATAGATACGCAAATTCCCCATGTACTGTCAAGTTAAATAATGATTTAAGATAGTTATAGCAAGGCCTTGATGCGGCGGCCGGAGCGGGACGCCTCCCACTGCGATTCTCCGTGCCCTCTGTGCCTCTGGCCAAGAAAAGTTGTCAGTGGCCAGAATTTCCAAGGATTGCCGCGGACTTACTCCCTCTCCCCCCGCCCCGGGGGTATCCTTCTCCCCTGCCGCCAACCGGCGGGGGGAGGGCCGGGGTGAGGGGGGTGCGCCTTTCTCTGCACCCTTTGCGCCTTTGCGTGGGAACTCTTGGGCCCTTTCAGTCCCCCAAATTTTTTCGGAGTCCCGCTCTTAACTTGAGACCTCTGCGAAAGTCTCCCCGCTTGTCATTCTGAGGGAGCGGAGCGACCGAAGAATCTCTTTTTTGGCGGCAAGGCTTTTCCCGGCCGTACAGATGATTACAGACAAATTAGAAGTCCTCATCACCCAGAAGACAGATTCTTCACTGCGCTTCGCTCCGTTCAGAATGACAAAAAAGGGCTTTCGCAGAGGTCTTAACCTTGAACCTTGAACTTTGAACTATCTTTTAATCCCGCCGGCTCCCAAAAATCCGCAGCAGCATTAGAAAGAGGTTGATGAAGTCCAGGTACAGGGCCAAGGCGCCCATGACCGCGCTTTTGCCCTCCGCCTCTTCACTGGCAAAACCGGCCAGGGCCATGTCCTTCAGCTTTTTGGTGTCATACGCGGTCAGGCCCACAAAAACGATGATCCCGGCGTAGGTCACCAGCCAGTAAACCATGGGACTGTTAAGAAAGATGTTTACCACCGAGGCCAGGATGATGCCGATCAGGCCCATGAAGAGAAAGCCGCCCCAACTGCTCAGGTCCCGCTTGGTGGTGTAGCCGTATAAGCTGGTGGCCCCGAAGGTGCCGGCGGTGACGAAAAAAGTGCTGGCAATGGAGGTCTCGGTATAGACCATGAAGATCACCGACAGGGTCAGGCCGTTTAGGGCCGAATAGACAAAAAACATCATGGACGCGGTGGAATAGGCCAGGCGCTCGATGGCCGCGCTCAGCCAGAAGACCAGGATGAGTTCCCCGATAATCAGCCCGAAAAAGACCAGGGAATTGCCGAAGATCACCCTCTGGAGCCACGGGCTCCCCGCAGTATACAGGGCCACCAAGGCCGTAGCCGCCAACCCCAGCGCCATCCAGTTATACACCCGGCGGATAAACTCCGCCTGCACCGTTGCCGCCCGTTCTCTTGAGTAAGCCATATGGCCGTTAGTCATGTCGGTTCTCCTTTTACCAAAAACGTATTCAACGCCTCCTCCACCCTCTCCAAATTCACCAAAGTGTCGTAGCAGGGGCCTTGGGGGCGGTGGTTGAGGATGCCGTAGACGGGGAGCGGGTAGCTGTCCTGGATGCCGCTGGAGAGGTCCCGTTCGCAGGCCACGGCGATGATGAGCTTGGGCCGCCGCTCCACCACGATGCGGCGGGCCAGGGTGCCGCCGGTGGCCACGGCGATGCCCACCCCGTACTTGTCGGAGAGCTCCGCCAGGCCCTTGATGGGACACTTGCCGCAGCGCTGGCAGTGGACGATGTTGCCGGTGATCCTAAACTTGCAGTCGTGGAACTGGAGGCAGTGGGGCATGAGGAGCAGCAGCTTGTCCGGGGTGGTCTTGAGGTGTTGGGCCAAAACCAATTGATTGTTGATGGCAATGAAGGAGCGGCGCACCTCGTCTTTGTCCACGCCGCAGAGTTTGCCGATGCCGCTCATCAGAGGGAGCAGCAGCTTGATCACCACCCCCCGGAGCTTTTTGGAAAAAAAGAGGTCCCGGCCCAGAACCACGGTGAGGGCCAGCATGGTGACGATCACGAAAACCAGAAACAGAAGGATGACGAACAGCGTCCCCAGAATCAGGGGCAACCTGGGGTGCAGCGTGGTGAGGCCCACGTAGGGCACATACCAGAGGCCGGCCAGGATGGCGGCAAAGAGCACGCAGGTCACCGCCAGCAGGCCCAGAAAGATGCGTTTCTGGGGCCGGAGCGAATTGCCGCCGTTTAAGATTTTGGGGGCTTCGTCCATTTAAAGTTCCAGGTTCCGAGTTCCAAGTTCCAAGTTGAAGAACCTGTTCAAAGTTCAAAGTTCAAGGTTCAAAGTTAAGGCTGCGACTCCCATGAACTTTTCATACCTTTCTTCTGACTGCAAAAAACCAGACTTATTAATTAAAAGTAAGCTCAAAAACCAAGAGTGCTGAAGTCCCCCTTTTTAAAGGGGGATTTAGGGGGATTTTCAAGCGCTTATAAAATCCCCCCGGCCCCCTTTAGAAAAGGGGGGGAGTTGCCTGGTTTTAAATATTATGGCAGTCATAAATGCGCCTTTCGGGCGCCCACCAGAAAAATATGAAAAGTTCCAGACAGTTATTCTTTTAACTTGGAACCTGGAATTTGAAACTCGGAACTTTTCGAATTTATCCCAACACCTGCTTAATCAACGGCTGTCCCCTTAAGAACTCCGCCGCGGGCAGGCGTTTGTGCCCGGCCAGCTGCAGTTCGGCGACGGTGACGCTGCCTGCCCCGCAGGCGATCTCCAGGCCGTGGGGAGCAAGCCCCAGGGCCGTGCCCGGTAGCGCCAAGCGGCCTTCACTCTTTTTCACCCGGGCGCCGAAAAGCCGCAGTATTTTTCCCTGAACGAAAGTATAAGCCCCCGGCTTCGGGTCCAGGCCCCGGATCCAGTCGGCCGCTTCTTTTGCGGGCAGCTCCCAATCAAGGCGGCGCATCTCCGGGGTGAGGAGGGGAGCGTAAGAAACCTGCGACTCATCCTGCTTCTCCCGGACGGCCTCACCCCGGCGCAGCATTTCGAGCGCCTGGACCAGCAGGGCCGCGCCCCGCTCCGACAATTTTTGGGCCAGGGTGCCGGCGTTGTCTTCTTCCCGGATGGGCACCCGCTCCTGGAGGAAGACCTCCCCGGTGTCCACTTCAAACTTCATCCACTGGATGGTGACCCCGGTCTCCTTTTCCCCCCGGATCAGGGCCCAGTTGATGGGCGCGGGCCCCCGGTGGCGAGGCAGAAGCGAGGCGTGGACGTTCAAACACCCCACCGTGGGCAAAGCCAGGATTTCCCGGGTGATGATCCGGCCATAGGCCACTACGATCAACAGCTCCGGCGCCAAATCCCGGAGCGCGGCCGTGAATTCCGGGGCTTTCAGCTTCTCGGGCTGCAAGACCGGCAGGTTCCAGGCCGCGGCCAGTTCCTTCACCGGCGAAGGGCTGAC
Organism: Deltaproteobacteria bacterium; assembly: GCA_003599195.1. GTDB lineage: Bacteria > Desulfobacterota > Desulfobaccia > Desulfobaccales > 0-14-0-80-60-11 > SURF-52. Next base: position 765 of record QZIZ01000104.1, on the reverse strand, counting down.
CTTTTGCCCCCGGCCCCGGGGCCTATCCGGCTGGGTGACCACCGCGGCCACCTCTTCGCCTGCGGCCAGCAGAGCTTCCAGTGAAGGCGCGGCAAAGGCCGGGGTGCCCATGAAAACCAGGCGCCAGGGTTTGGAATTCATTACCCCTTGGCCGCCAGTTGTTTTTTCAGCCGCCTTAAATAGAGCCCCCGTTTGAGCCGGCCGATGTGGTCGATAAACAATACCCCGTCCAGATGGTCGATTTCATGCTGCAAGACAACCGCCAACAGGCCTTCGCCGCTGATCGTAAGCGGTTTGCCCTCCCGGTCCACGCCGGTGACGGTGACCCGGGCGTGGCGGCGCACCTCCGCGGAAAAATCCGCCACCGACAGGCAGCCTTCTTCCCGGACGGCCTCTCCTTCCCCGGACTTGATGCAGGGGTTGAGGATTACTCTAAGGTCTTTGGCCCCCTCCCGGTGGGCCACGTCCAACACGATGAGCCTTTGCAGCACCCCCACCTGGGGCGCGGCCAGGCCTAAGCCCGGCGCGGCGTACATGGTCTCGGCCATATCGTCGATGAGGCGCTGCAACTCGCCGTTAATTTCGGTGATTTCCTGGGCTTGCTGCCGCAACACGGGGTCCGGCAACTGGCGAATGGGAAGTTTGGCCATGGCAATATCTAACAATTGGTAATAATTGTTAATTCTATGGCATTTGGAGAGGATTTTCAAGGACTAGCTGTGCCGCGGGTCTAAAAGTTATCTGTATGTTTATCGGCGTGTATCT
>QZIZ01000053.1 GCA_003599195.1 Deltaproteobacteria bacterium | reverse complement strand
ATGGCCCCGGCAAAGGCGCTCCCCAGGTTGGAGACAAACCGGGAACTCCCCACGTCGCGATAGGAGCCGCCGTAATACCAGGCGGGGGTGTAGCCCCTTTCCCCGGCCCGGGCCAGCACCTCGGCGAACTGCTCGCTCCACTCATTCTCCACGTCCAGGGCCAGGGCGTAGGGCAGGTATTTTTCGAAGAGCTCCGGGGTCTTCTCCGGGGGATTGAGCAGGTTCAACCGTTCTTGTTCCGCCACCGAGAGGTAGAGCTTGAAACCCTCGATTTGATCCATGACCTTGCGGCCCGAGAGGGTGGGGCTCTTGAGCAAACGATAAAACAGGAAATTCGTTACCACCAGGACCGCCGGCAAGGCCAGCAGGGTCAGGGAGAAATTCTGCTTAAAAAAAGGTGCGCCGAAAATCCTTACAGCCAGAAAGCCGAACGCCAGGAGAACCATGCCCGCGGTCCCGAGGTTTTTGAGAGGGTTAACGGCAGAGGCGGTACCGCGGCCCCAGCCGTTAACGGACCAATAGGCCACCGCCCCACAGACTCCGGTCCAGACAGCCAGCCTGAGGAAGATGTCCCAAGCGCCGCCGTGGTCCATGGAGGCGAGGACCACGGCTCCCACCCCCAGGACGCTGAGGATCAAGCCGGTGACAAAGTAGTTGGCATTGCTGACGAAGTAGGCCTTCTCCAGCTCGCTTTTCAGGGTCTTCTTCAACGCGTCCCGGGCGTCCTGGATCAGCGAATGATTTTTATTCTTCATTTCCAGGTCATTGCCCCCGGCGAAGAGCCGGTCCCCCAGGTTCTGTTCTGCCCTGGAGAGAGCCTTGGCGCCCCCGTCCCGTTTATGCAGGATGTAATCCTTGCCGACGTTCTCAATGGTCAGATAGCCTTTAACCGCCATGTCCACCAGGGCCGCGGCCACGGTGCGGTCATCGAAGCCCATGCGCATCAGGAAACGCACCGATGGCGGGGAAAACCCCGGAGGCGGAGCGAACAGAGGAATACTCGTGCCCTCCTCCGGGTCCCGGCCCACTTTTACCCAGGATACCAGGTAAAATCCCAGAACCAGCAGGAACCCCGCCATCCCCATGACCTCCGGCAGGCGGTCCCGGAGAAAGTAGCCCATTTTATCCATCCCGCCAGGGGGGCGCACCACTCCCTTGGGCCAGGCCACGGCGATGGTCAGCCCGGAGCCGGGAGGCAGGTCTTTGGTAGCGCTGAAGATGATCTTCCCCGGCCCGGCTTCCCTGACTTGGAAGTCCCTCCCCTTGGCCCCCATGGGACCGGTATAGGCGCTATGCTGGATGATCCTCGCACCCTCAGGCAGCTCCACCACTGCCTGGGCGCTGGCAATGGAAAAGGTCCAGCCGTGGCCGGTGGCGTTCCAGTAAAGTTCGTCGTACTCCGGAAAGAATCCCAACTGCCGGTCGGTGCGGTATTTGATGGTGTATTCATAAACCCCGCGGGGGAGAAAGACGTCTTTCTGGCCGGTGTACACCTTCACCCCGTTGGCTGCGTATTCCAAATGGTGCGGCTCGGTCCGGCCGTCCCGGAGGACCTCCAGCACCTCGAAGCCCACGGTGACGGTCTCTCCGGATTTGTGCCGGTAGATAGTGGGGAAGTCCCGGACAATGCCCCGTTTGATTTTCACCCCGGCGCTCTCCACCTTGATGGTCTCGGTGACCGTCAGGGTGGCGTCCGGATGCACCTGGACGTGGCTTTGAAAGCGAAGGATCTTCTCCCGCATATACGCGGGCGGGGTGTAGGGTTTGGCATTCCTGGAAGGCGGGGCTCCGGCGGCCAGAATGGGAAAAAGGCAGAGGGCTGCCAGGGCCAGGAAAAAGGAGCGTCCTAAGGGTTTCATCGCCGTGGCTCTTATGCCGGTTTGGTTGCAGGGGCAACAGACATGAATACTAACTTATTGATAATTGGATTTCTTTTAACCGAAAACTGAAAACCGAAAACTGTATTATCTAGCCGAAAGCCACCTTGGGCACGGCCCGGTCGCCGGCGTCTTCGATCTCAAAGTATTCCGCCGGGGTGAATTGGAACATGTTGGCCACCAGGTTGCTGGGGAAGGAGGCCACCAGGATGTTCAGGTTGCGGGCTGCGCCGTTGTAATAGCGCCGGGCCAGCTGCACCTGGTCCTCGATGTCCGCCAGGGATTGCTGCAACTGGATGAAATTCTGGGAGGCCTTGAGGTCCGGGTAGTTTTCCGCCACCGCGAAGAGGTTGCCCAGGGCCGCGCCCAGGGCCCCTTCCACCCGGCCTTTTTCCCCCAGGCTTTGGGCCTTGAGGCTCTGGGCCCGGAGTTCGGTGACCTTTTCCAGCACTCCCTTTTCGTGGCCCATGTAGCCCTTCACCGTTTCAATGAGGTTGGGGATCAAATCGGCCCGGCGCTTGAGCTGGACGTCGATGCCGGACCAGCCTTCCTGGACCATCTGCCGGCTGCGCACCAGGCGGTTGTAAATGGCGATGGCGCCGAGGAGCGCGGCCACTACCAAGCCTATGACGATATAAAGGGCGATCATGAACCAACCTCACGGCGAGAAAGATAGAGGACCGGTGAGGGCGCACGGCTCCTCTTCAACCCCCAAGGATTCATAGAATTACATCGGATTGGTAGAAGGGAAACGTTAAAATGTCGCAATACCGAGATCACTTCCTGATGGAACAGATTGGCAATATAATATATTGATAGCTAAATTGTTTCTAACGAAAAACGAGCCTTTTGCAAGATCGTTACTCTGCGTTTCTTTACTCTGCGTCTCTGCGGTGAATTCTCCCTTGCTTTACCGCAGAGACGCAGAGGACGCAGAGAGAATTAGGACCAACTATGCGTTTTGCAAAAGCCTCGAAAAACGGAAAACGCCTGAGGGACGGGCACGACCCGAACCCGCCCCTTCCGGTTCTCAATACCGTCTTTTCGGGTTGATGGTGAAATAAGCGGAGGTTTTGAAACGCTTCTCCTGGAAGACAATGCCCCTGAATCTCATCTGGACGATGTAATGCCCGGGGTCTCCCTGGAAGCCGGGATCATGCAAACGGAAGGTGTTCATGCCGTGACGGAGCCGCTTATTTGTTTTCCACCCCACCAGGCGGCCTTCATGGAAGACGCCCACATCGAAGCCGTCCTGGGCGCCGCCGTCATAGCGGATCTTCACTATGAAGTCCACCGGCTGGCCCCGGCGGAACCATTCGGGATTGGATTCCAGGTTGACAATATGCGCGGCCGCCATGATCTCCTGATCGTGAAGGGCATGGGAACCGGCGGGAAAAGACAGCAAAATCAGAGCGAGCGCCATTAAACCCCAGAACCAGAGCCGTACCGGCCGTTGCATCTTTTCTTCCCTCCCCTATGCTTGGATCGGCATTCCTTATTAAGAAGTGGGCATTCCCTCCTTTTCAGGCAATCCCCGCCTCAAAAAATATTTTCTTTATCCTTGGAGTGACTCAGAGGAAGTTTTGTTAGGCGCGAGAGGGCATCGCCCGTCTTTTTATGCTGGACAGGGCTCACCTGAGAAATAATAATTTGAACTTTGAATTTTTGAAACGCAGGGCGGGCGTCCCGCCCGCCCGCATCATTTGGTGCCAGACACCCACATTAAACTTGAGAACTCTGCGAAATTAACTTTCTGTCATTCTGAACGGAGCGTAGCGGAGTGAAGAATCTCGTATTTGCAAGCACCTGCGAGATTCTTCGGTCGCTCCGCTTCCTCAGAATGACACGTGGGGAGACTTTCGCAGAGGTCGTAACTTTGAGTTTTTCGAAACGTAGCAGGTGTCCCCGCTTGCCCCTACCATCAGGTGCGCGGGTGTATTCCCTACATTAAAACTTTGAACTTTGAACCTGGAACCTTGAACTCTTCTGAGGAAAAGCTGGAGAAGGGGAGAGCCTTATTTACCGGCGCTCTCCGCATCTTTTACGGCAGACTCCGGGCAGGGGCAGGGCGCGTTCTTGTGCACCAGCCGATCCAGCCGGGCGCAATGCAGGGCCTGGAAGGTGTTGCAGGACCCGGCCCCATCCACGGCCCGGACCTCCGGGAAGGAGGCATGCTCACAAGAGAGGTCGCACCATTTCATGGGTGGTTTCCATTTTTCAAAACTACTGCTTCGAAAAGCTCTAAGCGGTAGTACAGGCTTTCAAGCCTGTACGGATTACCAGGGCGGGCGAGACGTCCGCCCCTACGGGCTTTTCATGGTTTACGGGTGAGCCAAAGGCTCATGTTGAACTGCTTGGGAACGCAATTTGGGTGCCAAGCTCTGCTTGGCTTTAAGCGGTAATCAAATAATTACCACCGGGAAACGAAGCAGAGCTTCGTATCCAAGGAGGTTCCCAAGCAAAGCTTGGGAACCAGAAGAAAGCTCTTTACCCCGTCACGTTCCCAAGCTCCGCTTGGGAACGTGAAATATCAGTCCAAGCTTTGCTTGGACGCCTCTGATTATTTTATTTCCCCCCTAGCCCCAACCACCTGCGGCAATACCCGCTCCTCTAAAAAATCCCCCAGCCGCCTGGCATACTCCCGGTTGGCCCTGGCGTTGGGATGGCCGTCGTGGGGCAGGAAGTTGTTGTCCGGATGGGTAAAATCCAGGCTGATATCCACCGCGAACATACCCAGGCTGCGGCAATACTCCAACATCTCTCCGGTTTTCCGGTCCCAGGTCAGATCGGCCACCACCGGGACGATATTATGGTCCCTACAGATGCGGTTGATTTCCCGGAAAATGGCCTGGGATACCAACCGGCCGTGCCGGGAGCGGTCTTCCCATCTGTTGTAGGCGGTCTCCAGGCGATGGAGGAACGCAAACCGGTCCATCAAAGGCAGCGGCGCATAGTCCCATTTGACATAAGCATATTGTAGATTGCCTTCCTGGTCCAGGCCGGCGTGAGGGAAAAAAGTCTCCCCCAGTTCCAGGTGGGGAATAAGGCCCTTGCGCCAGCTCCGGAAACCGCAGTTGCGCAGGTCATGGAGGTTGGCGTAGGCGATGATAAGCACCGCCGGGGGTTTCCGCCCCGCGGCCAGGGCCTCTCGAAGTTGGATCAGGGACTGGATGGTGCCGTAGCCCCCCACCCCAAAGTTCACCACCTCGAAGTCCGGAAAGCGTTCCTGAAGGAGCCAGGGGTAGGTGTCGGGGTCGTTCAGGCACAAGCCGTAGGTGAAAGAACAGCCGAAGATCCATATCTGCTTGAAGTCTGCGGCGGCCGGGCTCCCTTGCGGCCGGGTGATCCTCAGGCCGTCGTCTCCATGCGTCACCTGGAACTTAAAGCCGGTGGGCAGAGTTAAGGTATACCTCCCGGGGAAATGGGCGAACCCCAGGGTGGGGTGCCTTTGGTAAAGCCGGCCCCCCGGCTCCACGGAGGCAAAGCGGAGGGCCAAATTCGTGTAGGGGCGGTTGCCCAGGAGGCGCACCACCCCCTCGGCCAGGAAGAAGGCCGCCGCCAGCACCAGGAGGCAATAGCCGAGATAAAGGAGATAACGCATCGGAAAAGTGGTCAATGGCCAGGAAAATGTAGGGTGCGTCTCACGCACCATTTCCGGCGCGTGAGACGCGCCCTACTCCAGTTTGCTGTGCCGCCTTATTGCCTGAATGATATAGTCGGCGACGATCTGATTGCCCCGCTGGTTGAAATGGCAGCAATCGTCGCAATAAACCGTTTCCTCCACCGGTGCGAAGACCATGGTGGCGTCGAAAAAATTGACCCGGTTTTGCACCAGCTCCCGGCCTTTGGCGATGAGCAGGGGATAGCCGATCTGCACCGATGGGCGGTAGATATGTTTCTGGTTGAAGGCCAGGCGCTGCTCTTCCGGGGTCAGCTTTTTCGACCCCTCCAGGTATTGGTCGGGCTGCAGGAAATGGTAATATTCGAAACCCTTGTCTTTGGCCAGGCTGTTGATCAGCAGGGAACAGCGATACCAGACTTCGGCCGCGGCCGCATGCATCTCATTGCTATCTTTATATTGTTCCAGAGGCCCGGATTCATCGAACCTTTTCGGGGATTTTCTTTGCAAGTCAAACAGCGCGGTGGAACTGTTGTAAATCTCTTTATTGTTGATGATGAATTGCACCAATTTGATGCAGCCGTAGGCGGCACTCCAATTAACCCTGCTGCCGGAGAGTTCCGCCAGCCTGGTTTGCTTCATATCCTGGAAATATTTCACCTTGCCCATCAGGGCCAATTCCTGGGGGCCGGGATTTTCCGTAATCCTTAATTTCCAGCTCCGGGGGAAAAAGGGATTGATCCCGGCCACGTAATTTTCCACGTAGGGCAGGACAATCTCGTTAAACCCGTCGATATTAATGACCAGGTCGTATTCCGCTCCCAGGGAGAGAAAATAGGTCAGCGCCAGCAGTTGTTGGGGCTCCTTGAAGCCGGGGGTGGCCAGATTTATCAGGCGGATGGGAATCCGGAGGGTCTTCTCCCAGGCCTGTTCGATATACTTGGCCAACCCATCGGCCACCGAACCGCCCAGGACGACGACATTCATCTTTCCTTCTTCTTTTTTGGCCACCGGCGAGTTTTTGGTGAAAAAACCCTGGGTGTGAAAATTCTTCTTTTCATCGCCGAAATCATAGACAAAGCCGACGTAAGGATGGAGGATTTCCTTCTTCAGAAAATTGGCCTTGCCGTCGGTGGCTTCATACTTATGGACTACGTAATTTCTGAGATTCTCAGCGGAATATCGTTTCCCGAAAATAATGAAGAAAGCCAGTTGCGACAATACTTCAATACAGACCAGAACCATGAAGACCATGATTCCGTAAAAGAAGTAAGTCTTTAATTTATTATTTTTCCCGGGAGGCATTAAAATAATCGACAATCGCCGCGGCCAGGGCCGGGATGGTGAAGTCCTGGGGTTGAATCTGGGGAGTCACGCCGTATTCCTTCAAGGTCCCCCCGGTAATCGGGCCGATGGCGGCCGTCACCGCGTTCCGGGCCAGGGCCTGGAAACGTTCCTTCCCGAGAAGCAGCGCAAAATTATGCACCGTGGCCGAACTGGTGAAGGTGAGGATGTCCGCCTTGCCTTCCTGAAACGCGGTCTGGGCCTCCGGGGGAATCCCGGTGACGTGCCGGGCTTTGTACACCGGAGCCACGTCCACTTCCACGCCCAGGCGCACCAGGCCCTCCGGCAGCACCTCCCGGGCGATCTGGGCCCGGGCCAGGAGCACCTTGTCTCCTTGAGAGACATGGGGGGACAACGCCTCCAGGAGCACTTCCGCCTTGAATTGGGCCGGCACCACGTCCGCCTTGAGTCCCCAAGCCTCCAGGGCCTTGGCTGTGGCCGGGCCGATGGCCGCAATCTTCGCCGCGGCTAAGGCCCGCACGTCTTTTCCCTCGCCGAAGAGCCGCTTCATAAAAGCCGCCACACCGTTGGCGCTGGTGAAGACAACCCACTGGTAGCGGGAAAGACTTCCCAACGCCTGATCCAGGGGAGTAAAGTCATCCGGAGGGCCGATCTCCATGGTGGGCACCTCCAGGCAGCGGGCGCCCGCGGCGGCCAGCAGAGCCACCAGGGCCGAGGCCTGCTCCCGGGTGCGGGTGACCACCGCGGTTTTGCCCCACAGGGGCCGGGACTCCCACCACTTGAGGCTCTCCCGGAGTGACGCCGCTTCCCCCACCACCAGGATGGCCGGGGGCTTGATCGCGGCTTTCTTGGCGACGGCGGCGATATTGCCCAAAACTCCGGTGACCGTGCGCTGCTCCAAGGTAGTGCCTTTTTCGATCACCGCCGCGGGGGTCGAAGGCAAACGTCCCCCTTCCACCAGGCGGCGGCAGTTGTCCTCCAGATTCTTTACGCCCATGAGAAAGACCAGGGTGCCCTGGGTTTTTGCCAATACGTCCCAGGGGATGGCGCTGGCCTCTTTGGTGGGATCTTCATGGCCGGTGATGAAGGTCACCAGCGACGCCAGGCCCCGGTGGGTCACGGGGATGCCGGCGTACGCGGGCACGGCCACGGCCGCGGTGACGCCCGGGACTATTTCAAAGGGAAGGCCCGCGGCCTTCAGCGCCAGGGCTTCCTCTCCGCCCCGACCGAAGACGAAGGGATCGCCGCCCTTGAGGCGCACCACGGTGAGGCCCGTTTTGGCCTTGTCCACCAGGAGCCGGTTTATGCCCTCCTGGGGCAGGGCGTGAGCCCCGGCCTTTTTGCCCACGTAGATGATTTCCGCGTCCACGGGGGCTTCCTTGAGCAACTCCGGGCTGGCCAACTGGTCGTAGACCACCACCCGGGCGCGCCGCAACGCCTCCCGGCCCTTCACCGTGATCAACCCCGGGTCCCCCGGGCCTGCGCCGACTAGGTAAACCATTCTAAAACTATACCATACTTTCACCACAGAGACACAGGGGAAGTGGTCAGTGGCCAGTAACCAGTAGCCAGTAGCCAGGGAAAAAAGTAATCAGTAATCAGTGATCAGAAATCAGCAAAAAAAGCCGATTCATTAGGGCCGCCTAAGTTCACTGATTACTGATCACTGATCACTGCTACTCCAGCCCTTCCACCACGCCCCGGTATTTCTCGTGGATCATCTCCCGGTCCCGTTCCCACATGCGGGCCAGCATGTCGTCCTTTTCCTGCTGGCTGAAATAGTCCATGCAGGGCACAAAAAAATGGTTGTCCTCTTTATCGATGTGCTTGGGGTAAAAATCCACCAACTTCCCCATGCAGTCCAAGATTTCCCGGGTAGCGTTGGTGTCCCCCAGGAGAAAATTTTCTTTGGCCTCCAGGAGGCTGCGGGTGGTCCGGCGTCCGAAATTGTGGTCCGCCAGCAGTTCGTCAAGGAGTGCCCGGTGTGGGGCTGAGAGGTTCTTCTTGGCGCACTCTATAAAGAGGATGTCCTCCTCCTTGCCGTGATGGGTCTTGTCCGCATAAGTACGGATAAAATCCACCGCAGTATCGATAAACCCGGGATTTACCGCCGGAGCCGCCGGGTCCCGGGTTAAGGCGGTTTGCATGCGCTCCATCTCTTTATGCATGAGGGCAATCATGCGCTCAATCAACCGGTGTTCCATCATCAAGGGGGCGATGGGCAACATAACTGCTCCTCCTTTAATTATTCAGTAGTCCCTTTTTCGGAGAAAGCAAGCGCGGCCTTGCAATGCGAAATACAAAGACAAAAGATTTACCATGGAGACACAGAGGATCATGGAGATAAAAAAAGCCATTATCGGCCAAAGGCCGATAATGGCTTTTCTTTTTCTCTGTGCATCTCTGTGCTCTCTGTGTCTCCGTGGTGGATCTTTTAATCTTTTATCTATGGCATGGCTTCCGCGTCTCGATCCCTTCCACCACTCCCCGGTATTTTTCGTGGATCATTTCCCGGTCAAAATCATGCATGGCCTGGAGCATCTCCGCCTTCTCGGCCTCGCTGAAATAGGACATGCAGGGGACGAAAAATTCCTTATCCTCGAATTCGATATGCCGGGGATAAAAATCCACCAACTCCTCCAGGTTTTTTAAGATTTTCTCGATGGCCTCGTCCTTCCCCAGGAGATAATCCTCCTTGGCCCATACCAGGGCCATGGTGGTCTCCCGGGCCCAGACGTGCTCCTGGATCAGCTTCTCGATAGTCTGCCGATGCTCGGGAGAAATATCCTTTTTTTCCAGGGCCGCGAAGAGGATATCCTCCTCCTTGCCGTGGTGGCAGCGGTCCGCGTAAGTGCGCAGGAAATCCACCGCGGTGTCGATGAACATGGGGTCCACGAATGCGAACTCCGGGTCCACCGCGACGTTCTCCTTGATCCGGGTCAATTCACAGCGCATGAGGGCAATCATCCGCTCCATGAGGCGGTGTTCGATCATTAAGGGGGCAATGGGCAGCATAATTAAGACCTCTTTTAACCGCCGATGAACGCCGATGAACGCGGATATTTATCGGCGTATATCGGCGTTCATCCATGGTTTATATTTTCACCAATTCGTACTCCCGGCTGCCCAGCCCCAATTCTTCAGCATAAGCCAACTGGATGGGCCAGTCCACCTGGGGGTAGATGTCCTTGAATTTGTCGGAGCCCGCGCTTTTCGCTTTCAGGGCCGAACCCATCAGGCCCCGGCTCTGGTTCACCAGGTCCGCGGCCGCCTGGTCGATGGCCACCGGGTCCCGGGAGGCCAGGATACCGACGTCGGCAACGATGGGCATGTCGTTGTGGCCGTAACAGTCGCAGGCCGGCGACACCTGGGTAATGAAGCTCAGGAACACGGCCCGGTCGCGCTTGCTCTGCATTACCCCATAAGCATATTCCACCAGCTTTTCCAGGAACACGGGGATGGATTCGTTCCACTGGATCTGGATGTTGGCATAGGGGCAGACCAGGATGCACTCGGCGCAGCCCACGCACTTGGCGGGGTCGATCACCGCTTTTTCGGTCTCCGGGTTGATCCGGATGGCCTCCTGGGCGCAGTGGCCTATGCATTCTCCGCAGCCGGTGCATTTCTTGTCGTTGACCTTGGGGGAGATGTTGGAGTGCTGGGCCAGCTTCCCCCGGCGGGACGCGCCTCCCATGCCTAAATTTTTCAAGGCCCCCCCGAACCCGGAGAGCTCGTGGAGCTTGAAGTGGCTCATGGCCACCATGCCGTCGGCTTCCCACAGCCCCTCAGCCAGGTAAACGTTCTGGAAATGCTTTTTATTGATAGGCACCTCCACCTCCGCCTTGCCGGTGAGGCCGTCGGCGATGACCAGGGGGGCCTTGACCACCGCGTAGGCAAAGCCGTTTTCTATGGCCGTGGTCAGGTGGCTTACCGCCTCGGAGCGGGTGCCCACGTAAACGGTGTTGGCGTCGGTCAAGAACGGGCGCCCCCCGTTCTCCCACAGCGCATCCACCACCCAACGCACAAAATTGGGACGGATATAGGCGGTGTTGCCCTTTTCCCCGAAATGGAGCTTCACGGCCATCAGAGGCCGCTTCTTCTTGCGCTGAATAATGGACTTCAAATCCACCGCGGCCAGCAACTGCTGGAATTTTTTGGAATTGGGCTCCTTGACGGAGGCCCGGAGGTCCATGAAGAAGACTTGGCTGGGCATATGGTCACCTAATTTATTTTTATGATTTTATTTTCGTTCCCCTATTATCCATGCGTCTTTGAGTTCATCTATTGTTGGGGGAATGATTTTGAACCAAGCATAGTCGAAAACTTCCATACGCTTCGAATCGAGTTCATCTGGTGTTGCTGCCGTGAAACCATAACTCGGTTTTCCCTTCCCCTTTTTAACTACTATGCAAGTTAAAGGAGGGAGGTTATTCTGTTGGCAGTAATACATAATATGGCCTAGAATAGGACCAAGGCCACGCCGAAAAACTCCTATTATTTTTGATAATTCATCGTAAGTAATAATACTTTTTAGATCGGATTTAGATATTAATACCTGCCAGCATTGGAGAGCACGAAATGCATTTTTTTCTCCATCAGGAGCCTCGCTAAAATTGCGAATCATTTTATTGCCCTCCTTTAATTCATAAATCAACTTTTAACTCCCTCTCTCCCCGGCTGGGGGAGAGGGCCGGGGGGAGGGGGGAGGTCTTCGAGGGAGCCGAAAATGGTATCCATTACCGCATCCGTCTCCTGCAAGACCTCATGGTTCCAAAACCGCATGACCCGGTAACCCTGCTCCGTTAGGAAGGCGGTGCGCTGCCTGTCCGCTTCTTCATACTCTCCATGTTGCCCACCATCTACCTCAATGACAACTTTTTTCTCGATGCAGATAAAGTCCACTATATATGGTCCTACTGGGTGCTGCCGCCGGAATTTCCACTCGCCAAGCCGCCGATCCCGGAGACGATACCAAAGCCTCCTTTCGGCATCGGTCATGTTTTTACGCATGACCCGGGCGAGCTGCGTGGCCATAGACGCCCCCCTCACCCTAGCCCTCTCCCCCGAGGGGAGAGGGGATTAAATGACGGAATATCCAACAGATAGATAAAAACCCGTAGGAAATGAACAGTCTTAAAGAAAGAACAGATTAACGATAATACAGTTCTTCCCCTTTTACTATTTTACTTACTTATTTTCTATCTTTGTGTTCCTTCTTCCTTTCGATTTTTCGAAGCAACAGAAATCAAAAAATATCAGCTATCAACCCCCTCTCCCCCAGCGGGGGG
>QZIZ01000076.1 GCA_003599195.1 Deltaproteobacteria bacterium | reverse complement strand
CTTGGCCCCCAGATTCTGTTCCCCCCGGGAGAGGGACTTGACCCCCTGGCCCCGTTTATGGAGGGTATATTCTTTGCCGATGTTTTCAATGGCCAGATAGCCTTTCACGGCCATGTCCACCAGGGCCGCAGCCACGGTGCGGTCATCGAAACCCATCTGCATCAGGAAACGCACCGAAGGCGGGGAAAAACCCGGGGGCGGGGCAAACAGGGGAATGATGGTACCTTCATCCGGATCCTTGCCCACCCGGATCCAGGAGACCAGGTAAAACCCCAAAACCAGCAGGAAGCCCGCGCCGCCCACCAACACATTCAGGTAGTCCCGGAGAAAGAAGCCCACTCGGTCCACACCCGAAGGCGGCAGCACCACCCCTTTGGGCCAGGCCACGGCCACCGTCAACCCGGAGCCGGGTGGCAGATCTCTGGTGGTTTGAAAGATGATCTTTCGCGGTCCCGAGTCCCGGACCTGGTAATCCCGCCCTTTAGCCCCCATGGGGCCGGTATAGGCGCTCTGCTGCAGGATCTTCGCCCCCGGCGGCAGTTCGATCACCGCCTGGGCGCTATTGATGGGAAAAGCCCAGGCATTGCCGGTGACGTTCCAATAGAGCTCGTCGTAATCCGGAAAAAATCCCAACTGCCGGTCGGTCCGGTACTTGATGGTATACGTGTAGACCCCGGGAGGGAGCGTCACGTCTTTCTGGCCGATAAAAACCTTGACGCCGTTCACCGCGGAGGCGAGATGGTAAGGCTCCTCTTTTCCATCCCGGAGGACCTCCAGGACTTCGAAGCCCACTTTCACGGTCCTGCCGTCCCGGTCCCGATAGGTGGTGGGAAACTCCCGGACAATACCCCGTTTGATGCGCCAGCCCGCGGTCTGCACCTTGATCTCCTCGGTGACCGTCAGGCTGGCGTCCCGATGGACCTGAATGAAGGACTGGAAACGGATGATCTGTTCCCGGTTGTAGGACGACTGACGATAGGGAGCCGGTTTCCGGGGAGACGCGGCATCAGCCAGCAAAGGAAAAAGGCAGACGGCCGCCAGGGCCAGGAGGAAAAAGGGTCTTAGCATCTTCATGGCCACAGCTCTTTAACTAAAGGCCACTTTGGGCACGGCCCGGTCGGCCGCGTCCTCGATCTCAAAATATTCGGCGGTGGTGAACTGGAACATATTGGCGATGATATTGCTGGGGAAGGAGCCCACCAGGATGTTGAGGTTCCGGACCGCGCCGTTGTAGTAGCGCCGGGACAACTGGATCTGCTCCTCGATGTCGGCCAGGGATTGCTGCAATTGGATGAAGTTTTGGGAGGCCTTCAGGTCCGGGTAGTTCTCGGCCACGGCAAAGAGATTGGCCAGGGCCGCGCCCAGGGCCCCTTCCACCCGGCCTTTCTCCCCTAGGTCCCGGGCCTGGAGACTCCGGGTCCGAAGTTCGGTGACCTGCTCCAGGACCCCCTTTTCGTGGCCCATATAGCCCTTCACGGCCTCAATGAGGTTGGGGATCAGGTCGGCCCGGCGTTTGAGCTGGACGTCGATGCCGGACCAGCCTTCCTGGACCATCTGCCGGTTGCGCACCAGCCGGTTGTAAATGGAAATCAGGCCGACCAGCGCGGCCACCACCAATCCTAACAGGATGTAAAGCAAGGTCATAAGCCAACCTCAAAGGAAAAAATGGCGGGGAAAAAGGCGCAAGGCTATTCCTTCACCCCCAGGGGTTCATGATATTACATCGGCTGGAAAAAAGGAAACGTTAAGGAAGGCGGGCCTCCCCGTCCGCACACCGCAGGTAATGCCCCCGATCATCCACCTCTTAATTCAACAGCAGCAATTGATAAATGGGAGATATGGCACCGGTAGGCCCGCCGCTCCCGGTGAAATCGGCCCCCCAGACGTTCCCCGTGGTCAGGGTCTCATCCTGGGAGGTCCCCGTGGACACCGGCCTGGGGGTAAAGGCGTAGCCCGCCTTGGTAACCTGAAGAATGAAAGAGGAACCCGAAGGAATCTTGGCCAGGGCATAGATGCCTTGGCTGTCGGTGGTGGCGGCATAACTCCCCCCGCCGCTGCGAGTGGCCGCCACCGCGGCTCCGGCAACGGGGTGGCCATCGGTGTTGGTCACCCGGCCGCTGATAATCTCCCCTGTGCCGCCGGGATAGATATTATAGCCGCATCGCAAAATAGTATCGTAATAACGCGCCCATTCGGGGATGGAAATATCCGGCAGATTGTACCAGACGTCCTTGGAGCCGCTCCATCCCATATTGAGATGATGATACATGGTGCCCAAGTTGTAGCCGTAGCCGTCGGCCAGCACCCCATGGCCGCCCCCGGGCCGCCTGATGTCAAAAGCTACCGGCAGCCGGGCGTCCATATTGGGATTGATCATCTGGTAGAGACTGTCCAGGGGGATAGTGGTTCCGGAATTATACCCCTTCATGGTATTGCTATACCCAAAGGGGCTGCGCAAGGAACTCATGGCCTGGCTGAAAGTTGCTCCTGAACCTTCAGCCCGGTAAGACATATTGACCGATACCCCGGCATCATAGGTCAACGCGCCGATGGCCTGTCTCTGGGCATCGGTGGTGGAGGCGTCCGGGTCCAACACCATGTCGTTCCATTGATAAGGTCCCCCGCTGCCGTTGCCCCCCCGGAGGGGAACATTGGGCCACAGAGCGCCGTCCACGTAAATATTGAAGGCTGGCGTTCCCACTGCCGCAGTGGGATAAACATGATAACGCATTATCTGGGCCATAAAGGTGGCGACGCAGCCGCACACGTAATTGTTAGGGGTGAAATAATTGTAGCAGTTCGTCCCCCCCTCTTTATCTTGGCCCCACTTGCTGAGGACAAAAGGCGCCACCCGGATATCGGAAATATCCGGGAGACCCTGCTCCGCCAGCGACTGGACGGCGGCAGCCTCGGACTGGTCCAACAATTCCCATTTCTGCCGGGCCTTGGCAGACGCGCCGGTGGGCGCCAGCAGCTCCTTCCTCAGGATCTGCTGTTCCATCTCCCGGGCTGCGGCCACCCGTCCCGCCAGGTCCTGGCTGACCAGGGCCCCCAGGGGAGTACCCAGGGAGGGATCATACCGGCCCCGGGAGATGAAGGCGATGATCGGTTCCACCAAGTCATCCCCGGAAACCACCACAAAACCCGCGGAATGCAGATAAACCACAAAATAATGCGGTTCTGCCGTTTCTCCGGGAAAGGCCTGGACTTCCGCGATCTCCTGACCCAACGCGGCTTCCAGGGGCCGGGGGTCCAGGGAGAGCCAGGTCGCCACCACCCGGCGGGCCTGGGAGGCGGTGGTGGGCTTGGCCCATGCCTCGACGCCGGCTCCCACCCAGAGGAGAAGCAAACCAAGGGCCCACCCGGCCAAGAGCAGATGCCGTTTCCGGGGAATACCATCAACCTGTTTATCCATCTGCACTCTCCTTCCTTTGACAGGGTTCAGACCAGCCTTTGCAGGTAAAGGAGCCATTGACGGTTACCCCTCCCGGCTATTCCGGGAGCCAAAAGTCGGGGTCAGATAGAGCGTTACAGGTTGACGGCAGCAGTTGGGACCAAGGCCCAGGTGAACGATGGTAAATTATCTGGAGCGAGGAAATTGGCAAACTTAACTATCTGTAAGTTCGAAAGTAACTCCGCTACATTATATATTACCGGCGCCGTGAGGAATTATCAAGGGAAACTTGGTTGATACCTAAGGCTCTGCGGCCCCGCCTTATTTAGGACTTACTGGTGTTTTCGCCACTACTCCCGGCAGTCTCCCGGCAAGGGCAGGGCGCGTTTTTGTACACCAGCCGCTCCAGCTTGGCGCAATGCAGGGCCTGGAAGGTATTGCAGGACCCGGCCCCATCTACGGCCCGCGTCTGGGGGAAGGAGGCATGGTCACAAGAGAGATCGCACCATTTCATGGATCGGTTCCTGTCGGGTGCGCTGGTTTTCCAGGCGGTGGAGCTACTCAGTCAGACATTCACCGTGGAGAAAACCTACTTGGGTCGCAAGTCTCAAATATATCATAAAGCGATTTAAGAGAGAGAATTTTTCGGGAAAATCGCAATGGTAAGCATGGGCTTGGAGGTTCCGGTGTTCTTCCTGGGACATCGCCTTCCAGACCAGCTTCAGTTTCAGCCATGACCGATCAAGAAACTGTTCTCGGGTTTCGTCTTCCAGGAGGGTGGGTTCATACGTCAAGAGGAAGCCGCCTTCGGGCACAATTTTACGGGCCAGATAAAGAAATGTCTTTTTTTGTGCTAGAGGCAGATGACGGAAAGCCAATCCCATCCAGATCACATCTGCCTTGGTGCCGGCATCCCGAACCCGTTGGCCTTTGCCGCGCTGGGAGGCTAAGGATACCGGCGAAGCAGGGGCATGCCCCGGGGCGTATTGACGGAAACCGGCTTAATCCGGTGGACTTTTTACCGGATCACCTGGATAATGGCTTGGATTCCGCATTAATCAGGTTAAGGAACCATAATAAAGGAGGCGCACCTCATGGCTGCAGCAAACAGAACCACGGTAGGCGGCTATCTGGCGACCCGTTTGGCACAGATAGGTTTACGCCACTATTTTGCCATCCCCGGGGATTACAATCTGGCCCTGTTCGACCGGCTGCTGGAGAACCAGGACCTGACCATGATCAGCTGCTGCAACGAGTTAAATGCCGGCTATGCGGCCGACGGTTACGCCCGGGCCCACGGCGCGGCCGCCATGCTGGTGACTTACAGCGTGGGGGGCTTGAGCGCCATCAACGCGGTGGCCGGCCATTACGCCGAAGACCTGCCGGTCATCGTCATCTCCGGCGGGGTCAATACCCATTCGGAACCGGAAAACCAGATCCTCCATCATTCCCTGGGGGAAGTCCGTTACGATTACGTGCGGGAGATGTTCAAACCCGTGACGGTGGCCGCGGTCAACATTCGCTTTGTGGAGGAAGCGCCGGCCCAGATCGACCGGGCTCTGGCAGTCTGCCTGGCCCGGCGCAAGCCCGTGTATCTAGAGATTGCCTGTAACCTGGCCAACCAGGAAGTGCCGGCGCCCAAGCCCTATCCTTTTTTCAGGCGGCCCGGCAGCGATCCGGCGGCGTTGGCGGAAGCGGTGGAGCACGCCGCGGCAATGCTCAATGCCGCAGTGAAGCCGGTGGCCGTGGGCGGCGCCAAGCTTAGGAGCTCCGGCGCCCTGGAAGCCTTCCGGGAGTTCGTCGAGGCCTCCGGCTATGCGGTGGCCATGATGCCCAATGCCAAGGGATTTTTCCCGGAGACGCACCCCAGCTTCATCGGCACCTATTGGGGGCCGGTGAGCAGCCCGGGAACGGAGTCCATTGTGGAATCCGCCGACGTCTATCTCTTTGCCGGTCCGGTGCTGTCAGACTATGCCTCCTGTGGACATACCGGAGAAATCAGTGCTGCCAAACTCATTCTGGCCGGTCCGGATTTCTTGCGGCTGCCCGGGGCCACTTATAATGAGGTCCGTCTTGACGAATTTCTGACCGCGCTGGCAGGCAAGATCAAGCCCAACCAGACTTCGCTGGCCGCCTTCAATCGCATCCGCACCGAAACGGTTCCCGAGCCTCCGCTTGATCGGCAGGCTCGCATCCAGACCCGCCGCCTCTTTGCCCGGATCCAGGGTATGCTGGATGCTAACACCACTCTGATCGCCGACACCGGTGATTCCTGGTTCAATACCATGAATCTGAAACTGCCGGAGGGCTGCGCCTTTGAGATCCAGATGCAGTACGGCTCCATCGGCTGGTCGGTGGGCGCCGTCCTGGGTTATCAGTTGGCCCGGCCGGATCGCCGGGTGATCGCCTGTGTCGGCGACGGCTGCTTCCAGATGACCGCGCAGGAAATCTCCACCATCATCCGCTATGGGCTTAAACCCATCATCTTGGTGATGAACAACGGCGGCTACACCATTGAAGTGGAAATCCACGACGGCCCTTACAACCTCATCAAGAACTGGAACTATGCCGACCTGGTCAAAGTGTTCAATGCCGGCGACGGCAACGGTTGGGGCTGCCGGGTGACCACGGAGGGAGAGGCTGAGGAAGCTCTCCAAAAAGCCCTGAACCATGATGGCCTGAGCCTGATTGAAGTGGTGATCGACCGGGATGACTGCAGCAAGGATTTGCTCGAGTGGGGCGCCCGGGTGGCGGCCAACAATTCCCGTCCGCCCCTGCCCACCGCGGGCTTTCGTTAATCTCGATTTAAAGAGGAGAACCCCACCAATCGAGTCCCTAAGAGGTTAATGCGGATGAAAGACATTCTCTTTAGCAAATGCAATCTATTGGATACGACTACCGGAAAAATTCTCCCGGAGCACCACGTGCTGGTGGAAGGCTCGCACATCAAGGAGGTGAGCGACCGGCCCCTCAAGGCCGGTCAGGCCACTATCTTCGATCTGGCCGGCCGCACCCTGATGCCGGGGTTGTGTGACGCCCACGTCCACGTCACCGCGGTGGAGGCGGATTTTGCCAAGATCGGGCGTTTGTCTCCCGCTTATATTACGGCCCGGGCTGCCCAGATTTTAAAGGGTATGCTAAGCCGGGGTTTTACCACGGTGCGGGACGCCGGCGGCGCGGATTGGGGCCTGGCCCAAGCCGTGCAAGAGGGCCTGCTCCCTGGCCCTCGAATCCTTTACTGCGGCCATGCCCTCTCGCAAACCGGCGGGCATGGCGATACCCGGGCCCGGGGCGACGATCAATACCCCCAGCGCTTCTTGAACGTCGGCACCCTGGGCCGCATCTGCGACGGCATCACCGGGGTGCGCCGGGCCGCCCGGGAGGAAATCCGGAAAGGCGCGCATCAGCTCAAAATCATGGCCTCCGGGGGAGTGGCTTCCCCCAATGATCCCATCGGTTATACCCAGTTTTCCCTGGGGGAGATGCGAGCCATCGTGGAAGAGGCGGAAGCCGCGGAGACGTATGTTATGGCCCACGCCTATACCTCCAGGGCCGTCAAGCGGGCCCTGACAGCCGGGGTCCGGTCCATTGAGCACGGCAATCTCATTGATCGGGAAACGCTTGATTTGTTGGTGGAAAAACATGCCTTTTTCGTGCCGACCCTGGTTACCTACGGGATGCTGGTCCGGGAGGGACTGGAGTCAGGATTTCCCCCGGAGCAACTCGTCAAGGTGAATGGACTGTATGAGCAGGCCTTGGCCGTCCTGGAAGCGGCTCAACAAAAAGGCGCGCAGATCGCCTTCGGCACCGACCTCATCGGCGGCATGCACCGCCATCAATCCCTGGAATTCGGGCTGCGCCGGGAGGTGCAGAAACCTGTGGATATCATTCAATCGGCGACGACCCGGTGTGCCCAGTTGTTTAACTTGACCGGCCAGATCGGCGTCATTGCCCCCGGCGCGTATGCCGATTTACTGGTGATTGACGGCAACCCTCTGGAAGACTGGGGATTGCTGCAAGACCCGGAAAGTCATATCAGCATCATCATGAAAGAAGGGAAATTTTTCAAAAAACGGCTGCCTTGAAAAGTTCGAAGTTCAAAGTACCGGGGCTACCATCGACATGGAAATCAGCATCACCAAAACCATGGTCGCCAAAGCCTTTGATAATGGCCTGGTGGACGGTAGGACGGTCAAGGCGTTCAGGCGGGTAAAGAGGAAGTTGAGGCGGGGGGCCAATGCCAGGCGGCGCACCCTGACCGCTTCCGAATATCAGGACTTGGTGAAAGCGGCAGCGCCCCACCTGAAGCCGATCATCATCACGGCCTATAATACCGGGATGCGCCTGGGGGAACTCCTGGGACTCGTTTATACCGAGTGGTTAGACGGCCAGATGTTAGCCAATTCTGCAAATGTTAGTCATCGCGTTAACAATTCATAAAAAAAAAGGGCGCCGAATTTGGCTAACCCTTTGCTATCATTGGTGGCGAGGCCCAGAATCGAACTGGGGACACGCGGATTTTCAGTCCGCTGCTCTACCGGCTGAGCTACCTCGCCCCAAGCGTTTTGTTTATCCCGGCATTAGGGATTTGTCAAGACCAAATCTCGGGCAAATGGCGGGGAGGGATGCCGATATGCCGATAAATTTAGGAATAAAGTAAGGAACCGGGAAAAGGGCAGGGGGCCGACTTTTCAGGGTCTCCTATCCCTTTGCTGCCAAAAGTTTTGGGCCGCGCAGGCTTGCCAGACTGGACGGTTTAATGAAGCGGGGGTGACGCCCCACCGTCTGCATTCAGAATACTTTTTTGCTGTCCAGGAGCAGGGTCACCGGCCCGTCGTTGACCAGGCCCACTTCCATCATCTGCCGGAAACGGCCCGTAGATACTTTGAGGCCGTAGGCCGCCAGGGCCGCGGCCAGGTCTTCGTAGAGCTTCTCGGCCATCTCCGGGGTGGCGGCGTTATCAAAAGAGGGCCGCCGGCCTTTGCGGCAGTCCCCCAAAATGGTGAATTGGGAGACCACCAGGGCCTCCGCCTGGAGATCCAACAGGGAGAGGTGCATCAGCTTCCCGTCCCCGGCAAAGATGCGCAAATTGGCCAGCTTTTTCGCCAGAAAAGCCACGTCCTCCGGGCTGTCGTCCGCGGCCACTCCGGCCAATATCAGCAACCCCGGGCCGATGCGGGCCACTTCCTCCGCAGCCACCGTTACCCAGGCCTCCTTTACCCGCTGCACCACCGCCCGCATCGTTCCTCCAGTTCAAAGTTCGAAGTTCAAGGTTCAAAGGTTGAGAGAATCTCCGTTCATTAATCGCCATCAGGATAAAGGAAGCAGGGTGATGGTGTCAAGATTGCGGTCGAGACCTGATAACTTTGAACTTTGAACCTTGAACGTTGAACTGCTCAGACCGGTTGCATCCCCTGGTTAAATGAGCTAATTTAAGGGGGGAATTCAGTTTAAGGAGACGTCAGCATGGCCCTGATCGCACCCTCTATTCTGTCCGCGGATTTTGCCATAATGGGCGAGGAAATCAAAAAGGTGACTGCAGCCGGCGCGGACTGGATCCATGTGGACGTGATGGATGGGCAATTTGTCCCCAACATCACCCTCGGCCCGCCGGTGATCAAATCCCTGCGGCCCCATACCCCCCTGCCTTTCGACGTCCACTTGATGATCGCCCAGCCGGAGCGTTATATCGAGGATTTTGCCGCGGCCGGGGCCCAGATTATTTCCGTGCAGGTGGAGGCCTGCATCCATCTGCACCGCACCCTGCAGCAGATCCGCCAAGCCGGGTGCCAGGCCGCGGCAGTGCTTAACCCCGCCACCCCCCTGGAAGAGATCGCCTACGTGCTGGAGGAACTGGACATGGTTCTGATCATGAGCGTCAACCCGGGGTTCGGGGGCCAGAGCTTCATTCCCGCGGTGCTCCCCAAGATCAGCCGCCTCCGGGAGATGATCGACTCCCGGGGCTTACCCGTCAAGATTCAGGTGGACGGGGGCCTGAACGGGGATACCGTGGCCGCGGTAGCCGCGGCCGGGGGCGATGTCTTTGTGGCCGGCACCGCCGTCTTCGGAAAGAAGGATTATGCTGCGGCCATCCAGGAACTGCGCCAAGAAATCGCCGCGGGTCTTAATCCCCCAAAAAAATCATAAGACGATTAATTAACTGAAAATGTGGCTTTACCTCCTGAAAAGAATCTTCTTCATGCTCCCCATGCTCCTGGGGATCACCCTCATATCTTTTACCGTCATTCACCTGGCCCCGGGAACGCCCGTGGAGCTGCAAACCACCATGAACCCCAAGGCTTCCCTGGAGGCCCAGAAGCGGCTCATGGAACTCTACGGCCTGGACAAACCCCTGTACGTGCAATACTGGGACTGGCTCAAGCGCATGGCTTTCCTGGATTTCGGCCGTTCTTTCTCGCCGGACCGCCGGCCGGTGTGGGACAAGATTAAGGAGCGCATCGGCATCACTTTAACCCTTAATCTCCTGACCCTGATAATCATCCTCTCCCTGGCCATTCCCATCGGGGTCCTGGCGTCGGTGAAGCCTTATTCCTGGTTTGACAAAGGCACCACGCTTTTCGTCTTTTTCGGTTTCTCCATGCCCAGCTTCTGGCTGGCTCTCCTCCTCATTTTGTTTTTCGGGGTCTACCTGGATTGGCTGCCCATCTCCGGGCTGACGTCTTTGCAGTTTTCTCAATTCACTTTCTGGCAGAAGCTCCAGGACCTGGCGGCCCATGTGGCCTTACCGGTGCTGGGGGCCGCGCTCCTGGGTCTGGCCGGCATGTCCCGGTACATGCGGGGCAGCATGCTGGAGGTCATCCGCCAGGATTATATCACCACCGCCCGGGCTAAGGGCCTGCCCGAAGGGACCGTGATTTTCAAGCACGCCCTGAAAAATGCTTTGCTGCCGGTGATCACCCTGCTGGGGTTAAGTGTTCCGGGTCTCATCGGCGGCAGCGTCATCTTTGAAACCATTTTTGCCATTCCCGGCATGGGCCAATTGTTTTATAGCGCGGTGATGGCCCGGGATTATCCCCTGGTGATGGCGGAGCTGGTCATTGTGGCCTTCCTCACCCTCCTGGGGAACTTACTGGCGGATGTGGGTTATGCCCTGGTGGACCCGCGGATACGGACGGGGTGAGGTAATTCTTAGCGCTTTTACGGCTTTGAGTGAGGAAATAAATCTCACGCCAAGCCGCAAAGGCTCTAAGATAAGGCGCAAAAGCAAGAGTCTATGAAAAAACGCGAATTTTGGGCGCGGTTCCAACGCAACCGGTTGGCCATCAGTGGCCTGGTCCTGGTGACGGCGATGTTTTTCGTGGCCCTTCTGGCCTCTTGGCTGGCGCCCTACGACCCCAATTTAATAAACCTGCAGGAGGTGCTCCTGCCCCCTAGCCCGAACCATCTCCTGGGCACCGACACGCTGGGGCGGGATGTCCTCTCCCGCATTATTTTCGGCTCCCGGGTCTCCCTTTTGGTGGGGTTTGTCGCCGTCGGGATAGCCACCGTCATCGGCTTGCTGGTCGGCGCTCTATCCGGTTTTTACCGAGGCTGGGTGGATCAGGTGTGCATGCGCCTGGTGGACGTGATGCTCTGCTTTCCCGTATTCTTTCTGATTCTGGCGGTGATTGCCTTTTTGGGGCCCAGCATTTGGAATATCATGGTGGTTATCGGCCTCACCAGTTGGATGGGAGTGGCCCGACTGGTACGCGCCGAGTTCCTGTCCCTGAGGGAGCGGGAATTTGTGGCCGCGGCCCGGTCCCTGGGGGCTTCGGACGCCCGCCTCATTTGCCGCCACCTGTTGCCCAACGCCCTAACCCCGGTGATGGTTTCCGCCACCCTAGGGGTGGCCGGGGCGATACTCACGGAAAGCGCTCTTAGTTTTCTGGGCCTGGGAGTGCAGCCTCCCACTCCCAGTTGGGGCAACATCCTCACCATGGGCAAGGACAACATCGAAATCGCCTGGTGGCTATCGGTGTTTCCCGGCCTGGCCATCCTGGTGACGGTCATGAGCTACAATCTCCTGGGAGAGGGTATCCGGGAGGCCATCGATCCCCGCTTAAAAGAGTAAACGGCCTTTTTCTTATTCTTCTAAAAACTTTTGCACATGGGCCGTTACCAATGCAAATAGATTGACAATTCATTTAACAATCCCTATGTTAGTAGCTCAGGGCGGCAACGCAGAGATGGAATTATAAACTCGAGGGAGGGATATATGATTAGGACTTCGGTTAAGATTACCGCCATTGTTTTGGCTCTTCTCATCTGCGCCAGCGGCATGGCTTTTGCGGCCAAGGCTAAAAAGCCCGCGAAAGAAATGGACGTAGGCACAATGTTGATGGAGAGCTTCGAATTGATGAACAAGGGGAAATTCCCCCAGGCCCAGAAAATGCTGGATCAGGTTCTGGCCAAAGATCCCGGTAATCCCCTTGCCCTGAACAATATGGCGGCTATTATGGTTAAACAGAACAAATTTGATAAGGCTGACACTTATCTTAACCAGGCCTTGACCCGGTCCAAAGGCTATATGGTGCAGGTCAACCGTGTATGCCAGGTGCGCGGCATCTGCGTCGCCTTCAAACCCGCGGCCACTGGCGCTGGCAATCAAGAGCTGGAACCCCTGATCAAGATGAACATCAATATGGTTAAGCAATATATGTCTGACGAACCCCTGGCAGGGAAAGGCCCCAGATAAAAGCCTAATGCCGCCCCTCAGGAGCTCCTGGCCCCTTCGGGGGCCTTTTTTT
>QZIZ01000141.1 GCA_003599195.1 Deltaproteobacteria bacterium | reverse complement strand
AAGCGTTAGTCGCCTTGGAAAACGACAGAGAATTGGTCGCCTCCACCACAGGCTTCGATTGGATAATTAATTGCCTATAGACTGCAACTTGGTATAAGAAAGAAATACAGGTCAATACTTCGCCTTCACCGGCTGGGGTATTGGCGGCGAGCCCGGGGACCACACAGAGGAAAAGCAGCAACACCAGAACTCTGGGCAAGTTGACCTTCTGGGGCCAATGCCCACCTTCATTAATCTTCCCAGGAGATGCGGCAGCGGGTGTCTCGCCCGCCCCGGTAATCCGCACAGGCTGGAAAGCCTGTGCCACCGCTTAGTTTCCGGGCCTCACTGTTCCCAGAGAATCTTCCCGCAATCCTGCAAATCGTAGCCGCCCAGGGCCTGGGACGCGTCCTTAAAGGCCTGGGAGCGGATCACTTCGAGCAAGGTCTGGAAGCGGGGGTCCTGGAAAGTGGTCTCCGGCACCACCAGGTCGTAGCGTTCCGGGAGCAGGGGGATGAAGTCCAGCCCCAGGGCCCGGGCCGCGGCCAAGATGCCCAGCCCCGCATCCGCAGTGCCGGAGAGCACGTTCACGGCCACCGCCATGTGGGTGTATTCTTCCCGCTCGTAGCCTTGGATGGAGCGGGGTTCCAAACCCTCTTGCCTCAAAAGGTAGTCCAAGAGGACCCGGGTGCCCGCGCCCCGCTGCCGGTTGATGAAGCGGACACCCTTCCGGGTCAGGTCGGGAATGCTGCGGATGTTCTTGGGATTCCCCGGCAGGACCATCAACCCCTGCTGCCGCCAGGCCAGATTGATGAGTTTCAGCGGCATGCCGGGGAGATAACGCTGGATATAAGGCACGTTGTAGGTGTCGGTCGCCTCGTCAAAAAGGTGGCTCCCCCCCAGGTGGGAGCGGCCCTGGCGCAGGGCCATCAAGCCCCCGAGGCTCCCCACGTGGCCTGAAGACAGCCGCAGCCGGGGGTCCCGGCGGCGGAGCAGCGTCCCCAGCAGATCCAGGGTGTTGTCGTGGCTCCCCAAAACCACCAGGGTGCCTTCGATATCCTCCAGCGGCGCCAGCAGCTCCGCCTCCACCGGCCTGTCTTCCTCCAGGCCTTCGCTCAGAGCTGGCACCTTAAGGATGCCGTCGGCCCGGACCAGGGAGGTGATGACCCCTGCGCCCCGGGGGAGCGGCGTGGCAACGACCTTATCCCCCACCCGGCCCAGGGTCACCCGGATGTACTCGGTGAGACCGGGCTTGGAAGGCAGGTTCTGGGCCGGATGCACGGTGAGAGCCGGCCGCTTTACCGGGCGCAGGCCGGCCAGGCCGGAGATCAGGGGGGCTGCGAACTCCTCGAAGGAGAGCACCGCGGACACCGGATAGCCGGGGTTGCCGATCACCGGTTTATTATCCACCACCCCCAGGAGCGTGGGTTTGCCGGGCATCATAGACACCCCGTGCACCAGCACCTCTCCCAGGGAGGCCACAGCCTGGTAGGTGTAATCCTCGGTCCCCGCGGAGGAACCGGCGTTAATGAGGACCAGATCGGCCCCGGCCAGTGCATCTTTTAAGGCCTGGGTCAAGGCTCCGGGATCATCTATTACAATGGGCCGCACCTCGGGCACACCGCCGGCATCCGCTACCATGCCCGCCAGGATCACGGAGTTGAACTCCGGCAGGCGGCCCGGGGGAGGCTCCGCGGCCAGCTCCCCCACCGGTGTCAGCTCCGAGCCGGTGGGGATGATGGCCACCTTAGGAAGGCGGCGCACCGTTACCCGGGTCACCCCCGCGGCCAGCAAGGCCCCCTGGTCCCAGGGGGTAATGCGGCTGCCCTCCGGCAGCACCATCTCCCCGGCCACCAGGTCCTCTCCCACCCGGCGCACGTGCTGCCACGGGAAGGTGGGGTGCTCCACGGTAATGGGGTCGGCCATGGGGTCCGGAATCTGCTCCACCATAATCACCGCGTCGGTGCCCGGGGGGAGGGGGTGGCCGGTATTCAAAGGAAAGGCCTCCTTGCCCGCCGCCAGCAGCCGGGGGGACTCGGGCGTGGCCCCGAAGGTGGCCGTGGCCAAGACCGCAAAGCCGTCCATGGCCGCCTGGTGCACCGCGGGCGAAGACCAGCGGGCCATGGCCGGGGCTGCGGTCACGCGACCCAAGGCCCCAGCCGTGGGGATTTCCTCGGGGGGCAGCATGGTCTGCAAATCGAAGCGGGACAGAAACAGCTCCCGGGCCTTTTCCGGGGACTCCATATGTAGGTAGATGTGTCGTTTCATGGTCTTCCTCAGTAAATTATTTAGGGGACTTTTGCCACCGCCCCCCCCCTCACCCCGGCCCTCTCCCCCCCAAGGGGGAGAGGGAGTTTAGCGCCAGGTCTCTTGAGAGACACAGCAAAGGATTGCCATCCATATTCTGTCCACTGATAGGCTGTTCATCACCCATAGGTTAATATCTTATGGATATACCAGGCTTTTCTCTCTCCCCTCGCAGGCCGACAATTACCCATAAGGATGCATCTTATGGACATACCAGGCAATTCCCCTCTCCCCCCGGAGGGGGGAGAGGGCAGGGTGAGGGGGGCGCGAGGCCTGCAAATACCCCATAACCGTAATCAGTCAGTTTCACCCCCCTCAATTTGTGGGGAATGATTAGTCTCGAAGGAGAGGGTAGTGTGAGGGAAGCAGCTTTCTCACACTCCCGGCCCCTGATTACTGACCCCTGACCCCTGATCTCTACCCCCTGCTCTTTCCCGCCAGCCGATACTAAAGGGAATGAAGAGCATCAGGTATCCCAGGGCGGCCACACCAAACCAGCCGGCCCGCTCATAGGCCAGGCCGCTTAAGGTAATGCCCGCGGAGCCCCCTAGATAATAGAACAGGATATACAAAGAATTGCCCCGGCCCCGGCTCATGGTGAGTTTGCGGTTGAGCAAACCCGCGGCTGCCGCATGGATGGAGAAAAAACCGAGACAGACCCCCGCCAGGCTGCCGGCCACGGCCCAGATGGAGGGAATCAGGCTGAGGGCGATGGCCAGGGCGAAGGCGATGGTGCCTCCGGCCATGATGGTCCCGTTGCCGTAGCGGTTGCAGAGGTTCCCAACGCTCGGGCCGATTACCACTCCTGACAGGTAGGAGAGGTACATCAAAGTGATGACTTGGGTGGGAACATTAAAGGGCGGGGCCGCCAGATAAAAGGGCAGATAATTGAAGATGGAGGAAAAAACGAAAAAGGCCGCAAAGGGCACCAATAAAAGTTGCCGCACGTCCCGGCGGGAAAGGAGCGAGATAAACCCCTGCTCTTCCCCGTGAATCTCGATCTTCCGGCTTTCCGGCGGCAGCCAGCGCAGCGCCGCCAAGGTGGCGCTAAACAGCAAAATGGAGGTGGTGACGAAGGCGTAGCGCCAATGCAAGGGGGGATGAATCCACCCTCCCAGGAGGCGGCCGCTTAAGCCCCCGGCCACCGTGGCGGAGACATACGTCCCCATGACCACGTTGAGGCGCTCCAGCGGCAGGCTGCGGCCCAGGTAGACCACCACGCAGGTGGAGAGCGTGGGAATGAACAGGCCCTGGACGAACCGGGCCAGGATCAGGAGCCGGAGGCTGGAGGTGGCCGCGGAAAACAAGCCGCACAGGGTAATCACCAGGCCCCCCAGCAGGATAATGGGCCGCACCGGGGCCCGGTCCGCCAGGCGTCCCCAGGGCAGATTCGCCAGGGCGATCCCCAGGATCACCGCGGACACCGAGAGGGAGGCCAGAAACTCACTGACCCCGAATTCCTCCTTCAACACCGGCAGAACCGGCTGGGTGATGTACACCGTGCTGAACGCGGCCACCACCAGGGAGAAGACCAGGGCCTGGAGGTGGAGCGGGTGGTCGGTTGGCTGCCGGTTCATGGGGTCAAGGGCCAGTAGGGTGCGTTTCACGCACCATTTCAGGGCTGCGCAGGCGAGATGCCTGGGCAGCCAAAGCAAAGAAAGTCATTTTTAGGTCTTTGGGCCTACCCATAATTCATGAAAATTTCGAGCGGGCGTCTCGCCCGCCCGTTAATCCGCCAGGATGAAAATCTTATCCT
Source organism: Deltaproteobacteria bacterium (assembly GCA_003599195.1). Lineage (GTDB taxonomy): Bacteria > Desulfobacterota > Desulfobaccia > Desulfobaccales > 0-14-0-80-60-11 > SURF-52. The sequence continues at coordinate 8,034 of QZIZ01000141.1, read as the reverse complement.
ACCGCCTCTCCCTTCCCCCCCAAATTACCTCCTGCCAAAAATCGCGGTGCCCACGCGCACGAGCGTAGCCCCTTCTTCCACGGCCACCTCGTAGTCTCCGGACATGCCCATGGAGAGTTCCGGCAGCTTCCCCAGGTCCAGCTGCTCCAGCCGGTCCCGGAGTTCCCTTAAGGCCCGGAAATAGGGGCGCACCTCCTCGGGGTCGAGGAAGGGGGGCATGGTCATCAGGCCCTTTACCCGCAAGTGAGGCAACTGACCGATTTCCTGAAGCAATCCCGCCGCGGCCTCCGGGGAAGTCCCGGATTTGCTTTCCTCGCCCGCCAGGTTTACCTGGATAAGAATTTCCTGAACCTTGCCCATTTGGGCTGCGGCCTTCTCCAGGGCCTGGGCCAACTTGAGGCGGTCCACGCCGTGAATCAGCCCGAAAAGCTCTACTGCGGCTTTGGCTTTGTTGCTTTGCAGGTGGCCGATGAAGTGCCAGGCCGGGCCCGGCCCCAGGGCCGCGATCTTCGCCTTGGCCTCCTGGAGATAGTTTTCCCCGAAGATGTGCTGGCCCGCGTGCCACGCTTCTTTAATGCGCCCCTGGTCGACGGTCTTGCTCACCGCCACCAGCTTCACCATAGCGGGGTCCCGGCTGGCCCTGCGAGCCGCTGCTGCGATGCGCTTCTCCACTTCTTCTAGATTTCTGGCAACTTGGCTCATGTCGGCTATCTTTTACGGGGGATAGCGGTCAGCGGTTATATTTCAGCTTCTGGACTAGTAAACAATCCCAGGTTAAGACGCCCCCTCACCCTCTCCCCCGAGGGGAGAGGGGATTAATAATGTAATGTCCATAAGTTATTGTTTCATCGGTATGCCAAGCAGTGCCCTCTCCTTTTGGGGCCGACCATTAACCATAAGGTTGTATCTTACGGATATGCCAGGCAATTCCCTCTCCCCCCGGAGGCTAATCATTACTCATAAATTTATATCCCATGGATATATCAGGTATTTCCCCTCTCCCCCCGGAGGGGGAAGAGGGCAGGGTGAGGGGGGCGCGAGGCCCGCAAATCATCATAGGTGATTTTATTTCTCCCTTCCAATTATGAATAACTATCAGCCTCAAGGGAGAGAGACTCAAGCTGACGTTTTCTCCAGTACTCACCCTCTTTTGGTTTTCCTGCCATCTTGGGCTTGCAACAAGAGTAAAAGCAGAATCGAAATTCTATATATCCCCCAAAACATCTTTTTCCTCCAGGCCGAAGGCCCGGAGGCTGTTCTCCCAGGTGACCCGGGCCAGGTCCTCCAGGCTGAGTTGCTTCACTGCCGCCAGTTGCCGGGCGGTGGCGGCCACGTAAGCCGGTTCGTTGCGTTTGCCCCGCCACGGTTGGGGGGTAAGATAGGGGCAGTCGGTTTCCAACAGAATGCGGTCCAGGGGCGCTTTCTCAGCTACGTCCCGAAGGTCCTGGGCTTTAGGATAGGTGAGGGGGCCGGCGAAGGAAAGGTAAAACCCCAGGTCCAGGAAGGCCTGGGCCTCTGGCCAACTGCCGCCGAAGCAGTGCATCACCCCGCCGTGCAGCCACGCGCGGGAATCCCGGAGAATCTCCAAAGTGGCGGGCGTGGCTTCCCGGGTGTGGATGACCACGATTTTTTTCAATTCGAAAGCCCACGCCAGTTGCCTACGGAACCAGTGTTTCTGCGTTTCTTCCGGGGAGCGGCGGCGGTAGAAATCCAGGCCGATTTCACCGATGGCCACCACCAGAGGGTCCGCGGCCAGAGGCGTCAGTGCCTCCAAATCGCCGTCTTTCAGGGACTGGGCCGCATGGGGATGGACACCCACGGTGGCCCGGAGGCCGGGGTGTTTCCGGGCCGTGGCCAGGACCTGGCGGGAGTTTTGCAAGCCGATGCCCACGTTGATGATCAGGTTGACCCCGGTTTCCCGGGCGCGCCCCAGCACTGCGTCCTGATCGGGAAGGAGTTCCGGGAGGTCCAGGTGGGCGTGGGTGTCGGCCAGGCGGATGGTCATCTCTTATGCTTATGGACGAATATGGGTTTGCATGGTAAAATATCTCAAATTTCGCCAAGCTGCAAGGAGAGGCGGTGGCTGCCAGGATTTTGGCCTTGGTTTTGATGTCTTGGGCGTGGCTGGGAACGCCGCTGCTGGCCGGAGAATGGTCCCATACCGCCCCGCAATGGCGAATCTTAGGGCGGGGCCTCACTTTTGCCGAAATCCAGGTGTCCCGGCAAAATAAAGTGGTGGACACCCTGGCGGTAGTCAAGGTGGACCCGGTCAGCAACGCCTTTAAGATCCGGCATCATCAACCGCAGGACATCACCGCCTGGCAGCAGGAGTTGGCCGCGCCGGTGGTCTTTAACGCCAGTTACTATGGCAAGGACCTCCTGCCCGTCGGCCTGATCCTAAGCGATGGCAAACCCATCGGCCCCTGGCGCAACCTGCAGATGCGGGGGATGTTTGTGGCTGAACCCAAGGGGCTGTCCCCGGATCTGCCCCGGGCCACCATCCTGGATCTGACCACCACCGCCATTAGCGCCAAGAATCTGCCCTGGACCCAGGGAGTGCAATCCTATCCGCTGCTGTTGGATTACAAAGGCCGCATCCGGGTCTGGAAGACCCCGAAAACCGCGCAGCGCACGGTCATCGCCATTGACCGCAGCAGCAATATCTTGATTTTTAATACCAACGAGGCTTATTTCACCCTCTATGATTTCGCTCATTTTTTGAAAGCCAGCAGCCTGGAGATCGATTCGGCTCTGAACCTGGACGGCGGCACCGAAGCGCAGCTCTATATCAAGACCAAGGATTTCGAGAAGTTCTCTCCCTCCTCTTGGGAAAGCCGACTGCGGAATCTCCTGGACCATCAGAAATTTTTGCTGCCCACGGTGGTGGCGGTTGTCCCCCGGCCGGAATAAGGAGAATGGCGCGTTACCTGGTTCTGGGAGCAGGAAAATTCGGGCGCTTGGCCCTGGAGCGGTTAGGAGGGGAGGACGGGCAGGCGGCGTTTTTGGTGGTGGACCGAAACCCTGAGGCCCTGTCTCAAGCCCGGGAATTGACTCTGGCCCGGGTGGAAGTGTTAGAGGCGGAAGCCGGAGCCTTTTTGGCGGTGCGTCTACAACAGGGCGAGACCTGGGATTGGATTATCCCCGCGGTCCCGATTCACGTGGCCGTCTCCTGGCTGCGGCTCGGCCCTCTGGCGGGGGCGGAATGGGAGGCAGCGGAGGTTCCTCCGGAGGCGGCGGCGCTGGCGCCCATGGCCCACCGGGGCCGGGAGGGGGAACTTTACCTGAGCCGGTCCCTCCACCTCTGTTCGGACGATTGCGCCGAGCCGCAGGTGTGCCCGGTTACCGGGGAGCCCAGGGAAGTTCCTTTATTCGAAGAGTTGGCCGCCTTGAAAATCCCGGGTTACAAAATCGCGGTCATCGCCAGCCGCCAGTTGGCTCCGGGAGTGGGGGGCTTTTCTCCGGAGCGGCTGCTGGCCCTGGGCCGGGATGTGACCCGGTGGGAAGTAAAGATTTTGGTGGCCACCGCCTGCCGTTGCCATGGGGTGGTGCATGGTTTTAAGCGGCGCGCGAGGCGATAAATTGGGATTTGTCTTTCCTGGAGTGGCAGGCGTCTCCGCCAGTTTCCGGGAGGCGCTGCGCCTCCTGGAACTGGTGGCGTCCGCGGACACCACGGTGCTGCTGCTGGGAGAGACCGGAACCGGCAAGGAACTGGCGGCCCGGGCCATCCACGACAACAGCCCCCGCGGCGGCAAGCCCCTGGTGGTGGTCAATTGCGCGGCCCTGCCGGAGCCCTTACTGGAGAGCGAACTCTTCGGCCATGAAAAGGGGGCCTTTACCGGGGCCGCGGGCCGGAGGGAAGGACGGTTCCTGCTGGCGGACCGCAGCACCCTCTTTCTGGATGAGGTGGGGGAGCTCAGCCTGCCCACCCAGGCCAAGCTCCTCAGGGTCCTCCAGACCCGGGAGTTTGAGCCCCTGGGAAGCAGCCGCACGCAGCAGGTGGATGTGCGCGTCATCGCCGCCACCAACCGGGACATGGAGGCAGAGGCGCGCTCCGGGCGTTTTCGGGAAGACCTGTATTACCGCCTGAACGTCTTTCCCATCACCCTGCCGCCGCTTAGGGAGAGGCGGGAGGATCTGCCTTTACTGGCCGTTCGCTTCCTGGAGCGCCAGAGCCGAAAGCACCGCAAGGAGATCAAGGCGCTGGCCCCGGAAGTGGTTGACGCCTTTCAGGGATATGCCTGGCCCGGCAACATCCGGGAACTGGAAAACGTGTTGGAGCGGGGGGTCATCCTCTGTCAAACGGATACCCTGACCCTGAAGGAGCTGCCTCCGGCCTTGCAAACGTTCGCCTTCCGGCCCCGGGCGGGGAAGAAGCGGCCGCGGCCTGGCCGGACCTGGAAAAGGAACTGATCCGGCGGACCCTGCAAAAGGTGGCCGGGGACCGGGTCCAGGCCCGGAACATTCTGGGTATTTCCCAGGAAGAATTGGACTTGAAAATCCGGACCTACCGCCTGGATTACTGAGAGAGGGAAATCATGTTTTTTCCACCCCTGATTTTTTTGCTGATGTTCTTTTTCCTGATTATCGCCCTGGTGCTGCTGCCCTTCCTGATGGTGGGGATGATGGGGACGGCCTTCATCAAACTGGGCCTGCCGCCCACCTCCATGTTCTGGCTGCTGATCCTCACCCTGGTGGGCAGTATGATCAACATTCCCCTCCGGGAGATAGAGAGCCACAACCTGGTGAAAGACCAGATGGTCTCTTTTTTTGGCATGCGCTACCGGGCCCCCGTGGTCCGCACCCAGAAAACGGTGTTGGCCGTCAACGTGGGCGGAGCGGTCATCCCCGCGCTCCTTTCCATTTATCTCTTGACCAAAATGGAGATCACCATAGGGGTGCCGCTGGTGGTGGGGCTGGTGGCCCTGGTGTCCAACCGTCTGGCCCGGCCGGTGCGGGGCTTGGGTATCGCCTTGCCCGGACTGATTCCCCCGGTGGTCGCGGCCTTGGGGGCGTATCTCTTTTGCCCCCCGGAACTCAGGGCCCCCACGGCCTATATCGCCGGCACCATGGGCATCCTGGTGGGCGCGGATCTTTTGAAATTAAACGAGATCGGCCAGTTGGGGGCCCCGGTGGCCTCCATCGGCGGCGCCGGCACGTTTGACGCCATTTTTTTGAGCGGCATTATTGCGGTTTTGCTGAGTTAGGTTTAGGAAATATAAGGGCGAACCTGGTGTTTACCCCGAGGCTGGGCGAACACCAGGTTCGCCCGATAAAATTTCCTTTGGTTGGGAACCGGTATCAGCAGCGAAAAGAGCCGGAGGGTCCCCAGGCTCTCCATGGTGGGCAGGAGGAAGAGAAATGAATGAAATAAGAGCCGGATTTCACGGCAGGAGAGGCAATCCCAGAAATTTTCTGCGTCCCGGAGCCGTTCTATTCATCCTGTTGCTGCTCCCTTTGATAATGGGGAGCTCCTGGGAGACTATGACCGGCAAGACCATCAATCCCCGTTATGTGGAGCGCATCCAAAACGGCAAGACCACCAAGCACGAAATCCTGCTCTACTTCGGCGACCCCCAGGAAACTAAGCGGACCCCGGACGGATTGGTCTGGATTTACAAGAGCTTCAAGGATGCCCCGGCCATGCCCTACCGGCACGAAAAGCGGGATATCAACCCCCAATCGGACCAGCCGTTGTTCGTTAGAGATGAGGACAAGAAGATAAAAAAAGCGCCTCTGAAGACCGAAGGAAAGATTCTGCACAGCACCTTGACCATCCGTTTTAAACCCGATGGCCAGACGGTGATGAGCCATGAATATCACGAGCATAAAGATAAGGAAAAGTAACCGGAGAGCTTGATGACGCCTTTTACCGACCTGACCCGGGCCACGGCCTGGGTCTTTGATTTACAAAAATTCGGCATCAAGTTCGGGCTGTCTTCCACCATCAATCTCCTGGAGCGCCTGAAACTGCCGTATCAGCAGGGGCAGTATCTGCATATCGCCGGCACCAACGGCAAGGGCTCGGTGGCGGCCATGCTGTCGGCCATCCTGACCCGGGCCGGATACCCCGTGGGCCTGTACACTTCCCCCCACCTGGTGTATTTCAAGGAGCGCTACCGCCTGGGAGACCGGGAAATCTCCGAGGCCCGCCTGCTGGATTTGATCAACCGGGTGCGGGCCGCGACGGACGAGTCCGAGCCGCCCACCTTCTTCGAGTTCGCCACGGCCATGGCCTTCCTCTATTTTCTCCAGGAGGGGGCCCGCCCCATCATCCTGGAGACGGGCATGGGCGGGCGGCTGGACGCCACCAATATCGTCCAGCCCCTGGCCGCGGTAATCACCAACATCTCCCTGGACCACCAGGACCACCTGGGGGAGGGGATCAAAACCATCGCCGCCGAAAAGGCCGGGGTCATTAAGCCCGCCGCGCCCCTGGTCACCGGGGCCAAGCAAAGAAAAGTGCTGGACCTCTTTGAGCAGCGCTGCAGGGAGCTTAACGCCCCCATGTACCTGCGGGGCCGGGATTTCCAGGCCCGGGGCAAGGGCAAAGGAAGGTTCGATTATCAGGGGCTGTCCCGGGAATATCATGGCCTCCTCCTGAACCTGGTGGGCCGGCACCAATACGGCAACGCCGCCCTGGCCCTGGCGGTGGTGGAACTCCTGGAACGCGCGGGACTGAACGTTCCGGAGCCCGCAATTCGGGAAGGGCTGTTGCGCACCCGCTGGCCGGGACGCCTCGAACCGGTGCCCCAGGACCCCCGGGTGCTCCTGGACGGAGCGCACAACCCGGCCGCAGCCCGGATTCTGGCCGAGACCCTGAAGCAATCCCGGGACAACGGCCGTCTCGTCCTGGTGCTGGGGATCATGGCCGACAAGGACGTGGACGCCATCCTGGCCCGGCTGCTGCCGCTGGCGCAGACCGTGGTCTTCACCCGGCCCCAGTATTTCCGGGCCGCGGAGGTGGAAGACCTGGCCGCCCGGGCCCGGAAGTATAACCTGGAAATTATCAAAATCCCCCAGGTGGCCGGGGCCATCCGCCGGGCCCGGGAACTGGCCGGGCCTCAGGACCGCATCGTGGTCAGCGGCTCTTTGTATACCGTGGGGGAGGCGAAGGAGTATTTTGAGGGTATTGTCGGGGAGTCGGTTAAGGTGTGAAACAGTGATCAGTAATCAGTAATCAGTAAATACCACGTTTTTTACTGATCACTGATCACTGATCACTGATTACTGATTACTGATTACTTGCCGACTCCTCCGCAAATAATCGGAGGCAACAATGAACATCTTCGTATCCGGCTCGCTAGCCTACGACCGGATCATGGATTTTCCCGGGCGGTTTCAGGATCATATCCTGCCGGAGAAGATCCACATTCTGAACGTCTGTTTCATGGTCAACGGCTTGATTGAGCGTTTCGGGGGCACCGCGGGTAATATCGCCTACAACTTGGCCCTGCTGGGGGAAAAGCCCGTGATCCTGGCCACCGGGGGGAAGGATTTCCGCCCCTATGAAGACTGGCTCATGCAGTTGGGGCTGCCCCTTAACGGCATCAAGCCCATTCCCCAGGAATTCACCGCGGGCGCGTATATCACCACGGATAAAGGGGACAACCAGATCACCGGGTTCAATCCCGGGGCCATGAAGTATCCATCCGAATATACGTTTGACGGCATCAATCCCAAGGAGACCATTGCCATTATTGCCCCGGGAAACCTGGAGGATATGCTGGCCTACAGCCGGGCCTATAAAAAGGCGGGCGCTCCTTACATCTTCGATCCCGGCCAGTCCATCCCGGCCTGGGAGGGACCGGACCTGAAAGAGATGGCCGACGGCGCCCTGGCCTTGATCGTCAATGATTACGAACTGGAGATGTTCCGCAAAAAGACGGGCCTGGAAGAGGCCGGCATTCTGGAATTAACCGGTACCCTGGTGACCACTAAAGCGGAACAAGGTTCGGTAATCTTGACAAATCAGGGAGAAGAGGCCATCCCCGCGGTCCGGCCCCTACAGGTCTCGGACCCCACCGGCGCGGGAGA
>QZIZ01000067.1 GCA_003599195.1 Deltaproteobacteria bacterium | reverse complement strand
CGATTAGCTCAGGTGGATAGAGCGTTGGTCTCCGGAACCAAAGGTCGGGCGTTCGAGTCGCCCATCGCCCGCCAGAAAAACCAAGGGGTTAGGCCGTCAACCTAACCCCTTGTCCTTTTTTACCCTCCAATTGCCCCCAATATAAAAAGGAGTTTATACCAATTTCTTGTAGGGGGGCACCCATGTGTGCCCCCAAAAGCGTGCGGACATACCGAAGCTCTAAGGGTGGACACGTGGGTCCGCTACAATATGATGTTTTTAAAAAAAGAAAATGGCATTATTGAAATCTTTTAGCAAGCCTTTCCACCACCACCTTGCCGATACTGAGGGAGGCGGTGGCCCCGGGGGAGGGGGCATTAATGACGTTGACCACCTTGGCGCTTTCCAGGAAAGCAAAATCGTCCAAAATCTGTCCAGCCGTGGTCACCACCTGGGCCCGTATCCCCGAGGGATATGGCAGCAAGTGGTCTGCACGGACTTCGGGAACAAGGCGCTGCAGGGCCTTGACAAAGGCGTCTTTACTAAGCGAACGCCAAACTTCCCAGATCCCGGTGCGCCAATACTTGACGGCAATCTTGGCAAACCCCGGGTGGGTCAAACTTTCGAATAAATCCTGGAGCTTGATATCGGTCTTGCGGTATCCCTCCCGGGCAAAAGCAAGGACCGCATTGGGGCCGCATTTTACCTCCCCGGAGACCTTTCTGGTAAAATGCACCCCCAAAAAGGGGAACCTGGGATCCGGGACCGGGTAAATGAGAGTATTACAAAACTTTTCCGCTTCAGGTTTAAGCTTATAATACTCTCCGCGGAAAGGGATGATCTTCGAGAACAAGGGCTGGACACTCATGGCGGTAATCCGGTCGGAATGGAGTCCCGCACAGTTGATAATATACCGGGGATAGAATTCTCCCCGGGTAGTTTCGACAATCGCTTCCCCGGATTTTTCTTGCAGACCGGTTACTCTAACTCCTGTTAGAATCCGGTGTCCTTTGGCCTTGATAATGTCTGCCAGACGTGAGCAAACCTGGCTAAAATCGACAATCCCGGTCTCCGGGACATGGATTGCTTTGATCCCCGCGGCATAAGGTTCCAGTTCCCGTAAACGGGAACGCTCAATAAGCTCGCATTTGACCCCATTGGCCCGGCCCCGGTCATAGATCGACCGCAACGCGGCCAATTCACTTGCATCAACGGCTACTATCACCTTGCCGCAGGTCTCGTAATTGATGCCCTCTCGAGCACAAAACTCTTCCATGGCCGCTTTGCCGGTCCGGCAGTTGACCGCCTTGAGGGACCCCGGCCGGTAATAGATGCCCGCGTGCAAGACTCCGGAATTGCGTCCCGATTGATGGACCGCGAGTTCTTGCTCCTTTTCCAAGAGGAGGACAGATTTTTCAGGGTATTGTTTTAGGAAATTATAGGCGCAGGCCAGTCCAATAATGCCACCGCCAATAATGAGAATATCAGGGGATTTCACGGGGTTGAATATGTTTAGACCAGTAGTAAGTCAATCGCTCAAATGGTGGATCATTTTTGGTTTTCTTGGTTATCGGCATCTTCGGCTAGGCGCCAAAAGTCATCTTCCAGGCGCACAATATCATCTTCTCCCAGATAAGATCCAGTCTGGACCTCGATAATCAGCACCGGCTCCGATCCCGGATTTTCCAGGCGGTGGGGCGTTTTTAAGGGCACAAACACGCTTTCATTGCTGGCCACCCGCCTGGTCTCCGTGCCGATGGTCACCAGGGCCGTGCCTTGCACCACCACCCAATGCTCGGCCCGATGGTGATGCCATTGATAACTGAGTCTCTTGCCCGGAGCCACCTCCACCTGTTTGACCTGAAAACCCGGACCGGCATCGATTACCGTGTAACGGCCCCAAGGTCGCTCCACCGTGGGGTGGTGCACCGATTCCGTCAAATTTTGACTGTTCAGTCTCTCCACCAAGTTTTTCACATCCTGGACCCGGTCCCGGTGGCACACCAGGGACGCATCGACGGTATCCACCACGATGACGTCTTCCAGGCCGATGGTGGCCACCAGACGATTCTGGGCGAATACCAGACAATTGCGACTATCCATATCCTCTGCACGGCCCACCACGGCGTTGCCCCGACTGTCCTTAGCCGCAAGATTATAAAAGGCCTCCCAGGTCCCCACATCGCTCCAGTCCAGGTCCGCAGGCACCACCACCACGTTTCCCGCCTTTTCCATGATGCCGTGATCCAAAGAAATGCTGGGGATGTTTTGGTATGCTGCCTCTACGGACTGCTTCCCCTCTCCCACCAGGCGCAGTTCCTGATAGACTTCCGGCAAATGCCGGGCCATAGCCTCCAGGATCACCTCCCGGCGGAATAGGAACATGCCGCTGTTCCAAAAATAGCCGCCATCCTGGAGGAAGGCCCGAGCCCGGCTCAACTCCGGCTTTTCGATGAACTCGGCCACCTGAAAACCGTCTGCCCCTCCCTCCACCCTGTTGCCGGCCCGGATATAGCCGTAGCCCGTGTCCGGACGGGTGGGAGTGATGCCAAAGGTCACCAGATAGCCCGCCTGGGCCAGCTCCGCGCCCACATCCAACGCCTGGAAAAGACCGGCCTGATTACCGATATGATGATCCGCGGGGAAAACCGCCATGATGTCGGCGTCCCGGTCCTGTGCCATGAACGCCGCCGCCAGCCCCACGGCCGCCGCGGTATTGCGGCCCTCGGGTTCCAGCCACACCCGGATATCCCCCCAGCCCTTGCGGAAGAGATCCAGGCGAATCACGTCTCCCTGGGCCGCATTGGAAACCACTGCCAGTTGCGACAGGGGAATGCGGGGCAAAAGACGCTCGATGGTGGACTGGAGCAAGGACTCCGAGCCCAGGAGCCGCAGCACCTGTTTGGGGTATTGGGAACGGCTCAGGGGCCAGAAGCGGGTCCCCGATCCTCCCGCCAGGATGACCCCAAAAAGGGGCAGGCCCTTGCCAGGCGTCATCATCACGCCCCCTCGTGCAGAGCTATTTCTGCGGACACGATCTTTTCCACCAAGTCTTTAATCTCCTGAAGCGTTTCCTGGCTGGCGGCTTCAAAGCGCAACACCAGGACTGGTTGGGTGTTGGAGGCCCGCACCAAGCCCCACCCCTCCGGGTGCAAGAATCTGACGCCATCCACCTCGATAACCGGGAATTGCCCTTTTAACCGGGCCTTGACGGACTCCACCACCTGGAATTTGATCTTATCAGGACAGTCCCGCCGGATCTCCGGGGTGATGCAGGCCGGAGGCAAATCGGCCAACAGGTCGGTGAGGGACTTGTTCGTCTGTGCCAGCAATTCCAACAGGCGGCCGGTGGCATAGATGGCGTCATCGTAACCGAAATACCGGTCCGCAAAAAACAGGTGGCCGCTCATCTCTCCGGCCAGCAAGGCGCCTTCCTCCACCATTTTTTGCTTGATCAGGGAATGGCCGGTTTTCCACATCAAAGGCCGCCCCCCGTGCCGGGTCACATCGTCATATAATCTTTGGGAACATTTGACTTCGCCAATGATGGTAGCCCCGGGATGTTCGGCTAAAACAGCCCGGGAAAAAAGCACCAGAAGCTGGTCGCCCCAGATTATCTCACCTTGGGGACCGATTACCCCCAACCGGTCCCCATCGCCATCGTAAGCCACGCCCAAATCCAGGCTCTGCTCAAGAACCAGATTTCTTAAATCCACCAGATTCGCTTCAATAGTGGGATCAGGCTCATGCGCGGGGAACCGTCCATCCGGCTCGCAATACAGGGGCCAGACCTCGCAGCCCAGCCGCCGGAAAAGGGGCAGCGCCACCGCCCCACCCGTGCCGTGGCCGGCATCCAGGCCCAATCTCAGGGGCCGGGAGATAGTTAAATTTTGTGATAGATAATCCTGGTAGGCGGGAAGCGTCTCCTTCACCTCCAGGGACCCGGCGCCGGAGAGAAAATCCCCCTGCTGCACCAGACCCAGCAGCTTTTGGATCTCTTCGCCAAAAATAGTGCGATAGCCGTTGCAAATCTTGAAGCCGTTGAATTCCGGCGGGTTATGGCTGGCGGTAACGATGATCCCCCCCTCGGCCTCAAAATGGCGTACCGCAAAATAGAGCACCGGGGTGGGGCACATACCGATATCCCAAACTCGGCAGCCGCAGGCCACCAGAGCTTCCATCAATCGGGCCTGCCATTCAGGGGAACTGAGGCGGCAGTCCCTTCCCACCACTAGGCGGCGCTTCCCCTGCCGCCGGTAATAAGTGCCCAGGGCCCGGCCCAACAGGGAAACTTCTGGGGCGCTCAGATCAATGCCGACCCGGGCCCGGATATCGTATTCCCGAAAAATAAACGGATTCATCTGGATCTACCTAAAGCAGCGATTCCGGCCTTTTACCTTAACTTGAGCCATTTCCTGGCGGCGGCAAAACCATAACAAATCATCGGGCTTGGTTTCAGACTAACCCAGGGGCCATCGTCATGGTGACCTTCGTTATGACTTAGGTGTGGACTAAATGCCGACTGACTGCTCAATCTGCGGCCCTCCGGGGATTTCATCCGAAGAGTAAGCCTTAAACCCGGAGACTCCCGAAGATGGAGTCATTTTAAAGGTTCTGGTGACTTTCGGCAATCACTGCAATAATTTTTTCCTGGTTGGGGGGATATGGTCCACAAGGAGGAAACTGAAGATCGCGGTCTAGGGGTTGAAAACAGGCTGAGGTGGTATGCGAAAAACGGGGGCGACTTGGCGCCAAGCCTCTCTTTCCTTGATTAATTCCCCTATCTGTATCAATATTTTGACATACTGGTCGTTTTGCATATATATATAAGTTAATTGGCGCCACTGGCAATTAAAGAAAGGCAAGGAAAGGTCAATGCCGCTGGACTGCGGGAACCGGCCGCCACTCCCACGGTCTGCCAATTTCTCCTATTGAAATATGCTGACCGATAGACGCTACTAGGTAATTTTGCCTATAAATAAATAGGCAAAATAGCCGATTGACGATTGAGGGCCGGGATTCTATAAATTAACCAACAAACCGGCGAGGAATCCTGCCGCAGGGCCAGGTCGGGATAGTGAGTATTAAAGGGAAACTGCCACAATATCGATAAAGGGATGAGGGCAATAATTTCCAAAATCTTGTGCTCTTAAAAAAAAAAGGGTAATATAAACTAAGATGGGCGGACACCCCAGAGGCCCAATTAGGGGGAAAACCACGAAAAGAAAGCCTAATTCCAGATTAGGCTGAGGATGGAAACGACGATGAACTCTTGCAAACTGAGGATAGGCTTTTTCGCCCTGATCTTTGCATGTTCATGCCTTATCTTTGGATGTGGGTCTGATAACAGTGCAGGGGTTGCCGCCAGCCGGAAAGATCAAAAACCAACGGCTAAACAGCAGCCGCAAGTGATGGAACTTATGGTTGATGGTCCTTCTGGGAAAAGTGCCGCCCCAAAACCTGCTATCCCCAGGGAGATGGGATCTGCTAATAAGGAAGTTATCGAAGTCACCCCGCCGGATAAGGCCGGGGGCCCGGGAATGACTCCGGACGAATTAAATGCCTTAAGGTCAGCCCAAGGGCAAACTGACCCCCAAGAGATGGAAATGATCCCACCGTCACAGCCCGGGGGGCGCGGCCTGACTTTGAGGGAACTTAATGCCTTGAAGTCAGCCCAAGGGCAAACTGACCCCCAAGAGGTGGAAATGATCCCACCGTCACAGCCCGGGGGGCGCGGCCTGACTTTGAGGGAACTTAATGCCTTGAAGTCAGCCCAAGGGGAAACTGACCCCCAAGAGGTGGAAGTGATTCCACCGTCACAGCCCGGGGGGCGCGGCCTGACTTTGAGGGAATTAAACACAGCGAAAACGGCCAAGTGAGGACAGCCGGGAGAATATTTCTAAACTTCGCCAGCGATCCCGGCCCAGCCGGGGAGCCGGGGAGAGCAAACCTGGGTGGCATTGCAAGTGCCCCATAAAAACCGCAACAAATAACCAAAATGAAGTAATAAACCTAAGGAGGATCCGGAAATGAAGAAAATTGTGTTGGTGATTATGGTGTTATCGGTATTGGCGACTATGGGTGTCAGTGGGGTTCAAGCGGCAGCCTGGTATACTTGTACTGTCAACCAGACGGGGGTGAGCCCCACCAACTCCATGGTTATGTTGACCCAGACGTCAAACGTATTTGCCAATAGATGGTTTGTTCTCCCTGCGGCCCAGGGAAACCAGATGTTGGCCGTGGCTTTAACGGCTATGTCCAGTGGCATGCATGTCTCGGTCTACACTAATACCACCCAATACAGTGTCATAGGTACTATGTATTTGGTGCCTTGATGGCGTGATGGGCCCCGGTAGATCCATCCCCTAACCGCGCCTGCGCAAGGCTTCCGGATCGGAGAGTGATTGAGGAGAAATGGAGGGGGATCCTCTGGTTTGCTGAAGGGTGCCGCAAAAAGCATTCTGTGATTTTTATAAGGTTATAAAAGAGCGTATTTCCCATCAACTAAACCGGCAATTTGCCCAAACACCACCAATTAGGGAGATACGCCAGGCAAGGGGAGGTCAATTTATCCAAAATCCTTAAAGCAGTTAAGGAGATTTGCTTACTTTGGAAAAGCTCCTTGACCTGAGATGTAGTTAGACCTCCTGAAACTAGCCGGAAAAATACCCTTCCGCCCCTGATGATGTGAATTAACCATTCATCCGGGGCGGAAACGGTATGGGGCCAGTCAGATAGGAGCCAATCATTGACACGGCTTCCCGTCCTCTCAAGTTGACCATAAAAGGCCTGGGGGAAGCGCAGTGAAGATCCCCAGGGATGGGCAGGGCCAGTTCCAGAATAAGGTTCTGCCTCGGACCGCCAATAGAAGGAGGCAGTAGCCCAGGATGTGCCCCAGATGTTCCTGGCGGGAATCAGCATCAGGAGGCACAGTCTTGTTATAATTTCACAGCGATTGTTGGGTCTTAATCTCTCCCATGCGGAAATCAGCAACGCGAACGGGGAGTTAACCGCCGCAGTGGAGGGGTGGTGCCCACGCGACCTCTCCCAGTCTCCCCAGGAAGATCTCCGGTATCTCTTTGTGGATGAAGTTACTTTCGACATACGGCTGGCCAGCAGCGTGGAAAAAGTGCCGGTACTGGTGGCCGTAGCCGTTACCACCGCGGGACACAAACTGGTAAGACTACTGTGTTAGAAAATGGTTGTAAAAGCTTAAAAATATGCCTATTCTGGGTGCATGATAAATACACCCGTACCCAATATTGAGGGCAAGGTTCGTGCATATGTGGGCTGTCCACCGCATTGGGTCATGCAGACAGGGTGGAAGCTTATCAGGCTTATTGCACGGGCCTGTTGTTGCCTGTTGAGCGAAAAAGTGTCGAACCCATGGCGGCACAACTTGCTCCGGGCAGGTGAGTGCCAAACAACAATCCCTGCATCATTTTGTGGCCAAGGCATCTTGGCGTGATGACGCGGTGATGCGGGCAGTTCGGGATTACGCCCTGCCGAATTTATAGCGTAAGGGTACGATTCTATCATGGATCTTGAATGACACCGCATTTCCCAAGAGTGGTAAGCATCCCGTAGGGGTGGCGCGACAGTATTGCGGACAATTGGGGAAACAGGACAACTGCCAGTGCGCCATGTCCGTCTCCGTAGCCACCCCCCATGCTGCATAATCTCGGAGGATAGTATGGCTGAATTTCATCAAGCTGAGGCAAAGGTGGAGTCAATTGTTTGCCCCTACTGTTCTGAACCAAAAAACTCATATTGGGCTAGGGAAAATCGGTTTACGGCTGTGAAATGTTCAGGTTGCGGACTAGTTTATGTCAACCCTCGCCCCAAACTATCTTTGATTAATGAGGCTGTCAAAACTGGTGTGCACAGCGACGTAGATCATGGAAGAACAGCCATTAGTCGTCGTATCGGTACCAAGGTGACTCTTTACAAAAAAATAATCGCCCACATGTTCTCTGATGTATGGGAAAAACCCAGAAGAATTTCTTGGTTGGATGTAGGGGCTGGTTACGGTGAGTTAATCGAAGCTGTCTCTGCGCTTGCGACTCCAGGGAGCAAAATTGAAGGATTGGAGCCTATGAAACCTAAAGCTGATAATGCAAGGAGACGTGGATTATCAATTCGTGAAGATTATTTAAGCGCAGTACGCGAAAAATATGATTTTTTGTCCTTAATTAATGTCTTTTCTCACATTCCAAACTTTCGTGACTTTCTAAAAGATGTAAAAAACGTTTTGAACACTAATGGAGAAATATTTATTGAAACAGGAAATGCCGGTGACCTAAACAACAGACGTGATGTTCCCACCGAATTGGACTTGCCTGATCATCTTGTCTTTGCCGGCGAGAAGCACATCATAGGGTACTTGACCGAGGTAGGTTTTTCTATTATAAAGGTTAAAAAGATGCGGAAGGATGGAATAATTTCCTTTTTTAAAAGTATAATTAAAAAATTACTCGGGAGACAAATAGTGCTGGGAATTCCCTATACGTCCCCATTTAGGTCTTTACTTATTAGAGCCAAGTTGCAATCGGTATAGATAGTATATTAATTGTAGGTGATTTCTATTATTTAAATAGTCGCTTAAATTCTCAATTGCTTTCGGTTGACGGAAGGCCGATCACGAGAATAAAATTATGAAGGATACGTGTCTGTTAAATATGAAGAACAGAAAGTATAAAATATGCACAGGCTCCAACTTCTCCAAGCTTGAAATTCCCCAAGTCCCCGATCCACAAAAAGCCCATGGCGGCATGGTGACCCTTTCCTCATGCTCTCCCCCCCGGCTTGGCCTCCCCCGGCATAAATGACCATCAGACCATCGCCTGGAGGAAAGGCACCAACAAGACACTCTTATCTCGATTTGCCGCCGTACAGTTTGGGGGCGGGCAAAGCGTCTATTCAGGCTCCGTTTCTGGATGTCCTTAATAACGTCCCAGCTTACCCCTAGATGCCGGGCCGCATCCTTGATTGTGTATGGTCATGTCGCCGGGACAACTCCAGGGCATAGCGCTCGAAGACCTGCGGATAACTCCGTCGCCAAAAGGCGAATTTGATCTTAACCTGACACAAGAGGCCACAAAGCAGACACAAGACCCGCGGAACCGCCAACTCGATCCAGACGGGTTTGGAGCCTAGGGAAACCGCCCGCACCCGGCTCCTTACCTGGCCTTTGCACTTGATTTTAGATGAGCCGCATTCCGGACAGCGGAGAGAAAAGACATCCGCCCGCACCCGGAAATGGATGGCTCCATCGGGAAATTTGGTGTGAACATGCTGGTATCCCGAAATACCAAAACCATGATCAAGTAGACTGGTGGACATGCCTGTGCTCTCCTTTTGATCGACTTTGCGGGTCGTCTCCAGGAGAGCGCATGTCCACTCTTTTGTCAAAAAGTACGCTTGAACCGGATGAACCTGATTTTGAGTCACATTAGGGAGATGCTCATGTCCAGATTTGCCAAATACGTCATCGCCATAATTCTGGCGGCCATCCTTGGCGCCGGCAGCCTGATGGCCAGCCGGGACGGTAGCCAGCCGCACGGGCCAGGGTATGTGGTGGCAGCTGACTATGGCCCACCTTCCCGGCCTGCCATCTTAACCGCCCAGACTGCTGCTGGCACAAAGCAGATAATCTTAACCCCGGGCGCCTGGACGATTGACCGGGAGACGACGATTACCAGCCCCTTGAGGGTTCTGCCGGGGGCGCTCTTGACCAGGTCTGGGGGTGCTCATCTAATAATCCAGGGGCCGTTCGAATGCGGCCTGCACCAAGCCTTTGCCGATAATACCCCGGGACATGATTGGGTGACCTTTGGGAGTGGTACCGCCAAGTCGTTGCATCCAGAATGGTGGGGGGCCAAAGCGGATAACTCAACTGATTGTTCCTCAGCCGTTACCGCCTGGTTGAAAGCCTGTATCTCCTCGGGCATTGAAGGCCAGTGGAGTAACGGGACCTACAAGATTAACTCTCAAGTGGCCGCGACCATGGCTGCCGGAGAATCCCTGACCATTTCCGGCCAGGGTGGGAACAGCATCATCGACTGCTCAGGGGTCCCCTATCTTATTGGCTATGGACAACCCGAAGTCTATGGAATTTTTATCACCGGCGCTCCTTCGACCGACCCCAATAATATTTGTCGCTTGAGTAATTTCCGCATGATCGGTGGAGCAACCAATCTTGGTGGATTGGTTGGCCTGCATTTGAAAAATGTGGGCCAGACCATTCTCTCTGGCTTGGTTTGCACCGGCATGCCTATGGATGGCATCCGGTTGACGAATATCAAGTTTGCCTCGGTAATTGAATGTTATTGTTCCTCTAATTATTATTCAGGTCTCTCTTCTGGGGGGACGTCAGTCAAGGTTTTCGGCGGTGAGTTCAATATGAATGGCGGAGGCTTAGGCCCTGCTTACGGCGCTGCTGGTGGCCCTGGCATAGGCTATGGCCTGATTGTGAATGCTAAACAAGTGGCGGTTTATGGGGCGCGTTGCTCTGGTAATGATCGCTATGGCATTGATTTTCGGGCCGGATCGGATGCTGTCATAGATGGTTGTTATGTTTACAATTCCGGTCTGGTGGGGATTCATGGGGCAAATTATGAAATTGCCCCCACCGGAGCGGTCAACATCAAGATAATCAACAATACCGTGGATAATTGTGATCGCAGGGGGACCCCCGGGATACAGCTTGATTCCGCGCAGGGGATAAAGGCCGGAGTTGAGGGGAAGGGCAAGAGCTGGACTGTTCCGGTAAATGAACTCCTAATAAGCGGCAACACCATTAAACGGACCTTAGACGCCGCCATCCTGGTCGGGGCGCACAAACTAAATAATGGCAGTACCTCCGTTAAGAAACTTATTATCGAAAATAACCAGATTGAACATACCAATCAAACGGATTGGGTCGCCTCAAGGTTAATTACAGCAGGAGATGGATCTGTAAACGATTATATCAACAATACCATCATTGTTAAAAATCAGATTTTCAATGGGGCTATTTTTGTCGGATATGGCGATGTTGCGAATGTCTCCGACAATCAAATTACCCTTACCGGAGCGGGACCCCTGTATTATAATTATGCCATAAATTCTTTCGCAAAAAATTCTATACTCAATGCTAATACAATAATATCTCCAATCTATACTTGGACAGTAAACCCATTTTTGCGAAGCGCAGGGGGTGGGAACTATTCCGGCCTCTCTTACATCCGGGAGATGAAAAGCAACATCGTCAATGGAACTCATCCACCGGGATTATGGGATTGGGTGTTCAATAGGTCGGAATTGTCATTCAAGTATGCGTCCGTAATTTCAAATAATGTCCGCCCATATTTGGAAGTAATTTTCAAAGGGGGCACAAAAAAGGCTGTTTCTATTAATGGCCGGTATACCAAGATTGGAGGGGCTGACAATACCCCAACGATTGTATCCGGGCTGTTCATGGAAAGCCTGATTGTTGATAATGCCGGAACCACTACATTCAGTGGGCCTTCGCCTTATACAATTACACCATTTAGAGAATCAGTAATAGGTCCTGGTCCACCGGCAATGACATGGTATCTCAATTCTGCCGCCAATGGCTTTAGGCTTGAAACAAGGTCAAATGCTCCAGGGGATAATTTGGAGGGGGAAATAAAGATGCAGTATTCTGGCACCATATCAACTATAAAAGTTCATTGTCCTAATCCTGGTGTCAATTATATCCATTGAGTTGTGGCTATCGCGGCGTTTCCCCTGGTCCCGGGACATCGACCCGGTTGACCTGCCGCAGGCGCGCCATCAGGTCCTGGCACTGACGCATTTCCATCAGGGCCTGGAGGTCGGCATCCACCATGATGTGCACCAATTCCGTAAAACTGACCCGGGGCTGCCAACCCAGGAGGTTTTTGGCCTTGCTGGCGTCCCCGCATAAGAAGTCCACCTCAGTGGGCCGGAAGTATTTGGGGTCGATCTCCACGTAGTCCCGCCAGTCCAGGTCAACACGGGCAAAGGCTGCTTCCAAAAACTCCCGGACCGAATGGGGCTCGCCCGTGGCAATCACGAAATCCTCCGGAGCGTCATGCTGAAGCATGAGCCACATAGCTTCCACAAAGTCCGGGGCATAGCCCCAATCCCGCTTGGCTTCCAGGTTCCCCAGGTAGAGTTTTTGCTGCAAGCCAAACTTGATCCGGGCCACCGCCCGGGTGATCTTCCGGGTCACAAACGTCTCCCCCCGGCGGGGCGATTCATGGTTGAAGAGAATGCC
>QZIZ01000118.1 GCA_003599195.1 Deltaproteobacteria bacterium | reverse complement strand
CCCAATTCCCCCATCTTTTGATCCTGCGCTCCTTTACCAAGTTCTTTGCCATTCCCGGGATGCGCCTGGGCTGTCTGCTGGCGGCCCCGGAGGTGATCCGGCGCCTGGCCGCAGTGCAGGAACCCTGGTCGGTGAACACCCTGGCCCAGGCCATGGGCCGGGCCTGTCTTAAAGACCTCGATTATATGGCCCGCTCCCGGGACCTGATCCGGGAAGAAAGGGAATACCTTTATCAGGGGCTGGGGGCCCTGCCCGGATTGCGGCCCTTTCCCAGCACGGTGAATTACCTCCTGGTCAAGCTAACCCGCCCGGACTTTACCGCGGCCAGCCTGCAAAAGGCTTTGTTGACCCACAAAATCGTGATCCGTGACGCCGGCAATTTCCGGGGCCTGGATGCGCGGTTCTTCCGGGTGGCGGTGCGGAGCCGGGAGGAGAACCGGAGGCTCCTGGAGGGGTTGGGGCAGGTTTTGAGATAGGGGTCAGGGATCAGGAGCCAGGGGTTAGTGATCGGTGATCAGTAATCAGTGGCCAGTGGGAAGAAGACTGGGCGGGCGCGGAGGCCCGCCCCACAAGAATTTAGGGCTGAAAAACAGAGAACAGAAAACCGAAAACCGAAAACCGAAGACTGAAGACTGAAGACTGAAGACCAAAAACTAAAAACTGATTAGATTATTGCCTTAACTCCGGTTTAACTCATTCCTCTGGAGGCTATTGAAAAAGTTTCGGCCCAAACGAACTGGCTTCTCTGCCGCTCCCAAAGGAGGTCTGTTTATTACCCGTAAGTTTTTATTCTATGGATATTCCAGTATTAATCCCCTCTCCCCTAGGGGTGTTAGGGTGAGGGGGGCGTCTTGGGCAGCAAGGGGTTGATTTTTAAGAAAAAGACGCCACCCCCACCCCAACCCTCCCCCCTCGAAGGGGGAGGGGGTTTCTTTCTCCGGAATCACTGAAATAAAAGGACTTTTTCTGTTTTCCGGAGCTAAGGCAATAAGCGA
Organism: Deltaproteobacteria bacterium; assembly: GCA_003599195.1. Lineage (GTDB taxonomy): Bacteria > Desulfobacterota > Desulfobaccia > Desulfobaccales > 0-14-0-80-60-11 > SURF-52. Next base: position 11,273 of record QZIZ01000118.1, on the reverse strand, counting down.
AAAAACTAAAAACTGTAATTAGGGGGCACCCCATGGGCCTTGCTTTTCCCTTCCTCGCGGCTTACTTTCTGGATCTTCTCCTGGGGGACCCGCCCCAATGGCCCCATCCCGTGCGCTTTCTGGGCCGGGTCATCGAGTATTGGGAAGGCGTCTGCTACCGGCCCCGGGTGGCCGCGGGGGTCCTCTTCTGGCTGGGGGTGATGGGGACTACCTTGATCGGGGTCCTGGGGGTGCTGGGCGCGGTGATGTTCCTGCCCCATTGGGCCGGATTCGCGATCCTCGCCTATCTGCTTTATACCGGGTTGGCCACGAGGAGCCTCCATTACGAAAGCCGTAAAGTGGAAGAAGCCCTGAGCCGGGGGGACATGGCCGAGGCCCGGTCCCACCTGGCCATGATCGTGGGCCGGGACACCACGGAGTTGGGTCCGGAGGAGATCAGACGGGGCGTCATCGAAACCGTGGCGGAGAACCTGGCGGACGGGGTGGTGGCCCCTATGTTTTTCATCCTGCTCTTGGGCCTGCCCGGACTTTTTCTTTATAAAGCCGCCAATACCATGGACAGCATGGTGGGTTACAAGAATTACCGCTATGGCAGGTTCGGAAAGATGGCGGCCCGGGCCGACGATGTGCTCAACTTCCTCCCGGCCCGCCTGAGCGCGCTCCTCATGGTGGCTTCCGCAGCCCTGGCCGGCCTGGATTACCGGGAGTCCTGGCGGATTTTGCGCCGGGATGCGGGCAACGCCTCCAGCCCCAACGCCGGGTGGCCCGAAGCCGCCATGGCCGGGGCATTGGGGGTGCGCCTGGGCGGACCCAGCACCTACTTCGGCCAGGTGGTGCAAAAACCCTACATCGGTGACCTTCGCCAGGTACTGGCCGCACCCCACCACCGCCAGGCGATCCGGGTCCTGTATGCCACCTCGCTGCTGATGGCCGGAGTAACCTTTATTGCCCTGTATCTGGCCGACGCGGGGGCCTGGGGGTTGTTGGGACTGGTGAGGTGAGCAGTGAGCAGTCGCTCATGAGCCTTCGGCTCTCTCAATATAATGAAAAGACTGGTAGGGCGGGCGTCTCGCCCGCCGTGGTAATCCGTACAGGCTTGAAAGCCTGTACTACCGCTTAGAACTTTTCGGAGCAGTGAGAGAGAAATGACCCCAAATGTCTTGTTTTTTACTGATCACTGATTACTATTTAAGCCTCACTGATCCCCTGGCACCCTATCCCCCTCAACCCAGCTATCCCCTACCACTCTATACCACGTCGGGACTTCACCCCCGCCTGATAGTAGTGTTTAACCGGCCGCATTTCCGTGACCAAATCCGCCAATTCCACCAGTTCCGGGGGGGCCTGGCGGCCGGTGAGGACCACTTCCACCCAGGAGGGGCGCGTCCGCAGGGCCTGAAGCACCTCGTCCAGGGGGACGAGGTTATAGGTCAGTACCAGGTTGATTTCGTCCAGGACCACCAGGTCGTGTTCCCCGGCGGTAATCACCTGGCGGGCCAAAGCCCAGGCCTCCTTAACCAGGGCCAGGTCCTCCGGGGCCGGGGATCTCAGGTTCACCAGGCCGGGGCGGCCGAAATAGCGCAAGGTCATCTCCGGGGCTAATCTGGCCGCGGCCTGGGCTTCCCCGGTTTCCCGGCCTTTGAGGAATTGGATCATAAAGACCCGGAAGCCCTGCCCCGCCGCGCGCAGACTCAGCCCCAGGGCGCAAGTGGTTTTGCCTTTGCCGTCCCCGGTGTAGACCTGGATCATGCCTTTGGACAAGCGTTCTTTAGCCATAAAAATCCTAAAAGTAGTTTCCGCCAAGCTTTGCCTATTGCCAGCACCTTATCAAACCACTATTTTCCTCATATATCCAGAATAATACAGTTTTCGGGTATCGGTTTTCGGTTTTCGGTAAAAAAAGATAGATTATCAATAAGTTACCTGGCATGTTGGTGCATTGCAAGTGGACTTGGTTCAAAACTGTCGGCTAATCGAAAAAGCGACTTAACTCAAGGAGGGCAGGCGCATGGCGGAGAAAAGTTATCCCAAATGGTACAGTTTTATCAAGTCCAAGCACGGCGGGTTTTTTGAGGCGTTGGAACGGCTGGGGGAAACCGTAAGAAAATCCGGCCCGTTGGATGAAAAGACCTCCCACCTGGTGCAATTGGCCGCGGCCGCAGCCATCCGCTCGGAAGGGTCGGTACACAGCCACGCGCGGCGGGCTCTGGCAGCCGGGGCCTCACCCGATGAAATCGTGCATGCCATCGTTTTGCTCACCAGCACCATCGGCTTCCCCAACACCTCTGCGGCCCTCAGTTGGGTGCACGACGTTTTGGAGGGAAAGAAGGGGTGATCTAATTTGGCTGGACGACAAAATTAATTGCACTTAAGCTCTCTTTGCGTCTTCTGCGTCTCCGCGGTGATATTTTTTACCGCAGAGGCGCAGAGGGCGCAGAGATAGAGATATTCAATTACTTGTGATTGATGAGAGCCTCGAACCGCGGCCCTTCAGGGCCGCGGTTCGATTTTTTTTAGGTGACAATATTGATGGGGATCAGGGCGGTTTGCAGGACCGGGCCGAGAAGCACGTTATTGCTGGCCGGGTCCGGAGTCGTCCCCTGGCTGTCGATGAATTCCACCGTGGCGAAGCCGTTGAAGCCGTTCGGGAATTGGGCGCTGGGAAACCTCATCAGCGCGTCGAAGCGCCGCGCGGTGCAGATCAGAATGGGTGTGTTCGCGGGCAGCAGGAAGGCATTGTTGTACAGACCGAAGGGCGGGACGCCCAAAGCCCGGCCGTCCACGGCGATGATCACCACGTCCACCGGGAAGGTGATCCTGGCGTTGTTATAGGCCGCGTCCAGGGTGCGGATGAGGATCGTCTGGTCCACTGCGGCGTTGATGGCAATCTGGGTCCCGGCCACACCGCTGTTGAGCTGTGCGGGAATGACCCCTCCGGCCAATCCTCCGCCTGCCGGCGGCGCGCCCGCGGGATCGATGGCCACCACACTCCCCGGCGGTCCCGGCACCGGCACGCCGGTGATGAACCAGAAATCCGCGCGGTAGTCGTTAAAAAAACCGATGCGGAACCGGTCGTTTATGCCGGGCCGGTTGCCGTTTCGGGGAAAGAAGGCGAACGCGGAAGGAGCGAACTCGCTCCAGACGGAGTCCCGGTCATCCAGCACCCAGAAGGCCTCCACGTCGTAGGGCACGGTGAAGGCATGGGGGTCCGTAGGGAACTGGCCCAGGGGGTCGGGGACGGCAACGCCGTTGATGGGGTCGCCGCCGATGAACCCCGGAAAGAGGTTGGTGAAGTCCGCAAAGGGGGTCACCAGGTTGGCCGCGGTGCGCCGCAGGCCGTCTCTGCCGGCGCCCACGGGGACGCGGTTAAGAACAATGGCGCCATTGGGGCGGAACCTTCTGATGGAGGCAAAAAAGGCATCCGGCGGGTCGATGATCAGCAACCCGAACAACCCGAACTCAAAGTGCTGTACCGTGTTGCGGTGGCAGTGGTAGAAATAGGTGCCGATGAAGTTGGGCTGCCACTGGTAGATGTAGTTGCCGATCTCCATGGAGCAGTGGCCCACACCGTCATTGATGGAGGTGGGCTCGATGCCGTGCCAGTGGATGGTATGGGGCGGCGGTCCATGGCCCAGGGTCTTGCCGTGGAACACTGCGCCCCGGGGCACCCGGATGGTGGCCGCGGGGTATTGGCCGCCGTTAAAAGGAGAGCGCAGGCGATTGTGCCGGAACAGAAAGAAAGTCAGCAGGGTGCCGTCCCAGCCGGGGAGCCTCTCCCCGTGCATCAGGTCCAGGTCCAGGGTGTTGGGGTCCCTGGGCCTGCCCGCAAAGCGCAAGGCCGCGAGGATTTCCGGCACGGGATTGGCCCGGACTCCCAGGGGCAGAGCGGCCAGGTCCAAGTTCTCGGGCGTAGCCGGGCTTTGGGTGGCCTGGGGAAACATGGGGGACATTTTCTCCCACATCCCGACTTCCCCGGCAGGCTGCTCCACTGTACGGCGAGGAATTAAGAAGGCTGGATTAGTGAAAGACATGCTGTTCTCCTTATGTTATCCGCTGGGGGAAAAGTGGACATAAAATTATGGGGCGACTCACATAAATTCCTCATAGGGAGGCTGAGGACCGGCCGGCGGTTGGGGACTCTTATTGAAATCGGGACCGTAAACCGCGCGTTCGTTGTCCGCGGCATCTCCGAAAGCCGGGTCGTTAAAAGTCAAGGGCGCATTGGGAAAAGTGAAGACGCCGTTGGCGGCGACGGCGATACCGGAGTCGGCCGCGGGGCGCTGCAAACGCCCGAGCTCGTTGCGGTCGCCGATGAACATCAGTCCGGCAATGAGCCCCTGGTTGTAATTGCCGCCCTGGGCCGTCTGGGTGGGCTCGGAGTGATCATGCATGGGGTAGCACATGGGCGACAAGGGTCCATGCGCGGGAATGCCCCTGATCTCGGTGCCCGCTTTGGGGATGGCCATGTTCAATTCCTGGACCGGCGGCCAGGTGGTCTCGCCGGCAGGGGTGTCCCCGGCCCTGATGCGGGGAATCTGCGCAAGTCCTGTCGAGGGCTCCACGATGACGCCGAAATTGGGCACCGGTTCCGGGTCAACCGGCAATTGTATTTGGAGGTCAGCCCGGCCGATGCCCAGATTATTGGGAACGTCCGGGGGCTGCATGTAAGGCGCCAGCCAATCCCACACATCCAGGGGATGGGCCCCGAAGGTGTCCAGCCAGACCACGTTGTCGGTAATGCCGACTACCTGTGCGGGATTGAGGTCTTCGAAGATGTTGAACTGGTTAAATCCCGAAAATTCGCTACGGACTTTCAAGACATAGGTGTGATTGGCGTGGATATGGTTACAATGAGTCCACAGACCGGCGTTGAGGACCCGGATCACGCAGGGTTCGCCCACCCGCATAAAAGGGGTGACAAAAGGGGTGTTATGGGAAAAATGTCCCGACTGGCCGGAGATGGTGAAGTACTGGGGCGTGTCCCCCTGGTCTGCGGGGGGCTTGTTTTTGCCATCCGGGACGAAGGAGTTATTCAGGAATCTATCCAGGAAAACCGCGGCCGGGAAGTCCTGGCCCGGCGGAAAGTCGCCAACTTCCGCAAACAGGTTGGGGCTGGCTTCGTGCAGCACCCAGACGACCTGCCGGAAGCCCGGGGTGGGGGTAAATTCCGGGCCGTTATCTCCCGCTTCGTCCCAGCGCAGCCCGGGAAACCAAGGAGAAGCGCCGCCATCGTTGCCTAAATCCCGGAATAACCGGGCTACGTGGGGCGCACCCGCCAGGTCCGCGGCGTTATAAGGAGTGCCGGCGGCCGGATTAGGCATGATGATGAACGCGCCGTGCAGCCCCATCACCCGGTTCACCGGCGCATTCAGGGTGTCGAAATAGAGATAAGTGCCGGCGCTGAGCGCGGGCACGTTGATCACCCCGGTAAAGGTGGCCCCCGGCGCGATGGGGCCGGTGGTGAAGCCGATGCCCGGGATGGCGAACTCGTGGTTCTCATCGAGTGCATTGGTCACCACCAGGTTGATCTGGGCGCCCTCCAGGGTGAAGATTAGGGGCCCGGGGCTCTCCGCGGGAAGAGTCGCTTCTTGGTAAATCCAGAAGTAGTTTTGGGCAATGTTGATGTCGTTGTGGGTCACCATATCCTTCAAGGCGTCGGTGATAGTGAAGTTGAGGGCCTGGTTGACAACCTGGGCGTAGGCCCGGTCGTTCTTGACCCAGGGCGGTATCTTGGTTCCCACCCAGATGGCGCCCAGCCCTGCGGCCGTGTACTTAACAAAATCACGCCTCTTCATAATGTCCTCCTTGAATTAATGGAAGGATTTCCTGGCAGGTGGCTCCTTTTGACCGCCACCTGACCATTGAGCCCATTGACTTGCCGGTCGGAGTCATGCCTGATGAACTCCTCCTGGTTGAGGAAATACGCTGCTGGAGACGGCGTCCCGTCCATGCTGTCTCTGGAAGGGCGAGGTTGTCGAATTGGCTGAAGTCGGCGAAAATTTGAAGTATATCTAATTTAATTATGGGGTTTGATTGCAGTAAATCGGTAATAGTACCTATTTGGGGGGCATAATTTGTTTAGGAGAGGGAAGGGTGGATACGGGGAAGTACTAGCAGATATTGCAAAATCTCAATCACCGGGATAGTCATTGTGACCCTGGGGAATCCTGATTTCCCCGGGACAGGAATTCCCGGATAAATAAGCCCAACTCTTCCACCTGATCGGGGGAGAATACCGGCAGCCGGGAGGGACCGGGTTCTTCGCCCACCAGGGCGATGACCTGGGAAAAATCGGTGATGACTGGTTCCAATTTGGGTCCCACCAGCGCGATCTTCGGCAGGGAACCGGATTTGTAGCCTTCCACCAGGATCAGGTCCGCGTCCGGGGCCCAGGAAGACAAAACCTCTTCCACGGTTGGGTCAGACGGCAGGGAAAGGGTGATCTGCAGGAGTCCCGGCCCGGCCAGGGCCACGTTTTTGGCCCCGGCTGAGCGGTAGCGCCCGGTGTCTTTGGCGGTATCCCCCAGATGCGGATGATGGGTGTGTTTCAAGACCGCAACCTTGAGCCCCCGGGCCTGGAGCCACTCCACCAGGCGGCAGACGAGCACCGTCTTGCCGGAATTGGAAGGCCCGACAACGGCCACGGCTTTGGCTTGGGGAGATTTGGCGGTCATCAGCTAGAGGATAAACGAAATTCCCAGTCAAGTCTTTAAGAAAACCGGCTTTCTCTACGTTTCAATATCGAAAAGAAGCCTCATGCAAAGACGCAAAGGCGCAAAGTAAGACGCAAAAAAAATAAGGGCGAACGTCTCGCCCGCCCTGGTAATCCGTACAGGCTTGAAAGCCTGTACTACCGCTTAGAACTTTTCGGAACAAATCATTCATGGGCAGTGGCCCACCCGTAAAACTTGAAAAGCCCAGCCCCCCTCACCCCGGCCCTCTCCCCCCGCCAGTCAGCGGCACGGGGGATGGGTACCCCGCGGGCGGGGGGAGAGGGGGGGGTAAATCCCAAGTATCCATTGGTTTTTACTGGCCACTGGCCACTGACCACTTTTTGAAGCAGAGACGCAGAGGGCGCAGAGAATCCTCTAATTCTTCTTCGCCCCTTCCGCGATCCATTGCTTCAGGGCCAGATAATCTTTGGAGCGCCGGTTCCAAAAGGCTCCGCCCGCATGGGTGCCGCCGCGCAGAGTCTTCTGGAGCAGGATGCTTTCCTCCGGGATAGCCGTGTTCACCGTATGGAGGACCCCCAGCTTGGTGGCCCCGCTCACCGCCGATCCCTCATAAGTAATCAAATCCAGGCTGTTGCTGTAATCGATGGAAGTGGTGGGGCTGTCTAAATCGCTCTTGGTGACCAACCGGGTCGTCGTCGGCCCCGGGATATGGCAGGGTGCGCATTTGCTGCGCAAAATGGGATAGACGTGCTTGCGGTAACTCAGATCTTCCTCGGGATAGGAGGGCAAGGTCGGCGCCGGAGAGGACCACAAGGCGCCCCGGGAGCCCATGGCCCCGTGATGCATGCTGCAAGACATGTTCATCCCCGAACTGCTGGCCACCGGCGCGACGGTCAACATGGGCCGGATGGAAGAGCCGTTCTTCACCCAGGTTTTATATTGCCATGTCTGGGGGTTGGCGGGGTCGGCGGGGGTCAACAGGTTGCCCTCCGGGTCCAGCGTATAGAGCGGCTCAATGGTGCTGCCGTGAGCATTCACGGCATAGGGATTGGAGACAATGGCCGCGGTGGTCCAAAAATTCCCGGCCTCGTTGGTGGTCAGGCTGATGACGTTGCCGTCCCGGTCCTCTACGATGATCTCCCGGCCTTTAAGGGGGGTGCGCCCGGAGCGGTCGGCATAGAGCGTGCCGGCTATGGTCCAGAGACGCATCTCGGCCCTGCCGCCCATGGTATGGCACTTGCCGCAGTCCTCGCCCTGATGGTGCAGGCCGCGCCCCCGGCCGTTATCCTTGCCCGGGACGTGCCCGGCGGGCGCGGGCTGGAACATCCGGCCCCCGGCGGAGAAATTGCTCTGGTCGTACACTGCTACTCCAAACGCCAAAGTGGCGATGACGAGGGGAATAACCCCGATGATGGCGATTTTTTTCATGGTGATTTCTCCTCTTTTTCCCGGATCAAGGCAGGCTGAAGAGCCGGACCGTCCCGGTATTGGCGCGCTCCGACGGCGCGCCCGCGGCCAATAGTTTCCCGCTGTCCACCAGGGCCAGGAAATTGCCGAGGTGCATGTCCCGGGCATCCCCCGAAATAGCTACCGAGGTCGCCACGGTGGCCCCCGCAGTCAAGGCCGCGCCGCTGAAGAGGAAGATTTTCCCCGTCATCAGCCAGGGGTTGCCGTCGGCATGGACCGCACTCACTGCCAGGTCCGGGACGCCGTCGCCGTCCATATCGCCCACGGGCAGGAGGACCGAACCGAAACGCCCGGCATTGGCCTCGCCGTCAATCTTGGCCAAAAGATCGGGAGAGGAGACATCGGCGTTAACGGTTCTTGCTCCAGTCCCCCCTTTAAGAATAAAGAGACGCCCTGATTCCGGGACCTCATTGATGGCGGCCAAATCCGCACCGATGGCCACCTCCCGGAAGCCGTCGCCGTTTAAATCGGAAAGCACCGCGATGGCCTTGCCGAACCCGGAGTCCGCACTGCTGAAGACCGCGTCCGGACCCGCCGGGTTGGGCACGAAGGACCCCGGGGAACCATAATAGGCGGCAACTTTCCCGGAGGCCTGCATCAGCAGATCGTCCACGCCGTCGCCGTTGATGTCGCCCGCGGCCACCGAAAAGCCGATGCCGCCCATGGTGCTGGTGGCGGCGATCTTCACGGCTCCGGCGGGATCATAATTGGGGCCGAAATAAACATAGACCGCGCCCTTCTGGTAGAGGGCCGGGCTGGGACAATGAAAGGGCGCGCCGACAATAAGGTCGAGGATGCCGTCGCCATTCAAGTCGCCGGCCGCCAGGGCGTACCCGAATTTGTCCAGGGCCATCTCGCCGGCCAGGACGGCCGCGCTCCGGGGTTTGCCCTTGTTTCCATGAAAAACCGTCACGGTCCCGGCCAGGGAGACTTCGTCATTGCTGCCGCTAAAAGCCCCGGCCGCGAAGTCCTCTTTGCCGTCGCCGTTGATGTCTCCCAAGGCCGCCAGGCTCCATCCCAGGTTGCCGTCCCCTTCTTTTACGGTCACGGGGGCCTTGCGAACCCCCCTGACATTGCTGCGATAGACGATCAGGGCGCCGACCCGGTTCCGGTGGGACGCATAGGGAGCGCCCACCACCAGGTCCTTGAGGCCGTCGCCGCTAAGGTCCAGGGCAATGCCCGCTTGGCCCTGTTTGCTTCCTTCCAGATACCACAGGCTCAAAATGCCCTTATTGGCCGCCGCGAGTGCGGGTCTATGGGAGACCCCGGCCCATACCGGCAACAACAGCAGGACCGCTAAAAGCATGCGAATGCGCATATTACCTCCTGGAAATTCTCAGTTTGCCTCTGGGGGAAGCAGCTTCCCGTTTAGTGGAACCGGGAAGCTCTCTCCTCGGGAATAATTGTCCCAACGAACGGCATACCTGTACTCTCGGCAATTTTCGGCATGCCCGAAATATGGGGAATATAGTTAGAGAGAAGTGATAATTTCCGGTGGAGGGACCAGCGGTTGATGGGATAAATTCTCAGGTTTCTCCAGGGTCTCCAGGACCGAAGGGATGGAGGGAATCCCCGGCAGAAACAGAAAGTAAGCTAAAATCAACTTGACCTTGCCGAAGGTATTGAGGTTGAGCTCTTCCGGACCGCCGCAGGGAACCACCCGGATGCCGGGACCGGCAGGTTTTTTCTCGGCCCGGTGGCAGGCTGGAGAAGCCTGCTGCCGGTTCCCGGCGCAGCAGCTTCCCCGGCAGTTAAGACAGCGGCAGACATGGCAGCCGGTCTCCTCCAGGAGACAGCCGCAAGGGTGGCGTTCCGGTTTTCCCCTGCTCTCAGATTGGCAAATAATCCCGGAGGATGAAACCAAAGTGGGGATAACGGGCGCCGGCAGCAGCAAAATAATGATCTGCCAGAGGAGGAAAAGCTTGACCGGATAGGATAATCTCACGCAATTTCCTAAGGTTGCATGTTAACAAACGGAATTCTATGAGACGGCATTTGCAGAAGTGATATTACCGATAAACAATTTGCTGCCTACCCTTAGACAAGGTGATACTCTGCCATTTATGGGTCAATAGGTACTAATACCTATTTGTAAATAATAGTTTATATAATCTAAATTGTGAAAAATAAGAAATATGCAGGGTTCTCGATAAGTTGGAGCAGCCTGGAGTGATAGGGTTATTAGCGATTAAGAGGTAATATCGGGAAGGAGTGAAGGGCGGGGGAATTCGGGGCCCGGTGATGGGGGCTACTCCCCTCTCAGGTCAGCGCCCCGCCGGGCACAAATCTACCGGCTGGGAGCCTGCCCCCGGGACCAAAGCCAGGAGCCTTTTCCTCCCTGTGAGAGAAAGCAGGCTCTCCAGTTCCCGCTCCGGTCCTTTGCGGGTGCCGTAGCCAGCCGCGCAGCCGTTCACCCGGGCCGCGCCCGCGGTCTTATAGTCATTCACCGGCACGCCCCGGCCTTTTCCGGCTCGTATTGCCAAAGGAGCGGCGGGCTGCAGGGGGAATTACCCCCTGCAGCCATTAAATCCGATACGGAATGCAATCATCAGGGGCCAGGGGGGCGCTTCCCCGGATGCGCCTGGCCGTGTGGTTGGGGGTGCGGCTTTTGCGGGCCGGGGCGGGCCTTTGAGGCCGGTTGGGGTCTTTGCCGAAGTTTTGATTTTTGCTGCTGCGAGGCTTGCTGCCTTTTCTGCTGTACCTGCTGCTGCCGGTTCTTCTGCATTTTTTCTTGCCGTTGCTGCCGGCTCTGCTGCATTTTTTCCTGGCGCTGCTGCTGCACCTGTTGCATTCGCTGTTGGCGCTGCTGCTGTATCTGTTGCTTTCTCTGCTCAACGGCTTGCTGCCGCTGCTGCTGCAATTGTTGCTGGCCTTGCTGCATTTTCGGCCCGGCAGCCGGAGCCTGTGGCGCGGGCTGGGCTTTTAAGGGCGCGGGAGCCGCGGCGGCCGGGGCCGGCGGCGCCGGAGACTTGGCTGCGGGGGGAGCCGGAGGCCCTGCCGGTTTGGGCGCCACCGCCGCGGGCGGGGCCGGGGGCTTGGGGGCCACCACCGCGGGAGCCGCCGGGGGCTTGGCCGCGGGTTGGGCGAGTAAAGGCTGGACGGGGGCCACCTGCTGCTTGGGGGGCAACTTAT
>QZIZ01000047.1 GCA_003599195.1 Deltaproteobacteria bacterium | reverse complement strand
TCTCTCAGAGATTCGGAACTTTAAGCGGAACACTATGAAAAACGAAAATCGCTCTACCCCCTTGGAACCCCGCATCCTTATCGCCGGGTTGGGCAACCTGCTCCTGATGGATGACGGCGTGGGGGTGCACGCCGTCCTGGAATTGCAGAAAGACCCCCCCGAAGGCGCGATGGTGGCGGAGGTGGGCACTGCGGTGCTGAACGCCCTGGACCTGCTGGAATGGGCCGATAAAGTCCTGGCCATCGACGCCATGCAGGCCGGGGGGGAGCCGGGCACGGTCTATGCCTTCTGCACGGAGGACGTGGATCAGGGCGGGATCAAGGCCTCACTCCATGAACTCAATCTCATCTCCGCCCTGAACTTTCTTAAACACAAGGCCAGACCGGAGATCGTCATTTTCGGGGTGGAGCCGACCAGGATCGATTACGGGTTGGAGCTGACCCCGGCGGTGGCCGCGGCCCTGCCGGAACTCACCGCCGCGGCCCGGAAACAGGTGCGGCGCTGGCGGGAAAAATAGGAAGTGTCCCGATTTTTGGCCCTCTGCGTCCTCCGCGTCTCTGCGGTGAAAATCAGGTTGCGGGTTGCGAGTTGCGAGTTGCGGGTTAAATCAATCTTTTTTAACCCGTAACCCGTAACTCGTAACTCGTAACTTTACTCCGCAGAGGCGCGGAGAACGCCGAGAGGGATTATCCTGTTTATTACTTGATGGCCAGCAGTTCCACCTCAAAGATGAGGGTGGCATTGGGGCCGATGACTGCGCCTGAGCCCCGCTCGCCGTAAGCCAGGTTGGAGGGAATGAAGAGCTGCCATTTGGAGCCCGCGGGCATGAGCTTCAGGGCTTCCGTCCAGCCGGGGATCACGCCGGTGACCTTGAAAATGATGGGTTTGCCGGCCTTATGGGAGCTGTCGAACTCGGTGCCGTTGATGAGGGTGCCCCGGTAGTGGACTTCCACCATATCTTCCGGCTTGGGCTTCTTACCCTCCCCTGCCTTGAGGATCTTATACTGGAGGCCGCTGGGCAGGGTCACCACCCCTTCCTTCTTCTTATTCTCCGCCAGGAAGGCCTCTCCTTCCTTCTTGTTGTTTTCCGCGGACGTCTTTTTGGCCTCCATTGCCTTCTTGCGCAGTTCGGTTTGATACGCGGTTAAGGCCTTATTCATTTCCTCGTCGGATACCAGCAGCTTGGCGCCCGAGAATTCATCCTTCAGACCTTTAGCCATGAGATTCACGTCCACTTCGATGCCCTGCTTCTTGAAATTTTTCGCCACCGACACCCCGATGCCATAGCTGACCTTGTCCTTCTCCGACTTGATGGCCACCTCTTTGGAGGACGGCTGCTCCCCTTTGGGGGCCTGGGACTCCCCGGTGCACTGCGCGGCTAAAAGCAAAACCCCAAAAATCGCGATCCATTTCCGTGTCATCAGTCTCCCCTTTCAAAAATCCCTTTACAGAATTCCTGGCCTAAATATTAAGACGCTTTCGAATAATAAGCCACCTTTCGGGAGATTTTTATATCCGGGTTCTGAGACCAATCGCCATCAAAAGGGCGTCCGCCGGGCGAACCTGGTGTTCGCCCAGATGCATTCGGGGCGAACACCAGGTGTTCGCCCTGATCGCCCGGGGCGGACACCAGGTTCGCCCCTATGCTTCGAGCATCTAAGAAAAATAATTTGAGGGCCGTAACCTTGCTTCCGGCCCTTTAATTTTTAATATAGGATTGGGGAATAGGTAATGATATTGCGTATAATAAAAAAATTCCGAGAAATGCAGATAAACCGGTAACCCCGTTTTCACCCTTATTCCAGACGGCCCCACCTCTGGGCGGACACAACCTCATGGAAAAACACCATCTCGATCACCTCTTCAATCCCGAGGCCGTAGCCATCATCGGGGCCAGCGAAAAAGAGGCCAGCATCGGCCGCGCCCTGGTACAGAATTTCCTGGATGCGCGCTTCCCCGGCGCTACTTATCTCATCAACCCCAGGCTTGATCAAATCCTGGGGATGCAGGCGCACCCTTCCGTACGCGACGTCCAGGCGCCCGTCGACCTGGCCGTGATTGCCATTCCCATCAAAGATATCCCCAAGGTGATGGAGGAGTGCGGCCAGGCCGGAGTCAAGACCGCGGTCATCATTTCCGCGGGGGGCAGGGAAACCGGGCCGGAGGGTGAAAAGATTGAAGCCGCCATCCATGCCGAGGCCCTGAAATGGGGGATTCGCTATCTCGGGCCTAATTGTTGGGGGATCATCTGCCCGCCGTGTAAGCTTCACGCCACCTTCGCGCCCCACTTTCCCCGGGCCGGCAGCCTGGCCTTCATCTCCCAGAGCGGTGCGTTGTGCAGTTCCATCATCGGCTGGGCCGAACTCAAGAATATCGGTTTCAGCCACTTCCTCAGCCTCGGTTCCAAGGCGGACCTGGATTTTGCCGACCTCATCGATTATCTCGGCAATCAGGATAAGGTCCGCAGCATCATCATCTATATGGAGCACCTGACCCGGCACCGGAAGTTTATGAGCGCGGCCCGGTCCGTGTCCCGGGTGAAGCCCATAATCGTCATCAAGGCGGGGCGAAAATTCGCCGGCGCCCGGGGGGTCACCCCCTCCGGCGGCCTCTGGCCGGGCAAGGATACGGCCTACACCGCGGCTTTCCGTCGGGCCGGCATCATCCGGGTGGATACCTTCGGCCAGCTCTTCGACTGCGCCGAAGCCCTGGAGAAGGTGCAGCGGCCCCTGGGCAACAACCTGGGGATTATCACCAATGCCGGGGGGCCGGGGGTGATGGCGGTGGACGCCCTGACCCGCTGGCAGGCGGAGCCCGGAAACTTAAGTCCCGAAACTCTGGAAAAATTGCGCGAAATCCTGCCGCCTTACCGGATTCCGGGCAATCCCGTCAACCTCCTGGGGGACGCCGGCCCGGAGCGGTATGCCCGGGCGGTGGAGATCGGCCTGGAGGCCCGGGAACTCTCCGGGCTGGTAATCATCCTTTCTCCCCAGGCCTTGACCGACTCCACCGGGGTGGCCCGGGCGGTGGCCGCGGCCGCGGGAGGCAAGGCCAAGCCCGTCTTTGCGGTCTGGATGGGCGGCGCGGAGGTGGCCCTGGGTGTCAGAATCCTAAACGACGCGGGCATCCCCACCTTTGAAACCCCGGAGCCCGCAGTGGACACCTTTCTGGAAATGTTCTCCTATTCCCGGAACCTGGAACTTCTGCAACAGACGCCCCCCCGCCTGCCCAAGGAATTCCAGGTCAACCCCCCCCAGGCCCGGGCCTTTATCGAACAACGCCTGGAGGGCAAAACCAGGGTCCTGACCCCCCTGGAATCGAAGGCCATCCTCTCCGCTTACGGCATCCCCATTAATCCCACCCTGGCCGCGGCCTCCGCCTCCGAAGCCGCCCGGGCCGCCAAAGACATCGGCTTCCCGGTGGTGCTGAAAATCCATTCCCCGGATTTCAATCCCAAGACCATGGAGGGGGGGGCGCGCTTTTATCTGCGCAATGAGCGGGAGGTGACGGCGGCGTTCGAGCAGATTGTCGGGGAAGTGAAGATGGGCCATCCCGAGGCCGCAATTCTCGGGGTCACGGTGGAGTCCCAGGAGCGGGAATCGGATTGCCAGTTGTTCATCGGCAGCAAGCGGGACCCGGATTTCGGGCCGTTAATCCTCTTCGGCCTGGGGGGAGCCTTCACCGACATCATGGAGGACTTCGCCATTGAACTGCCGCCCCTGAACGTACACCTGGCCCGCAGTTTAATGAAACGGACCCGGATTTATCGGGTGCTCGAGACTTACCGCCACATCCCCAGGGCCAATCTGGATCTCCTGGTGGAGTTTTTGGTGCGGATTTCCCAACTGGTCACGGACTTCCCGGAAATCGTGGAGCTGGACATCAATCCCCTGCTGCTCATCGGCCACCGGGTGGTGGCCGTGGACGCCCGCATCACCCTGGAGCCGAGCACGGTGACTGCGCCCCGGCACCTGATCATCAGCCCCTATCCCAACCAATACGAAAGTCATTGGCTGCTCCGGGACGGCACTCCCATTCTGCTGCGGCCCATGAAACCAGAAGATGAACCCCTGGTCTCCGATTTCCTCAGCAAGTGTTCGGACGAGACCATCTATTTCCGTTATTTCCGGCTGATCAAGCATTGGACCCACGAGATGCTCATCCGCTTCACCCAGAACGATTATGACCGGGAACTGGGATTGATGGCCATCGCCCAGCCGCCAAGCCCCGAAGCCATGCTGGGAGTCTCCCGCCTGGTGATGGACGCGGACCGGCAAAAAGGGGAATTCGCGGTCATCGTCGGCGATCCCTGGCAAGGAAAAGGCCTAGGGCCGAAGTTGCTGGAGCAGTTGATCGCCGTGGCCCGGGACCTGGGCCTGAAACTCCTCTACGGCGACGTTCTGGCCCAAAACAAACCCATGCTGGAGATGGCCAAGAAAGCGGGGTTCCAACTCCACCGCATGGCCGAAGGGGTGGTGCGGATCGAGATGAATTTATGATGTTAGCGATTTCTGGTCTTCATTTTGGGACCGATTCTGGTATATTCCCATCAGCTTATTGGCCTAGGTGCAAGTGGCGCAACCCCTGTTTGCCCCCTTACCCCGGCAACGATTCCATTCTGTAAAAGGACGCCTTAAATGACCCGAATTTTTGCCGCCCTTCTCTGGCTGGCCGTGTGTCTCTGCGGCCCCGCCGCGTCGGCTGACGCCCCGGAAGGGGTGCCGGTCCTCTGTTACCACCGTTTCGGCCCCACCGTGGCTGACGGCATGACCGTAAAAACCGAAGTTTTCGCCGCGCAACTCAAATGGCTGAAAGACAATGGCTATACCGTTATCCCCATGCGGACCCTGGTGAACTACCTTAAGGGCGAAGGCCCTGCCCCGCCCCCCAAATCGGTGGTGATTACCGCGGACGATGCGCACCAGACGGTCTATTCCGACATGCTGCCCCTGGTGAAGAAATACAACATTCCCGTCACCCTGTTCGTTTATCCGTCCTGCGTTTCCCGGGTTTCTTCCGTTAAATGTATGACCTGGGAGCAGTTGAATACATTGCAAAATACCGGACTCTTCGATATTCAGGCGCACACCTTCTGGCATCCCAATTTCAAGCAGGACAAGAAGAAGATGAAACCCGCGGAATATGAAAAGTCGGTGCAGACGCAACTGAGTAAGTCCAAAGCGGTACTGGAGAAAAAGCTGGGCACCAAGGTGGACCTGCTGGCCTGGCCCTTCGGCATCTATGACGACTACCTGGAAAAAGAAGCCGCCAAAGCCGGCTACGTGGTGGCCTTCAGCATCGACCGCCGCTTTGCCAATAAGTCCGAAAAAATCATGGCCCAGCCCCGCTATCTGATGACCAACGGCGACGGCGTTAAGAACTTTGCCGCCATTGTCAGCGGCAAGATTCAGGAGAAGGGACGCAAGAGCATTAGTCAGTGATCAGGGGCCAGTGATCAGTGATCAGTAAAAATACTCCCGGTGGGGCGGGCCTCTGTGCCCGCCCGAATTCCCAATCATGATTGGTGGAATCTGCATGAATAAGTTGGTCACCAGCTTATTGGTCCTGGCAGGGTTGTTGACATGCGCGTCTGCGGCCCAGGCCATTGAAGGCAAAATCATCGACGCCAAAACCAAGGCTCCTATAGCCGCGGCCGTGGCCACCCTGGGGGAGCAGGCGGTGCGCACCGACAAGGCAGGCAGCTTCCGCCTGGAAGGGACCGGGGAGACCTTGAAGGTACGGGCGCCGGGCTACAAGAAGCGGGAAATCCCGGCCTCCGAGTTGGGCAACCCCGGAGCCGAAATCGCCCTCGACCGCTTCAATGTTAAAGGACTCTACCTCACCAGCTACGGCGTCACCAGCAAAAAGCTGCGCACCGCGGTGCTGGAAGCGGTCAAAGAGAACAACCTGAACGCCCTGGTCATCGACATCAAAGGTGACAAGGGTTTCATCCCCTTTAAGGTGGACCTCCCCCTGGCCGAGGAGATCGGGGCCAACAAGCCCATCCTCATCAAGGACATCAAGGAGCTCATGGATCGCCTGAAGGGGGAGCTGAAACTCTACCTCATCGCCCGCATCGTGGTCTTCAAGGACGATCCCCTGGCCGCCGGCAAGCCCCATCTGGCCGTGAAAGGCAAAGACGGAAAGGTCTTCCTGGACCGGGAGAAACTGCGCTGGGTCGACCCTTTCCGCAAGGAGGTCTGGGATTACAATATCGCCATCGCCAAGATCGCGGCCAGCGTGGGCTTCGATGAAGTGCAGTTCGATTACGTCCGTTTCCCCGACACCCGGGGCACCGGCTTTTCTAAGGAAGCCAACGAAGACACCCGCACCGAAGCCATCACCGGCTTCCTGAAGGCGGCCTACAAGGCCTTGGAACCCTACAACGTCATGGTGGCCGCGGACATCTTCGGCTATGTCTGCTGGAACACCAACGACACCGACATCGGCCAGAAGATCGAACCCGTGGTGGAGGCCGTGGACGTGATTTCCCCCATGGTCTATCCTTCCGGCTACCACTTAGGCATTCCCAACTACCGCAATCCTGTCGCGCATCCCTATAAAATCGTCTACCTTTCCCTCAAACGGGGGGCGGAGCGCACCCAGGTCTCGCCCCTGCGCTTCAGGCCCTGGCTCCAGGCCTTCCGGGATTACGCCTTCAATAAAAAATTCTTTTACGAAGAAGAGATGCGCCAGCAGATCAAGGCCGCCGACGACTTTGGCTCCAGCGGCTGGATGTTCTGGAACCCGCGCAACGTCTACCCCAAGAGCGGTTATAAGCAGTGAGCAGGGGCCCAGGGGCCAGTAAAAACAGTCCCTTGTGAAACTGATTCTTTTGTCTTTATGATGGGAGCCGAGAAGAAACCGGGGTAGTGATTAAAAAAAGCCGGTTTTATTTAGGAAACATTCCCCCAAGAAACCTGCATTTCTAATTGCCCCCTGTTCCGAAAAGTGGCCAGGGGCCAGTAAAAGCCAAGCCCCCTTGAGGGAATACCCCCTCTCCCCCGCCCCGGGGGTCTCCTTTCCACCCCTGCCGCTAACTGGCGAAGGGAGAGGGCCCGGGGTGATGGGGGCCAGCTTTTCATGCTTTACGGGTGGGCCGATGGCCCATGAGCGACTTGTCCTGAAGAGTTAATTCATGAATCGATCCGGAGACAATCAAAGAACCTGCTCCCTGGAACGATTCGTGTAATGTCCACTCACTCCTCGTTGAGGAAATAATTTTCGGCAAACGCTGTAACATGAGAACAAGGTGGTTCATATGCGGCGAGTATAACCACCATCCAAGGCAAAGGGATGGAAGAGGATGGCTGAATGATTACGGAAGAAGCGAAGGCCGAAGTCTTTTGGCTGGCCTTCAAGGGCCTGCCCCGGAAAGAGCAGCAGCTAGTGGGGCAAAAATTATTGCAGGACCGGGAATTTATCGAGGACCTGCTGGACATTGCCCTTATCGGACAGAGGCGTTCCGAGCCCTCCCGGTCTTTGGAAGCATATCTGGCCGATCAGGAAAAATAAGAGTGGGTAATGCCGTACAAAATCATATACCATTAATGATGTCCTTCAGAAAATAGAAGTCAGCGCCGTTGGCCACCGGCGGGAGGTTTATCGACAGTATTGAGAATGAGTGTCGATAACCCTATTTCCCCGAACCTCCCGGGCCGAATTCGAAGAAACCGGTAATGTTGGGGGCCGTAGCTTTGCCTGCCTGGCGATAAGCCTCCCAGTCGGCTTCAAAGGCCTTTTTCAGGGCCTCACACCTGGATGGATCATCGGGATATTGCCGCAGGCAATTTTCATAAGCCGCCTTGAAATTCTCCATCGCACTGCGGGCCTTGGCCTTTTCCGTGGTCCCGCAGCCGCCGGCAAAGGCCAGGGCAATTATCAACATTATTACTATTATCCTTATCCTCATTCCTGATCCCTGATCACTGGCCCCCGGTCTCTAACCCTAATCCCTATCCTCCTTCTCCTCCGACCCCAACAGCCCCGATTTTTTCAAGGCCGCCACGCCGCCTTGGAGGTTCACTGCGTTGCAGAGGCCTGCGGTTTCCAGTTGCCGCAGGGCTTCGTAGGAGCGGACGCCGGAGTTGCAGACCACGATGAGACGCTTATCAGCCGGGATTTCGGCAAGGCGGTCTTTCAGGGTCTCCTGGGGGATATTCAACCAGCGCGCTCCGAAGAGGTCCACGTAGGGCGCGGCGTTGGCCGCTCCCCGGACGTCCAGGCAGACCAGGTCCCCGGCCTGCTCCGTGAGGAAGCATTTCTCGAATTCGGCCACGTCCACCGTGCGGTTGAAACCGTCCAGGATGTTTTCCGCGGTGTTGGCAGTTGCGTTGACGATATCCAGGGCCGCGGCAAAGGGCGGTGAGTAGGCCACTTCCAGATTGGAAAGCTCTTCCAGCAAAGCTCCTCTGGAGAGGAGCGCGGCGATGCTGTTCACCCGGCCCACCAGGGCGTCGCCATTGCTCCCCAGACCTTGCGCCCCCAGGAGGCGGCGGGTCATTTTTTCCACCACCAGTTGCAGGTACATCAAGTCCTGGCCGGGAAAAAAATGGGCCCGGTCCGCCTGGATCACCAACGCCGAGACCGCATCCAGGCCCTCCGCCAGGGCCGCGGCCAGACTAAGGCCGGTGGCGGCCACAGCCATGTTGAAAATTTTCACCGTGAAGCTGCCCACAATCCCCGGGAACACGGCGTCGCCTCCCGCCAGGTTGGTGCCGATGACCCGGCCCTGGCGGTTGGCCAGGGAACCGGAAGGGAAATAAACCCGCTTGCCGGTGAGGAGGTGGGTATTTTCAATGCAATCCCCGCCCGCAAAGATGTCCGGATCGGAGGTCTGCAGCCGGGGGTTGACCACGATTCCTCCCTGGGGGGAGACGGCCAGTCCTGAGTCCGCTGCGAGCTGGGAATTGGGCATCACTCCCAGGGCGGTAAGCACCAGGTCCGCTTCCAGGACGCGGTTCGCAGTCACCACCTGAAGGGCGTGTTCCCCTTCTCCGGCCCGAATCTCTCTGACTTTTTCCTGCAAATGCACGGTGACGTCATGGTCTTCCAGGTTTTTCAGGACCATGCGGGCCAGGCCCGGGTCCAGGACGCCGGGCAGGACCTGGGGCGCGATCTCCACCATGGTGGTTTCCACGCCCCAAAGGTCCCCCAGGGCCTCCGCCATTTCCAAACCCAAAGCACCGGCGCCGATAATCACCGCTTTGGCCACCTGGCCCTGAGCAATCTTCTCCCGCACCGCCAAGGCGTCCCGAAGGTTGGCGACCCGCATCACCTGGGGGAGGTCCCCTCCCGGAACCTCCAAGCGCCGGGCTCGGCTGCCGGTGGCCAGGACCAATTTATCGTAGGGCAGGTCCTCTTCCAGACCGGTATCCAGGCGCCGCAACCGCACCGTCTTGGCACGCCGGTCTATCCCCAGGGCCCGGGTGCGGGTCATGACCCGGACGTCTTTGGCGTCCTCGAAGAAATCCGGAGTGCGCAGCATATGGAAGCTGGTGCTCATCAGCTCCTTGATATCACTGAGGTCGCCGGAGATGTAATAAGGGATGCCGCAGCCGCCGTAGGAAATGTATTCATCCTGGTCCACCATAGTGACGCTAAAATCCGGGCGCAGCCGCTTCAAGCGGCAGGCCACCTTGGGGCCCAGGGCCACGGCGCCGATGATGACTATTCGTTGTTTGTTCATAGCTGTTCCTCAAACACTTCGTGGGGAAGGGGACGGCAAAACACGGCCGCCGGCTCTTTTCCCTTTATTATACAGAGCGAATAATTAACAGCACTTAGCATTCTCTGCGGTCTCTGCGTCTCTGCGAGAAACATTTTTATCTCGCAGAGGCCCAGAGAGCGCAAAGATGAATAATGCGCAATTATTTAGGTCGCTAGGTATAACATTAGAAACTGTATTGAAAGGTGAGGATGGGAGAATAATTATAGCCGATATTCTTCCCGGCCACGTCCACGGCCAGGCCGCCGGCGAAGCTCCAATGCTGATTCAGGTTGTATTCCAGGCCCACCACCAGGCCCAGCAGGGCTTGGGCCGGTATCCGGGATTTGGGACCCGCAAGATTCCCCCCCTGCCAGTTGCTGTAAAATTCCAGCAGCAGCGCCCAATGCTGAGTTAACACCCATTCCGCGGCCAGGTTCAGGGTCACCTGATCGCGATCGTGGATCAAGACGCCGTCCACGGTGGCGGTGGTGGGCACGGTGTACCACAGGTTGGCGTAAAGATAAACGGGGCTGTACCATTTGGAGAGATTGAGCCCGGCGGTGAAGGTGTAGGCCCCGGTTCCCAACCGGTCGATCCCCGCGTTGGCAGGGCTAAGGTGGCTGTGGTGTCCGGTGGGAAAACCGAACCCCGCCAACAGGGTGCAGGTGGGGAGAACCGCGGTCTCTTTCTGAAGTTGATATTTAATGTGGAAGTTGATGTCCCCCAGGCCGCCGAAGTCGCCGGAGACCGTCCCCCGAGAGGAAGGGAGGCGCGCATCCCCGGCCCAGTTATGAAGATAAGGAATTATCAGCCTTAAATCCACGTTGGGGGAGAGGCCGTAAGTGAAGGTCACGGGTACTTGCATGGAATAGAAATCCCCATGGCTGCTCACCCGGCTCCAGTTGGGGGAGAACCGCCCGGCCGTAAAGCCTTGCTGGGCGAACACCTGGACCTGGAAATTTCCCTGGCCGATAGGCACCGCGGTGTCCGTAATCAAGGGGCCGATGGTGGAGGGGAGGGGTCTTTCCAGGTCTGATATCGGGGATTCCCCGGAAAGAGCGGGGATAGGGCCTGATAAAGCCACCCAGAATATTAAGCTGAGGAAGAATAACCGAAACCTCATGGCCACCCGAGTTCAAAGTTCAAAGTTCAAGGTTCAAAGTTCAAAGTTTGGTGTCAGAACAGGTTATAGGTTACTGATCACAGATCGCTTTCCTCCATCTTCCTTTTCCATTCATCCAACTCCGCCAAGGCCCTTTCCGCATAGGCCGCGCCCCGAAGCTTCTTGGGGGTGCGTCCGGGCAGGGGCGGAAAGAGGCCGAAATTGACGTTCATGGGCTGAAAGTCTTTGGTGGCGGTATTGGTGAGATGCCCAATGAGCGCGCCCAGGGCCGTAGCCCGGGGCGGGGTGACCAGGGATTTTTCTGTTGCTTGGCGGGCGGCGTTGATGCCTGCGAGCAGGCCCATGGCCGCGGACTCCACATAGCCCTCCACCCCGGAGATCTGCCCGGCCAAAAAAAGACAGGGGTATTTCTGAAAATTGAGGTAAGGGCCCAGCAGTCCCGGGGAGCGGATAAAGGTATTGCGGTGAATAGACCCCAGTCGGGCGAACTCCGCCTGCTCCAGGCCGGGGATGAGCCGGAAGACCCGTTCCTGCTCCCCATACTTCATCTTGGTTTGGAAACCCACCAGGTTGTAAAGGGTTCCTTCCCGGTTTTCCTGGCGGAGCTGGGCTACCGCAAAGGGCTGCCGTCCGGTGCGAGGGTCTATCAGGCCCACGGGCTTCAGGGGGCCGAAAACCAAGGTAAGATAACCCCGGGCCGCCATCACCTCCAGGGGCAGGCAGCCTTCGAAATAGCGGGGCTCTTCAAAGGATTTCAGCGGTACCTGCTCCGCAGACGTTAAGGCCTGATAAAACGCGGCGTATTCCTCCTCCGTGAAAGGGCAGTTCAGATAGTCATCCCCGGCACCGTAGCGGGAGGCCCGGAACACCTTGGACAGATCCAGGGAATCCGCGGCCACCACGGGGGCAATGGCGTCGTAAAAATGGAGATGCTCGCTCCCGGTGATCCGGCTCAATGCTTCGGCCAGGGCGTCGGAGCTCAGGGGCCCGGTGGCGACGATGGTAGTGCGGGAGGTATCGATCTCCGTCACTTCTTCCCGGATGATCTCCACCAAAGGCTCCTGCTCCAAGGCCGAAGTGAGATAAGCGGCAAAGGCCTCCCGGTCCACGGCCAGGGCCTTGCCCGCGGGCACCCGGGTGGCTGCGGCTGCGGCCATCACCAGGGAGCCAAGACGCCGCATCTCCTCTTTCAAGAGGCCCACGGCGTTCTCCAGGGCTTCCGCCCGCAGGGAATTGCTGCATACCAGCTCCCCCAGCAAGGGGGATTGATGCGCCGGAGAAAACCTGCGGGGCTTCATCTCATAAAGCCGCACCTTAACCCCCTGGCGGGCCGCCTGCCAGGCCGCTTCCACCCCGGCCAGCCCGCCGCCGATGATGATGAGGGGATTGGATTTGTGGGGGAAGGGCCAGAGACCTGAGGGTTTTGCATTTCCCCCGTTCCTCCTCCCCATTCCCTCTTCAGGGGTCAGGGGCCAGGGCTCAGGGGCCAGAAAAACAACTGTTTTCTGGTCCCTGGCCCCTGGCCCCTGATCCCTACGTATTGGCTGTCTCATC
>QZIZ01000002.1 GCA_003599195.1 Deltaproteobacteria bacterium | reverse complement strand
AATGAAAAAAGCGGTGAAACGCCGGCAGAAAGCCCCCGAGCCTCCGGCCTGCCCGCCGCCTGCGCCCCGATGCCTCGTAGAGGTCAGCCCCCCGGCGCCGGCTCCGGCTCCTCTAGCCGCGGGGTTCACTTACCAGTGGGTTCCCCACAGAACCCCGCGCATCAGGCGGGAATACCAGATCACCAATCTCAACGACCATGCCTGGCATAACGTGCAAATCAAGATTTACGCCCGGAGTCTGAGCGACGGCAAGTTTGTCCTGGGACCCGTAACCCAGGAAAAGAACATCGTCCTCCCCGGGCATACGGTTAATCAGGCGCCGGATCAGACCTTCATGCATTATGAAACCCTGAACGACGCGGGCTACAACCTCTACCTGGAAATCTCCGCCAAGGAAGGCAAGCTCAAGAGAGCCTGGAAAAATGTGGCCGGGGGGGACTCGAGCGACAGCAACCTGCTGGAAATCCCCTGGGACTTGGAAGAGAAAGACAAATAAGGAAAGACCCCGGGTCCGTACCGGAGGCCCGGACTGAGGCCGGGCCCAAGGCCCTAACACTGCGGCCCGAAAAAGATACTCCGAGAGGAAGGAATAACGGCAATGATGAAAGGCAGAAGCTTACTTCAGACCGCTGACGCCCGCGGCAAGACGGCCGCCGGGGAAACCTTGGGATATTTCCTTCAGGACTTATGGGGTTTCATGAGGGTGCGGAAAAAATTCTGGCTGCTCCCCGCCGTAGTCACCCTGGTGTTTTTCGGGGCCGTGGTGGCATTGAGCAGCGGGTCGGCCATCGCCCCCTTTGTGTACACCCTGTTTTAGGGTCTGGGGCCGGGGGTCAGTCCTCTCTGGGAGGCCTCCCCCTTGGGCCGGAAATTACTGGAAAAGCACGATATTGGGCCACAAGACGTTAATGCGGAAATTTTTATGGACGCTGGGCTTCGAATATCTTACTAATATAAGGGCAGTCAGGGGCCTGATTCCGGCAAACGCCGCCTCAAGGCTCCCGGGCTGCCGGTCAAGGAATTTTTATGTCTATCAGAATTCTCCTGGCTGATCCTCATAGTATGGTGCGCCAAGGCCTGTATGCGTTGCTGGCTGGAGAGAAAGACATGGAAGTGGTGGCGGAGGCGGAGGACGGGCAGGCCACCGAAAGCCTGGCCCGGAAGCTGTCCCCCCACGTAGTGGTCATGGACGTGACCATGCCCGATGTCGGCATTATGGAGATTTGCCGCCGCATTTTGGCCAATTCTCCCGGGGTCAAGATTATTGCCCTGTCCACTCATGCCGACCGGCGTTTTGCCTTGAATCTGTTGAAGACCGGTGTTTCCGCTTTTCTTTTAAAGGATTGCGTCTTTGAGGAACTGGCCCGGGCAGTGCGCGAGGTTACCGCAAACCAGACCTTTCTCGGCGCAGGAGTGTCCGATTTGGTGATCAAAGAGTATATTACGGCCCTCCGGGAGAGCGAGGCCCGCTCCCGCGCCATTTTTGAAGGGGCCACCACCGGGATCGCCCTGCTGGACTTGCAGGGGCGTCTGGTGGAGAGCAACCCGGCGCTGCAGGAGATGTTGGGTTTCAGCCGGGAGGAGCTGCGCCACCTGTCTTTCACCATGGTGCTGCCCCCCGACGAAGCCCAAACCTACCAGGAACTCTTGCAGCAACTGCTGGCAGGTGGCCGGAACTCCTTCACCTTCGAGGTCCGGTTGGTTCCCCGCCACGGCCGCATGATTTGGGCCCGCATCACCGTTTCCCTGGTGAAGAACGCGGCCGGGGAAAATCAGTTCGCGGTGGCTATGGTGGAGAATTTGACCTCCCAACGGGAAGCCGAGGAAAAAATCCGCAGCTACCAGGAACAGCTCCGCTCCCTGGCCTCCCAGCTCTCCCTGGCCGAGGAGCGGGAGCGGCGCATCCTGGCCGCGGAACTGCATGACCATATCGGCCAGATCCTGGCCTTAACCCAGATCAAGCTGGGGGCTTTGCGGAAAAAAGCCCGGGACACCGACCTGGAAAAACCGGTGAACGAAGTGCGGGACCTGGTGGAGCAGGTGATCAAATCCACCCGCTCCCTGACCTTTGAAATCAGTCCCCCCATCCTTTACGAACTGGGGTTGGAACCGGCCCTGGAATGGTTCGGGGAGCACCTCCAGGAACAGCACGGCCTCATGGTGGAGGTGCAGAAGAGTCCGGAGCCCAAGCCCCTGGAGAATGAAACCAGGGTCCTCATCTTCAAGGTGGTCCGCGAGTTGATGCTCAACTCCGTCAAACATGGCCAGGCCCGAAATCTCCGGGTGGTTGTGGGCCGGGAGGAGCACAACCTGACCATCGAGGTGGGCGACGACGGCGTCGGTTTCACTCCTCCCGCCACCGGCGTGGAGATCAAAAAGCAGGGGGGCTTCGGGCTGTTCAGCATCAAGGAGCGCCTCCAGCACCTGGGCGGCAGCCTGCAAGTGGAATCCGCGCCGGGCCAGGGAACCAGGATCTCCCTGGTGATCCCGCTGTGGGAGGAAGAAAGGAAATCACAGGTGTCCTGAAGTGGCCATCAAGATCATCCTGGCAGACGACCACAAGATTGTGCGGCAGGGGCTGCGCACCATGCTGGAGAGCGAAGCCGACATCGAGGTCATCGGCGAGGCCGATGACGGTCGCATGGCCGTGCGCCTGGCCCGGGAACTATCCCCCCAGGTGATCATCATGGATGTGGGCATGCCGGACCTGAACGGCATCGAAGCCACCCGCCAGGTCCTGGCCGAGTCCCCCGGGATCAAGGTCATCGGTTTGTCCATGCACTGCGACCGGCGCTTTGTCATGAATATGCTCAAGGCCGGGGCCTCGGGCTATCTGCTGAAGGATTCGGCCTTCGAGGAGCTGGCCGGCGCCATCCGCATGGTGCTGGGGGGCAAGGTCTACCTGAGCACCGAGATCGCCAATATCGTGGTCAAGGACTACCTCCAGGGCGGGGGGGACGAGTCGGTCTTTTCGGTTTTAACCCCCCGTGAGCGGGAAGTCTTGCAGCTGATGGCCGAAGGCAAGAGCTCCCGGCAGATCGCCGACCACCTCATCATCAGCATCAAAACCGTGGAAACCCACCGCATGCAGATCATGCACAAACTGCAAATCTTCAGCGTCGCCGAACTCACCAAATACGCCATCCGGGAAGGGCTGTCGTCGCTGGATTAAAGGCTGACCATTTTATCCTTGGCCAGGGAGACCGCCGTCAAAGTTGATCATCAGCCGGCAGGCTACGTTTTTCTTATAGTTTCTGGCATTACCCCCCGCCAAAAACATATGCTATTAATCAGACCATATCTGCATTTTTCTCAATCCCTACGATAAGTTTCGCTCTTGGCAAGTTATCTATTACGTACAGCTTGCCATGATTGAGGATTAATCAAGCCTCTGAAAAATTCTTCTATCCAAAATATGTCTGGTGTTCTCCCCAGATGTATGGTCATTAGCCGCGGTTCAGCATAATATCATTGAACGTCATGATGTGATACTCCAACTTTGCAATACCTCACACACACCGCCACGCACCTGTCTTGATCAAGTAGCGTCCGGCAAGTCCACGAGCTTCTGTGCTTGGTTCACGACGTCCATTAACGAGCCGCCGCCCTCCATGTCGAGCATTTTAACGATGTCAGCCAGGTCAGCATACTGCACGACTGCTTGTGATGCTCTGTTTTGTTCCCTCATTATTGGTGAGCTATGATATTTTACAGCCCAGCCCTCAGACAGACCTCCATGGCTCGAATTCGCTGCTCTGGAGATCGGTACGATACGCAGATATGCAAAGCCTTTCAGTCGCGCGACTCGCCGATTCATGACATGATCTATAACAAGGCCAGTCAAATCAATATCTGGAAATGCTCGCATGTATGCGCGCCGGTAAGCGTTGTAGTCCACATGAACCCACACCTGTCTCGGATAGTGCAGGACTTTTGCTTCAGGCAGACGCCAGATGGCGAAGCGCTCGTCAGGTATCTCAGGTTCGTGCGTCTCAACGAGCA
The DNA here is from genome assembly GCA_003599195.1 of Deltaproteobacteria bacterium. Taxonomy (GTDB): domain Bacteria; phylum Desulfobacterota; class Desulfobaccia; order Desulfobaccales; family 0-14-0-80-60-11; genus SURF-52. The sequence goes on along the minus strand of QZIZ01000002.1, from coordinate 8,508 downwards.
GCGCTTTACTCAGCGCGCGTGGCGATAGTTGCGCGAGAACTCTACCAACGTATGTCTCAATAGCATTTGTGTCTCGTGCGGCGATTGGTATGTATAAGCACGGTAACAGACCCGACCTCTGCGGGATGTTTATTGCATGCTGATCGATGGGCCGACAAGTCATCGTGTTTACTGCCTCATGCGAGTTGGCTGATTAATTAGCCTATGATTTTCTAACTTATCGAGACCTCACGCCGCCACTAATTGTCGCCCAGCCTTTCAGCCGTGAGCACCGTCATTTCAGAAACCTATTTTCGAGGTTTATTCGTTTTCTTGCCTGGGGCTTTTCCCCGGGTGCGCCTTTCTATTCTGGACTTCCCTTTGAGGGTTTTGGTGACTTTTGGAGATAACTTAACAGGTTTCTGCGACTTGGCCGGAATATTGTCCTCCTCAAACTGCGGTTTGGTGAGTCCTAGATAAATATCCATTCCCGTTGGGGCTGCCTTAAAATAAAAAGGTTCCAGAGCTTCCAGAAAAGGCGCCTGACCCCGCCAAAAGGGAAAGTTGCCCAATCTCTTAGGTAAGGCAGCGGTAACCTCCGGGAAGTGGACCTCCCCGAACAGGTCGCCGGGCAATTCCTCCCCACCCCAAAAAGACGCGGGCTCCAATGGCGGCTCTTCATGAGCGGATTCCAGTATTCGATTCACTTCAGGCGCGGGGAGAGCGGCGGCGGGACAATAGCCCAGCAGTTCGAAGAATTCATCCCGGGTAAGACCCCGCAGTTTAAAGAGTAGGAAGGGGTCCCGGTCGAATTCCTCTGCAAGGAGGTAGAAAACCGCGGCCGTGTGCTTGCACGGGTTGGACCAATCGGGACAGGAGCAATCGGTCTCCAGGTCTCGCAACCGGTGGGGAAAGAGGGACAATTTGACGCTCTTAAAAACCTCTTCGATGTCTTCCGGCATCTCACCGGCCAATAATTTAGCCAATGCAATGAAACGCTTCGCCAGGGTCTTGGAAACCTGAAGCCACTGGGTCCGGGTCAAATGTCTGAACCGCACCTCCACCTCATAGGGACGGGAACGGGAACCCTGTACCGTCGCCCTGACTGCGCCTTTCTCAATTTCGATGTCCATGACCTGGCCCTTGCGGGCATAAGTGCTCCCCCGGTTCAGGCGTGCGCCGATATCAAAGCTTTCCAGCACCTTGATCCAGCGCTGCCCCCACCAACTAGTGGCGAAGGCGCCGCGCCGGGATTGGGCCTTGATGCCCCCCTTCACTGCCCGGGCCGGCTTGGGAGTATAATACCGCCACCAATTCATCTCAGTCCCCCAGGGCTTCCTGGCGCAGGGCCATCAGGTCTCTTAATTCCGCAGTGGAAAGCTCGATTAGCCAGCTTTCCCCGGCGCCCACCACCTGCTCGGCCACTTCTTTTTTCCGTTCGATCATCTCGTCGATCTTTTCCTCCAGGGTGCCCACGCAGAGAAATTTGTGCACCAGGACGTCTCTGGTCTGGCCGATGCGATGAGCCCGGTCGGTGGCCTGGTTTTCCACCGCGGGATTCCACCAGCGGTCAAAATGGAAGACATGGTTGGCGCCGGTGAGGTTCAGGCCCGTACCCCCGGCTTTCAGAGACAGGATGAACAGGGGCAGGCGGCTCCCAATGGCCTGGAAGCGCTCCACCATCTCATCCCGCTGCTTTTTGGGGGTCCCGCCGTGCAGGAAGAGGACTTCCCGGCCAAAGGTTTCCTGTAGATGGCGCTGGAGAATCTTGCCCATTTCGGCAAATTGGGTAAATATCAAGGCCCGGTCTTTGACCTGGAGGATTTCCTCCACCATCTCCGTCAGGCGGGCCAGCTTCCCGGAGCGGCCCGGGATGGGGGAATTGTCGGCCAGGAACTGGGCCGGATGATTGCAGACCTGCTTGAGTTTGGAGAGGACGCCCAGGATCACCCCCTTGCGCTGGATGCCGTCGGCCCCATCCAGGGTCCGGCCGGCCTCTTCCACCACCGCGGCATACAACGAAGCCTGCTCCCTGGTGAGATTGCAAAAGACCTTCATTTCATTCTTTTCCGGCAGGTCGTCGATTATTTTGGGATCGGTCTTGAGGCGGCGCAGGATAAACGGCTGGGTCAGGCGCTGTAAGCCTTGGGTCGCCTCGGGGTCCCGGTTGGCTTGAATGGGGATGAAAAACCGGCGTTTGAATTCCATTTGGGAGCCCAGGAAGCCGGGATTGAGAAACTCCATGATAGACCACAGGTCACCCACATTGTTTTCTACCGGCGTGCCGGTAAGAGCCAGGCGGTATCCCGCCGGCAAGGCCCGGGCCGCTCGGGCCTGCTTGGTCTCCGGGTTTTTGATATTTTGCGCCTCGTCCAGGATCACCCCGGACCAGGTAATCTCTTTGAGCAGCTCGAAATCCCGGTACAGCAGGGCGTAACTGGAGATAACCATGGCGTATTTCCGCACCTTTTGGGCTAGGGCCTTACCCCTGGCCCTGGCGCCACCATGGTGAACCAGCACCGGCAACTGGGGGGTGAAGCGGGCCGCTTCCTTCTGCCAGTTGCCCACCACGGAGGTGGGGCAGACCAGCAGGGCCGGCTCCTGGCAGTCGGCTTGCCGCTCCCGGGCGATCAGGGCCAAAGTCTGCACGGTCTTTCCCAACCCCATGTCATCGGCCAGACAGGCCCCCAGACCCCACTGCTTCAGAAAGTTCAGCCATGAATAACCCCGCACCTGATAGGGTCGCAAAATGCCACAAAAGTCTTCGGGGACCGGCAATTCGTCGAACGTTGCCTGACCTTGCAGTTGCGCCAGGAGATCGCCGACCCAGCCTTCGGCCGCCAGTCCGGCAAACGGTATGTCGCCCGGAGTTTTCACCCCGCCCAGGGCCAGATGTAGGGTTTCCCGGGCGGTGATGCCCGCGGCCGCCTTTTTCCGCCAGAAATCCAGGGCCGCCTGGATCTCCTGGGCATTCAAATGCACCCATTGGCCCCGCACCTTGACCAGGGGCGATTTCCGCTTGGCCAGTTCTTGAAGTTCGGCCAGAGAAAGGCTCTCGTCGCCCAGGGACAACTGCCAATCGAAAAGCATGATCTGATCCAGGCTTATTCCGGAGCCGCCGGCCATTTGGGGCGACTTGACCTGGGCCCGGATCGACAGGCGCATTTTGGCGCTCCGGCCGCTCCACCAGGCGGGCAGCATCACCCCGAAGCCGGCCTGTTCCAGCAACATGGCCTTTTCGGTGAGAAAGGCGAAAGCCCCACAGGTATCCAAGGGGTGGCCCTCCGGCAGGGCGGTTTGCAGGCCGGCCGCGAGGTCGGGGCAGAGGCGGGCACTTTGGCCCAGCGACATCAGCAGATACTCTTTGGCGGAAAACTCGTCCAGGCGCAGCAGGGCCGCGGTTTGCTTATTGGGGTCCCAGGCCTCCCTGACGGGAATGAGGAGGCTGGGATCAGCCACAGCCTGGAGCAGGTAACGGACAAACCAATGCTCTTCGCCGGGGGAAGATGGGGCTGTCTCCTCCGGTTCCTCCAGGCGGAAGCAGAAGCGGAAAGGCGCGGTGGCAGTGACGGAGACGGGGCGCTGCCACTGTTGAATTTGCTGATGCAACTGGGCCAGATCGCCGGGATCGCCCGCCATCAGCCCGTCCGGGGCTTGCAAGGCATGCAGCCACTGGTCATGGAGGCTTTCGAACCCGGAAGTTTTTCTGACCGGGCGGCCCCGCCGGATCGTGGCCGATTCCTGCGCAGTCGGGGCGGGAAACCGGACCAGAAGATCCACCAAACGGCACACGAAGTCTGCCAGCACCTCGAAGGCAGGGCGCCTCGGGGGAGAGGCTGTGTCCGGGGTCAGGGCCCGGCACACCCGGGGCATGAGCGCGGCCAACCCGGCGGCCACGCCGCTGTCAGTCCCGGATAATAGCGGTTCCCAGCGGGCATAGTACGTCCCCCCGATATCCGTAAGACCGGGGAGAAACCGTTGCCTGGCCGTCAACGATCCGGCAAAGCGCATGGCGACAGCCCAAAAAGCTAGGTCTTTGCCGATGATTACCCCTGGAGCCAGGAGTTCTTTGCCCACACAGGCGCAAAGCAATTCGACTTCTCCCGGCGCCGACAAGCAGAGTACTGTCACCCGCCAGGGTGATAGGGCAGCCGACGCAGTGGAGGGCGGGGATTGCGAAATCAGCGGGCTGGAAACCCAGGGGTGGTTCTTCTGCGTGGGAAGCCAGGCAATTGCGGTTTGGTAATGGCAGGCACTGTCAGGACAGGGCAAACCTGCCTCTATGATCGCTCTCGATAAATTTTCCCGGCCGGCGTCATAAGGAAAAGGCGGAGGACTGGCGGCCTTCGGTCTGGCTCTGCTTCCCGAGGAGGAGCGAGGGTTTGGGACCGCGGGAGTCTCTCCCCAAAGAAGCAAGCGATTGGCAAAAGTTCCAGCATGCAGGATGAGCATTTCTTGACCAGCGGGGAAAATTGTTCAGGCCAGCATACCAGTTCCGGATCAACTTCCGCAAGTGAAGGGAAAAGGTAAGCAACATTCGGCAGGGTGTGAAAAAAAGTTCTAAAACCTTCTATGGTGGCGGCACCGGCAACGACGGGGGCGCGGTGTCGGTCACCAATGCGGGAGGGATCACCACGCAAGGGATGCAGGCCTACGGCATCTTTGCCCAAAGCGTGGGGGGCGGCGGCGGCACGGGGGGGAGCAGCTACGATTTCAATGCCATCGCCGCCCTATCCAAGGCTTTTAATAAGAATAGCAATAATTCGGGGCTTAATTTAACCGAGTCCGTCAGCGTGGGCGGCAACGGTAAGGGCGGCGGCAACGGCGGCGCCGTCACCGTCAATAACAGCGGCGCCATCACCACCTACGGTTCCAGCGCTTACGGCATCTTCGCTCAGAGCATCGGGGGCGGCGGCGGCAGCGCCAGTACGATCGGCGGACCATGGAATGGGATTAAATTCCTGCAATATTTCGGCTTTGGCGTAGATGTGGGCCGACAGGGCGGGAGCGGCGGCTCAGGCAATACCGTCACCGTCGCCAATAACTCGAACATCGCCACCACGGGGGACAACGCCAACGGCATCTTTGCCCAGAGCATCGGGGGCGCGGGGGGAGCGGCTCCACTTCTACTCAATTTTTTCAGGGATTTTTATGGAATGGTAGCGTCTGGGCGGGCGCCGGTGGCACCGGCGGGGAGGTTAATGTCAGCCAGACCGGAAATATCACTACTTCCGGCATGGACGCCCACGGCATTGTGGCTCAGAGCATGGCGGGCAACGACAAGGCCGGTAATGTGTCCGTCACGCTTAATGATCCTAATTCTACGGCCACCCTGAGCAACATTATCGTCAGCGGCCTCGGCTCCAGCGGCATCGTCGCCCAAAGCCTGGGGGCGAACGGCTCCGGCAATATCACCATTTCCATTAATAAACCGGCCGCCAACAGCGGCATAGTGCAGGGCGGCAGCACCGGCACGGTGACTAACCCCGACGGCTCCACCACCACATACAATGCCTATGGCGTCCTGACCATGGACGGGAATCAGAACAAGCTGACCAACTACGGCTCCATCAGCACCCTGGACGGCGTCAAAGGCACTGCGGTCATGGTGCAAGCTTCCTACTGCGATTAACAAAATAGTTGCCGGAAGATCCTTCATTTGTTCTCCAAGGGTGAACCTAAAGTTCGCCCGACTTTTAGCGTTTAAAAGGCGATGCGTACCTGGCCGATCACCCCGTGATTTTGGGTTTTTTCGCCGACTTCCCCCATATGACAGCATCGAGGCCCATTTTGACCTGGGTCGGGTTTATGCCCTGAAGGGAGACCGCCAGAAAGCCATCGAAGCCTTTAACTTCATTTTTTCAAAGAAAGAGATTTTCATCTTTACCAATTATGAAGCGGGCCATATTCTGGAGGCGTGGGGGGAAAAGGGGGAGGCTTTGCGGCAATACCGCCAGGCCCTCCTCTTCAGCACCAACTTTGCCGCAGCCAAAGACGCAGTCCAACGGTTGACGGAGGCTCAAACCAAGCCCGCCCCTAGTGCTCCCGAAGGAGCGAAGAAAAATAAGAAGAGTACAACTAAGCCTTAATAAGCCTTGGGCAGGACCATACTATTCACGTAAACCCCTCAAATCGCTAAAACCCTGGAGGCTCACTTTGAGGACAAGAACGCTCGTCGCCATAATGTTGTCATTCGCCCTGGCCACCCTCCTGGCAGCCGCTCCGGCCCTCGCCGGGAATAATCCTCTCAGGGAGGTCTATTTCGGTGAAACCCACGTGCACACCGGCTGGTCCTTTGATGCTTACATCTTTGGCAACAGGCTTACCGGACCGGCAGAGGCTTATAAGTATGCGCTGGGTAAGCCCATCAAGCACCCCGGGGGGTATACCATCCAACTTAAGCACCCCCTTGACTGGGTAGCAGTGACCGACCATTCGGAATACGCCGGCACGGTGCAACTGGCCAATGAACCGGGGTCGGCGATCAGCAAGCTGCCCATCGCGGAGAAGCTTAAAGTCCGCAGCGAGGCCGACATTCAACGCATCTTCTCGTGGCTCGGCGATACCATAGCAAAGAACCAGCCCGTCAAGGAACTGGTTGACCCTAAGGTGGCGGGCGCCGTCTGGAAGGAAAACGTGGCCCTTGCCGACAAGTATTACCAGCCTGGCAGGTTCACGACCTTCCCCGGCTACGAGTGGACCTCCACCCCGAACAACCGCAATCTGCATCGTAATGTCCTGTTTAAAGACGCCAAGAAGGTGCCGGAGGTGCCCTTCAGTTCCTTTAATTCCCAGCATCCCGAAGACCTGTGGAAATGGATGGACAGCCAGCGCCAGGCGGGCCATGAAGTGCTTGCGATTTCCCATAACGTCAACCTGAGCGACGGCCTAATGTTCCCGACCGGGGTGGACAGCCGGGGCCGGCCCCTGGACGCGGCCTGGGCCGAAGAACGGCTGCGCAATGAACCGCTCTCTGAGGTTAAGCAGATCAAGGGCCAGTCAGAGACTCATCCTCAGCTTTCCCCCAACGATGAGTTTGCCAATTTTGAGGTCCTGGATTACTTGCTTTTTGTGGAACAGTATCGGCCCTTCCACATCCACGGCAGCTACATCCGGGAAGGCCTGGAGAACGGCTTGGCAATCCAGGCTAAACTCGGCCATAACCCATATAAGGTCGGCTTTGTGGGCGGCTCCGATTCTCATGACACGGGGACACCGTACCAGCAAAAGAACTTTTTCGGCGCCCATGGGTTCAATGACGGGAGTATTGAGGAGCGAATGTCAGGACACAACCTCGTCGGCCTGGATATTTTGCAGGAAAACCCCGCTGGCCTTACCGGTGTCTGGGCCGAAGAAAACACCCGGGAAGCCATTTTTTCCGCCCTGCAGCGCCGGGAGGTCTACGCCACCAGTGGACCCCGGCATCAACTGCGCTTCTTTGGCGGCTGGGGGTTTAAAGGACTAAAGCTGCAAGGTGGTTTTGCCAACAAAGAATGGCTGAAGACCGCTTATGAACAAGGTGTCCCTATGGGCAGCGACCTGCCGGCTCCCCAGGCCAAGGCGCCATCTTTCATCGTTTGGGCGGTGAAGGACCCCGACAGCGGCAATCTTGATCGCATCCAGATCATCAAGGGTTGGACCAAGAACGGCAAGACCTTCGAGAAAATCTATGACGTCGCCTGGTCCGGCAAGCGCCGGATCGATCCGCCCACCGCCAAACTGCCGCCGGTGGGCAAGACCGTGAACATTTCCGCCGCCACTTACAAAAACACCATCGGCGCCACCGAACTCAAGGCGGTGTGGACCGATCCGGATTTCGATCCGACCCTGAAGGCCTTTTACTATGCCCGGGTGCTGGAAATCCCCACTCCCCGCTGGAGCACCATTCAGGCGAGGCAATTGGGAAAGGCGCCGCCTACCACCGCCAAAACCATGGGAGTCGAACACCCCGTGCCCCAAACCGTACAGGAGCGGGCCTGGAGCTCACCCATCTGGTACTCGCCTCCCGCTGAGTTGCCGGAGAGTGCCAAGTAGGGTCTGACCGCCGTGGCCGACCTCAGACAACAGGGCGCCGTGACCTGGGACGACAGGCAACTCAAGGATCTCATCGTGGGCAAGACCTTGACCCTACACAATACCGTCACCGGCGACCGTTATAATCTCATCTATGGCACTACCGGCCGGCGCTTGATTAAAGAGGTGAATGGCAAACAAACTGACCCGGGGCTAATCGGGGACATGCTCCATGTCGGGGAACTGGGATCGCCCTCGAGATATGAGATTAAAGGCGGCCCGATCATCACGACCCTGGGAAAACATCCTGTACGTGGCCGAGGTCTATAAAGTCGGAGACAAATACTATGGCGCCCGCAGCAACGAGTTCGGCTCCGCTAACTTTGAACTCATGCAGGGGGGCCAGGGCGCCCCTGACGCCGGCGCCGGCGCGACCCTCATTAAGAGCCGGGCCGTCTTGTCGGGGTGGTCCGGCATGGAACCTTTGGGGCAATTGCTTGTCATAATGCTTGTCGT
>QZIZ01000033.1 GCA_003599195.1 Deltaproteobacteria bacterium | reverse complement strand
AACAGGGCCAGGCTGGTGGCTTCCGCGCCCCAATGCAGGGTGAAGAGAAAAAGCCAGGCCGCGAAGAACAGGACCGGCCGAGAGACAAAATCCCGGCCGTACTGCAGCAGGGGACTGCGGACGCCGGGACTCTTAGGCAGCCTGACGGTGGGGAACAGCAGGGCCAGGACGCCTAACGCGAGAAGCTTCAAGGTCAAGGGAAAATCCAGGGAGTACAGCAGAAACCCGCCGGCCAGCGCGCCCAGCATCATGCCCCCCATGCGCCAGGCGTTGTATTCGCCGATGGCCCGGGGAAGATCGGGACGGGTTTCCTTGAAGAGCAGGATATCCAGGGACTGGCGGAAAAGCTGGAGGCTGAGGCCGAAGCCAAAGAAGATCAGGAGAAAGGGCCAGAACCGGCTCACTACAGTGAGGCTCCAGAGAAAAAATGCGGTGGCCGCCAATCCCAGGCGGGTCAGGATGCGGGTAGGGTAGCGGTCCGCAGTGACCCCCACGGGAAAGGAGACCATGATGGCGTTCAGGCTGAGGACCCCGTAAAGCAGGCCGATCTGCGAGCCGCTGAAGTGCAGGCTGTCCTTCAGATACAGCGGGAGAAAGAAGTAAAGGGAGGAGCTGATTACCGAGTAGGCGCCGATGAAGAAAGAGAGCACGGGTTTTAGCCGGGATCAGACCGCGTCGCGGTTGAGCCGCACCTCCATGGCCCGGGCCGGGCAGACCGGGCAGCAAAGCTCGCAGGCGCTGCATTTATTGGGGTCGAAGACCACCGCCATTTCGGGCCGCTTGATGCTCAGCGCTCCGGAAGGGCAGACCGCGATGCAGGCGCCACACTGGTAACAGAGTTCCTCGTTGCGCCCCACTTCCCGGGCCACACTCTTGACTTTAACCCCGGAATCCCGCAGGTATTTGAGGCCCCGGCGGAAATTTTTGGGGTGCCCCCGGAGCTCCATGACGATCACCCCTTCCTGGCGGGGGTCGATCGCGGCCTTGAGCAGGTTAAACTCCAGATCGTAATCCTTTACCAGCCGGTAGATAATGGGCTGATCCACCACCTCCCTGGAAAATCGCAGTGCCAGAATTTCCGCATGCATAGATTTAAATTTCTCCTATCATGAGAGGAAATATCTCACGCCAAGACGCCAAGGCGCAAAGAGAGACGCAAGATTCTTTATTCCTTGGTTAAGATAACATATACCGTATGGCCCGGCAGGGATTGCAGTCCCTCGGGCTTAAAAGCGCGCAGCAGCTTGAGGGGGAGGGACTGGAAAAAACGCCAGATACGGTTCCGGCAAACCCAGGCCGGCATCCCCTTAGCCTTGAGCCGTTCCTGGATATATGCCGGCAGCAGGTTGTAGGCCGGCTCAAAGCCCCAGGCGGCCGCGGTCAACCGGTAGCGCCAGGCCAGGTGCGCCAGGGCCTTAGGCGTCCAGCGGCTTACATGGTGCGGCGGCACGTTGCTCACCAGGGGGGCCATTTTCCCCAGGATGCCCGCCATGTTGGGCACCGATACGAACATGCGGCCTCCGGGCCGGAGGCAGGCCAGGGCGTTTTCGAAAAAGGCCAGGGGCTCAGCCACGTGCTCCAAGACCTGGAAGAAACAAACTGCGTCGAATTCTTCCCGATGCAGGGGGGCAAATTCTTCAATATCCACGCTCTCCACGGGCACCCCCCGGGACCGGGCATAACGGGCCGCGGCGCTGTTGAGTTCCACTCCCCGGACTTCTTTGCCTTGCGCCTGCATTTTTTCCAGGAAAAAGGCGGCGCCGCAGCCGATTTCCAGGATTTTCCGGCAATCTTGCAGGGCCTCCAGGGCCCGGCGGTGCTCCCAGGTGTCCCGGGAATAGTAACCGCTGCGGCCCTCTTCGGAAATAGCCTGATAAAATGCGTCCGAGCCCGTAATGGGAGGGTGAAAAAGGCCGAAACCGCAATCGGCGCAGGTGAACAGGGCGGTCCGGCCCGCTTGCCGGTATTGCTCCAGGACTGCGGCCGGAAAACTGTGGCCGTTTTTCTGCCACCAGGCCATGACTTCCCCCAGGTCATAGACCTCGGAGGCCGGCGCGCAGGGGGCATGGCATATCTGGCAAGTCAGCGGCGGAGAGCTAGAAATGATGAGTTCCAAGTTCAAGGTTCAAGGTTCAAAGTTTAAGACCTTGCAATAATACACTAATTGTCATTCTGAACGGAGCGAAGCGAAGTGAAGAATCTCGTATTCAAGCGCTCAGGATTCCAATCTGAGGGGAATCATCGAGATGGCCCGGAAAAGTGTGCTGCCAAAAACGAGATTCTTCGGTCGCTCCGCTCCCTCAGAATGACAAATGAAGAGACTTTCACGTATGTCTCAGGTTTATGGAAGATGCTGGTTTAAAAAAAGATTCATTTATAATTTTACCGGAATAGTCAGGCATATCAAACCAAATTGCCGAAACGCCGCTGCCACGCGGTCTGGAGTTTGTCCAGGGACGTCTTTATCAAGGCCATGGCGTTGCGGGTGATCTTGAAAGTGTTATCCTTGCGAACCTTCCCCAGGAAAGAAAGAGGTTGCCCGGCAAAGAGCCGCTCCAGCCGGCTTTGATGTTCCGGAGCGATGCTGATCAGGAAGCGTCCGGTGGATTCGGCATAAAGGGCCGCGTGTGCGGGGGAATCCGCAGCTATTTTACTCAAGTCCCCCTCCAGGCCCAACCCCGAGGCCAGGGAGGACAGAGCCAGGCCCACCTCCAGGCCCCCCCGGTAGAGGCCGTGGCAGGAGGCCAGAAGCTCCTCCTCGATGGCCTGCTCCAGGAGGCGGTAATAAGGCAGGAATTCCGCAACCCGGACCTCAGGCACGCTCAGGCCCACGTAACCCAGCATCTCGTAGAACTCCGAGCCCCCCAGTTCGTGCCGGGTCTCCCCCAGGAGATAAACCAGGTCGCCAGGTTTTTTCCAATCAAGGCTCAGGGCCTTGCGCAAGTCCGGCAGCACGCTCACCGCAGTGAAAAAGAGGGTGGGCAGCCCGCTCACCCGGTGCGTCTCCCCGAAGGCCCCGGGGAGCAGTCCGTCCACGTACATGCTGTCCTTGCCGGAAAGCAGGGGGATTCCGTAAGCCAGGCAGAGGTCTCGCAAGGCCCGGCAGGCCCGCACCAGTTGAGCCGCCTTGTACTTGCCGTCCGGGTTGCTCTCCGGGTGGTACTCCACGCTGGGCCAGCAGAAGTTGTCCACCCCGCCGATATGGGAGAGCTTCCCGCCCACGGCCAGCAGGCGGCGCACCGCTTCGTCGATGGTGGCGGCCACCATGTGGTAGGTGTCAATGGCGGAGTAGGCGGGGTTGAGGGCCAGGCTTAAGGCCAGGCCCTTGTCCGAGTCCAGCCGGGGCCGGATCAGGACCGCGTCCCCCGGAACCGGCAGGTTTCCCCCCACCAGGGGCTTCAGCACACTGGCCCCCTGGACCTCGTGGTCGTACTGGCGGGTGATCCATTCCCGGGCCGAGATATTGGGGCGGTCCAACATCGCCAGAAGCGCAGCCTGGTGATCCGCCAATTCCCCCAACACCGGCTCGATCAGGCGTTGTTCCGGCTCCAGCCACTCCGCCTCGAACTCCCAGGGGGGAAAGTCTTCCTCCAAAAAGGACAGGTCAATGGCCGCACAGGTGCGCCCCTGGTGGCTCACGTGCAGGAGCCCGGAATCGGTATAGCGGCCGATGGCCGTGGCCTCCACCCCGTGTTTGGCGGCCAGGGCCAGAAACTCGCCTTCGTTTTCCGGCCGGACCGCGGTGATCATCCGTTCCTGGGATTCGGAGATCCAAATCTCCCAGGGGTCCAGGCCCGCGTATTTCAAGGGGATTTTGTCCAGCCAGACCTCCACGCCCCCGGCCATACGCGCCGATTCCCCCACAGCAGAGGAGAGCCCGCCGCCGCCGCAGTCGGTGATGAAGGTGATAAGCCCCAGGTCCCGGGCCTCCAGGAGGAAGTCGTGCATCTTCTTCTGGGTATAGGGGTCGCCGATCTGCACGTGGCCCGCGGGCGTCCCTTCGCTGGCCACCTCCGAGGAGGCGGTGACCCCGTGGATGCCGTCCAAGCCCACCCGGCCCCCGCACATGAGGATCAAATCCCCGGGGCTGGCCTTTTTCGCCGCGCCGGATTCGCCCCTGATCTCCCGGGGCAGCAGGCCCAGGGCGCCCACAAAGACCAGGCACTTGCCCAGATAGGTCTCATCAAAATAGAGAGTGCCGGTAAGGGTGGGCACCCCGCTCTTGTTGCCGCCGTCCTTGACGCCGGTAATGACCCCGTCCAGCAGGCGCCGGGGGTGGAGGCGGGGCGTCAGGGGTCCGCCATAGTCCCGGGGGCCCACGCAAAAGCCGTAGATGCCGCCGATGAGCTTCGCGGCCTTGCCGGTGCCCAGGGGGTCCCGGTAGACCCCGACGATGCCGGTTAAGGAGCCGCCGTAGGCCTCCAGGTTGGAGGGGGAGTTATGGGTCTCCCCTTTGATGACATAGGAGAATTCTTCATCAAACCGGCCCACTCCGGCGTTGTCCCAAAGCACCGAGACCACCCAGGGTTTGGTGCGGGCGATCTCCCGGGTGGGGGCCTCGATGCAGGCCTTAAAGGGGTTGTCCAGGACCTGGCGCTCGCCGGTGAATTGATTCAGGTAATGGAAGCGGCCCCGGAAGGTATTGTGGTTGCAATGGTCGCTCCGGGCCTGGGCCAGGTATTCCAGCTCCACGTCCGTGGGCGGGCCTAAACCGGCCGCGGCCCGCCGGGCCAACACTTCGGGCCGGGAGAAATAATCCCGGATAATGGGCAGGTCCGCTTCGCGTAAGGCCAGGTGGCGCTCGCGGCTGATCTCCCGGAGGGTCTCCAGGGAGTCCAGTTCAAAGACGCGCACTGCGGGCTGATGGGCCAGCTCCACCCGGGGCAGGATAAGGCCCACCCCTTCTCCCGGGTTCCAGCGGTCGGCGGAGTAGACCCGGAATTCCTGGATCAGATCGTTGGCCAATAATTCCCGGGCGATGCGGGTCAATTTTTTATCGGTGATACCGCGGCCGGAAAAGAGAAACAGCCGGGAGGTATAAACCGCAGCCTCCGGAGGCAAGGGCCGCCCCAGATAGGCGGCGATGGCCTCCAGCGCGGTGGCGCCCTCGCTGTCCCGCACTCCCGGACGATACCCCACCCAGATGGCCCCGGTGAAATCCCGGGCCAGGGGGCGGAAGCTGGAGACCTGGGTGACGGGGTGGGTAAAGACCTCGGTGCGGATCTTTTCCAGTTCCGGCTCGGCCAAATCCAGGTCCAGCATGAGCAACTTCAGGACCCTGACCCGTTCGATCTCCAAGCCGCAATATTCACGGGCCTGGCGGCGGACGGCTTCTCCTTCGGCGTCGACCAGCTCCGGGCGCCAGCCGATTTCCAATCGTACGGCCATATCCCTGCCTCAAATGAGGATTAGAAATCCAAAGACACTATAACGCAAGGAAAGAGGGAGCGGAAGATGAAGATGGCTGGAAGAGAAAAAAAGAGGGTACCGCAATGGACCCCAGGGCAATCGCATGTAGCCTAGGTATAAAATATGCTGTCCTGGTCATATGCAGCAATTAATATAACGGGTCCAACCGGATGAAATTATAGCAAATTGGCTCCATAAAAATAACTTATTGGAATTATTAAATAATTACAGGCTTTTACTAGGACTTATGGTGACCACCTAAATATCTATAATTTTTAGGAGGTTACACCATGCCGCCTTCTCCCGATTTACCCTTCCGCAAGCATCTCGACTGCATCAAAGATCCCCGACCTCACAATACCCGGCACCTGCTATAGGATATCCTCCTGATTACTATTTGCGCCCTCATCAGCGGCGCCGACTCCCGGACCCAGGTGACGGAATACGGCCCCCCTATTCTCTTCCTTATGGACTTATATTCTCGCCCATTTATCCCTTATAGAGCTATTGTCCAACCGTAAACGTAATGCGATCGACGTCGGTCGCGGTTCGCGTAGTTTCCGGGACAATTCCATTGACGCCGGTCACCAGGACATTGCGACCTGTGACAAGCGGTGATGTCCCTAGATGAAAGATTCCTACGAGCTCCCCGGACTGGCTGCCTGGCAGGAACGATCCTGTTACGTCCGTCCCGTTTAGCGTGGCATGGAACGTCGACTGATCGACACTTTCGCCGTTGATGGCGAATTTGATGATGATTCCAACAGGTGACGTCCGGACCTCATCGTTTGCCAGATTGAGGAATACCAGAAAACCATCAACTGCCGGGCGACGACCGCCAGTATAGAATTGGCTCTGGTCCAGTGGAACCGGACCCACTGTGAACCCAGTGTAACTGTTCTCCGTGAAATCTCTTATCTCAACTCCTTCCATTGGAAGATCGCCAGTGTCGGTTGCGACTTGAGCCAGCTTTGTCTCTCCCTGAATGAAAAAAGGCACATTGCCAGGAGGATCGGGACTGTCCAACTCAAAGCCGGTAAGAGTTTCTCCGGGCACGATAGAAAAAGGGCTGGGAGGCAGGTTCCCGTCGTCGATAAAATCCGGCGGCAAAAGACCCGTATCGGTAGCCGCCCAGCTAACGATAGGGCGGTCATCGTGTTGCGCGAACGTCCACCCGGCGGGCGAGGTTGGGTTTTCGACCCCACTGTCCAACTGAAGTGCAAACATCCATGCCTTCTGTTCGCTTGTATCGGCGTTAGTCAGGGTATAGGTATATGTGTATAGTGCTGAAGAGGAGTTGTAGGTCACATTTGCGGATACCAAAACGGAAAGTTGGTTGGCGGGCGTTGGAGGCACAATTACTTGTCCACTTGCCATGGCCACGATAAGAGCTGGGATTATAAATCCGGCAACAACGGAAAGATACATAGCCTTATTTCTTTTGAGAATCATATTCGTTTACCTCCAATAGTTTTGGGCTATTGACGGAGATGCCAATGGTTGCCTTCCACGATCACTCTGGAAATGCCAGCCGCGGTGATGAGTTGATGTAGACGGAGCCTTCTTTCTGCCGGTACTAATCGCAGGTCGGCATCAACGCCGAAGCGATGCGAAGAGTGAGGCGGTGCCCACGTACCGTTGATATCGAACAAACCCCCGTATTCAAGACTCATGTCGTTATACGCGAGACGCTGACCCGGGAAGGCGTTGGCGTATGAATCTGCAAGAGAAACAAGAGAGCCGTTCATGCTGACCGTGCCATAATGATTATCGCTATGGGTGTCGGTCACACCAATTAGGTCGTAATTCAAACCACCTCCGAGCGCAACAAGCCCGTCGGTCTGGACGCCGATTGTAAATTGGTTGGGAACCAGCGGACTTCCGTCTGGCGATGTACCGGTGAGCGTTGTGTCTATTATACCGGACGCCTCAGGTGATGTGTAAACGGTTAACAGCCCGCCTGTGCCTGTGTTTCCCGATCTAGGTTCAAATCTACCTTTAGGGCGGCTGTCATCATGGTGGTCGTGCCCCCCTGAGAACGCTCGAGCCTGATGGTCAATTACGACATTACAGTTATCGACGATCTCACCTGTAAACAAGTTGTAGCACAAGATGAGCAGCGGTAGTGTCCTTTCCCCCGCACCGATAGAGCTGGATGTAACGCTGGGTTGAACCGTGAAATTGGTTGTAGCCTGCTGAACTTGAAACTCCGCCTGGGTTGGCTGGTCAAGAGTAACGCGAATGCCAACATTCTGCTGCTGCGCAGTCACAGATGTAGAGAGTAAGGCGCACGCAGCCAAGGTTACTAGGGCCATAATCGAATTTCGAGTGAACCTAATCATCATTAGACCCCCTCCTTTATTAAAATTTCTATTCGATTGATGTGAAGATCCTGCTGGCTGCCGGCGAGCTGCGCCCCTTCGGTTCACCCCCACCTGCGTGGGGACAACTTCAGGGCCGTCAAACCGGGCAATCCCAACAACGGTTCACCCCAGAATGGACCCCGAATAGCTCTTAACTTCCGAAGGGGAGCACGGACATGGAAGTTTGGTAAAGGGTAGTGGAAACCGTACTGCCAAAATAAGTCACGGAGGCCAAAATCGCCAGGGCTATCAGAGTGAGCAATAAAGCGTGTTCCGAGCTGACGGCTGCTTCCGTATCACCCAGCAGAGCCTTGATAAGGCCGCGTTTAAAAAATTTCATGACCACCCCCTTAATACTATCTCACTTTCTTTTCGGCATTTTCCGATATTTTCTTTAATTTCAGGTCATCCCCGCTTTTCCCTCTGAACCTTGCCCCTGCGGAGGATAATTGATAATATAACTTTTTATGGCAGATAAGAAAAAGTTGCGTTTAGTAGGGCTCTCGGGACATATTTTTTTGGCCTTAATAGCCCTGGGCCTGGCGGGGATCATTATTTGGCTGGTGCAGAGCCGCCTGGACCGCCACCTGCCGTGGGTCAATCTCCAACCCCCGGGAGAAGTGGTGGGGGCCAAGACCTCTTTCACCCTGGAAGCCGGAGACCAGGACAGCGGTCTGAAGGAAGTGCGGGTAACCATCACCCAGGGAGACTTGGAAAAGGTAGTGTTCAACCGCCAATTCCCCCCAGGGGGAGCACCCGGCGCCAGGGAGGAATTACCTTTTACTCTCGAGCCCCAGGCGTTGGGTCTTAAAGAAGGCAAAGCCAGGCTCAGCGCCAGCGCCACCGACCGCTCCTGGAGGAACTGGTTCCAGGGCCGCACCACCATCTTGAGCCGGGATGTCACCGTCGATCTGGTGCCCTTGAACCTCGCCTTCGTCTCGGTAAACCACCTGCTGCACGCCGGGGGCACGGGAGTCATCCGTTACCGTCTCAACAAAGCGGCCAAGGAAAGCGGGGTGGTCATCGACGGCCGTTTCTTTGCCGGTTTTCCACAGCCCGGGGGAACCCAGGGCGAATACGTGGCCCTGTTTGCCATCCCCCGGGAGACCCCGGGGACGGTTATCGCCGAAGTGGTGGCCAAACCCGGGGCAGGGCCGCCGGTGGTGCAACGGGTGACTCTGAAGATCAAACCCCGGCGCTGGCGGCATGACAAGATGAACCTGTCGGACAATTTCCTGCACAAGGTGGCCGCGGACTTTAAAACCGCCCACCCCGGCGATCCTCTGAACGCCTATCTGGAAGTGAACCGGGAAATGCGGAAGGCCAACCATGAGCGGCTGCGCCAGGTCTGCTCCCGGAGCAACCCGCAGCCCCTGTGGAGCGGCGGTTTTCAACGCTTTTTGGGGAAGCCCATGGCCCGGTTCGGGGACCGGCGGGCCTACATTTATCAAGGAAAACAAGTGGACAGCCAGGAGCACCTGGGCGAAGACCTGGCCTCCCTGCTGCAGAGCCCGGTGCCTTCGGCCAATAACGGGGTGGTGGTCCTGGCCGAACCCCTGGGCATTTACGGGGACACGGTGGTGGTGGACCACGGCCTGGGAGTCTTCTCCCAATATAGTCATCTAAGCCAGATCAACGTCAAAGTGGGAGAGGAAGTTAAGAAGGGCGCGGTGGTGGGCAAAACCGGCACCACCGGCCTGGCCGGAGGCGACCATCTGCACTTCTCCATGCTCCTCCAGGGGGAATTTGTGGATCCCTTGGAGTGGTGGGACGCCCATTGGCTGAAAGATCAGTTGGAGGGACAATGGAAGCAGGCCGCAACCCCGGCTGCCCCGGTCAAAGCTGCGGCCGCACCCGCCAAAGCCGGCAAGGAGAAAAAAGGTAAAGCCAGGCCGGTTAAGAAAAGGCGGCCGCCCCAGTGAGCTGACCCTGGCGTTTTACGCTTTTGTGCTTATAAATATCTTAAGCCATTAATACCCGGCCTCTTAGCGGCCGGAAAAGAAAGGTAACCATGATCGTCAAAATCAACCCCCAGAATCCCCAGGAGCGCCTGCTGCGCCAAGCCGTGGACGTGCTCACCGGGGGCGGCATCATCGCCTACCCCACCGACACCTGCTACGCCATCGGCTGCGACCTTTACAACACCAAGGGGATCGCCAAAATCTACCAACTGAAGCGCCGGCCTTTGGGCAAACCCTTCAGCTTTATCTGCGCGGACCTGAAGAATATCAGCGAATATGCCCTGGTGGGCAATTACTCTTATAAGACCATGAAACGCCTGCTGCCCGGGCCCTATACCTTCATCCTGGAGGCCTCCCGGCTGGTGCCCAAGATTTTGCAGACCAAGCGGCATACCGTGGGCATCCGGGTGCCGGACCACCCCATCTGCCAGGGGCTGCTGAAACTGCTGGGGCATCCCATCATCTCCACCAGCGCCAACCTCCCGGACGGACCGGTATTGAGCGACCCCGAGGAGATCGCCGAACAATTCAAACCCCATCTCTCCATGGTCATCGACGCGGGTATCATTTTGCCTGCGCCCTCCAGTGTCATTTCTTTGATCGACGACGCGCCGGAGGTGATCCGGGAAGGCAAGGGGGACGTGTCCAGCTTCGCGTAAAAGATTCACCACAGAGGCACAGAGGACACAGAGATTCACAGAGGATAAAAAAGAGGGTGGGCCAGAAGCCCACCCTCTTTAATATTTTTCTCTGTGAAACTCTGTGCTCTCCGTGTCTCTGTGGTAATATATCTTTGCGATGAAGGCCAATGTTCCGATTCCGCCTGAACTTAATATTATTTTCGGGAAGGTGGTTGAAGCTGCGTTTGCTGTTCATTCGGCATTAGGGCCGGGACTGCTGGAAAGTGTCTATGAAATATGCTTGTTCCATGAATTGCAGAAGCAGGGCTTGAAGGTAGAAAGGCAGGTCGGCCTGGCGGTGAATTATGACGGTCTCATTTTGGAAGAAGGACTCAAATTGGATATGCTTGTGGAAAATATTTTGGTACTGGAACTGAAAGCAGTAGAAAAAATCTTGCCGGTCCATCTTGCCCAGATCTTAACATACCTCAAACTTTCCGGCCGGCGGCTGGGGCTGCTCATTAACTTTAATGTTTCTCGGATAAAGGACGGGATCAAGAGAGTGGTGCTTTAGCCTCAGAGGCACAGAGGACACAGAGTTTCACAGAGAATAAATAAAGAGGGTGGGCCATTGGCCCACCCTCTTTAATATTTTTCTCTGTGAATCTCTGTGCTCTCTGTGTCTCCGTGGTGAATCTTTTATTTAAACCACGGCGGCAGGAATGCCGGTTCCGGGTAGGGCAAGGACAGATTCGTCAGGCTCTCTTCCGCGTCTTGCCCCAGGAGCAGGCGGAGCAGGGAAAAGCTCTCCTTTTCCGGGTACACGGCTTCCACCTTGCCCTTGATGCCGCCCAACCGGCCGGCTTTCTCTATGGCGTCCTGGAGATTGCCGAACGTGTCCACCAATCCCGCGTCTTTGGCTTCCTCACCGGTGTAGACCCGGCCTTCCGCCAATTCCTTCATTCTCTCCAAGGGGATCTTGCGGTTCTTGGCCACGTCCCGGATAAATTGCTGGTAGACATTGTCCAGGAGGTTCTGGAGGTAGGCTTTATCCTCGGGGGTCATGGGCCGGAAGGGGGAGCCCACGTCTTTGTAGCGGCCGGCCTTGAGGGTGGAGAAATCCAAACCCAGCTTCTTGGTGAGCTGCTCCACGTTGGCGAATTGCATGATGACGCCGATGCTGCCCGTGGCGGTGCCAGGGTTGGCCATGATCAAGTCTGCGGCGGAGGCCACGTAATAACCCCCGGATGCGGCCACGGTGCCCAGGGAGGCCACCACTTTTTTGGTCTTGCTGACCTTTTTGACCTCCTGCATGATCTCCTGGGAGGGACCCACCGCGCCGCCGGGCGAGTTAACCCGGAGCACTACGGCTCTGATGCTGCGGTCATTTTTGAAGCGGTCCAGCTGCTTTAAGTAATTGCGGGAGTCGGCGATCACTCCCTTGATTTCCACCACCCCCACCTTTTCCCCCCCGGTCCAGAACTCCCCCTGCCGGAGCCAGGGGAGGGTTAACAGAGCCACGCCCAGGAAGACGGCAACCACCAGGGCCGTCACCAGAAAGGCATTCAGGAGGGGGTGTCGTTTCATGAGTGCTAACCGTTATTTTTCATTTTCTTGAGTTCGCTCTCCTCCAGGGTTTCCCGGAGAATATCCCCCAGATTGGAGGTGGCTTCCGTGCGGCCGTGGAGATAATCCCGGTAATGGGATTGTTCTTCATCGGTTTCCAGGCGGCGGATGCTCAGGCCGATGCGCCGTTCCGTGGGGGAGGAGTGAATCACTTTGGCCTTGATGGGGTCGCCGACTTTCAAAGCGGCCATGCGCTGCTTGTCCCGGCCCATTTCGGAGATATGCACCAGGCCCTCGATGCCTTCCTCCACTTCCACGAAGAGGCCGAAGTCGGTGATGTTGGTGATGGGGCCGGTGACCGTGGCGCCCACCGGGAACTTCTGGTCGATGCTCTGCCAGGGGTTGGGGTTCAGGTCCTTGATGCTCAGGGAGAAGCGCTCGTTGTCTTTGTCGATGAACAGCACCTTAGCCTGTACCACCTGCCCCTTTTTGTAGAGCTCCGAGGGGTGCTTGAAGCGCTTGGTCCAGGAGATGTCGGAGATGTGCACCAGACCGTCGATGCCTTCGTCAATGCCGATGAAGATGCCGAAGTCGGTGATGTTCTTGATTTTGCCTTCGATCACCGAACCCACGGGATATTT
>QZIZ01000084.1 GCA_003599195.1 Deltaproteobacteria bacterium | reverse complement strand
CGGCAAGGTTGGCGGCGGCCGCGGAGGATAAAGATTTCTGGCTGTTCAAGGTCCGGGCCAGCCGTTCCCGCTGGGCGCGCACCTCTTCGTTGTCCTTTTGGTACAGAATTTCCTGGGCATCCGGCAACGAGAGATAAACCACGGGGTCGCCATTGTTATCCACCGCCTCTTTGGTCAGCCCCACCACCGTGTAGGTATGGAGCCCCAGGGGCACCTGATCTCCCAGGCGCACCCCCAGCTTGGCATGGGCCACCATCTCATAGTGGGCCCGGTGAATCCCCCGGCCCGCATAAATCTTCTGCGGCCCGCCCAACCCGCCGAAGACGTCGTAACCCACGATGCTGAAATGCCGACTTTCATTGCCGATCTGCCGCTCCACGGCATAGATGATGTAAGGACTGGCCCGCTCCACCCCCGGAACGGCCTTGACGCTGTAATGATAATATTCCGGCATAGTGGATTGCTCATTGAAAGGCCCGCCCCGATGGCGCTCCACCACCCAGAGGTCCGGCTTGGTGGCGTTGATGACCGCCAGCCCATCGTGGATATTGCCCCGGTAGAGGCCGTTCATGGCCAAAACGATGGTAAAGAGGAGCCCCACGCCGATGATGGTGGCGATAAACCGGCCACTATGCAGCTTTAAGTCATGAACTGCTAAATCCATCATCCCTCCATGAAAGCCGCGGTCATTACTTCCGCCCGAACTTCTTTGCCCGGCTTGGTCACCTCCGGGGAAACAATGACCGGTTCACCCTCTTTTATCCCTTCCAGGACTGCCGCCCACTTTCCATTTTGGACACCCAATGAAACGGGGCGAAAATGCACCAGGCCATCTGCCACCACCAATACTCCGGGCTGGTCGTTTCTGGAAGTAATGGCAGTAATAGGCACCACCGGCGCAGTCTGCCGCCCGGTATCGATAATTACTGCGGCCTCTTCGCCAATCATCGCAGGGTCATATACGTCATTGAACTTCACGAACACTTCATATTGCTGGATATCAGGATCAGGATCTTTTCTTGCCATAATGATTTCCCCGCCAAACTCCCGGCCGGAGCCCAATTTGATTATTACTGCCTGTCCGGTGCGCACCTGGAAGCCCCGGGTTTCGCTGATCTGGGCAACAATCTGGATTTGCTCAGCCTCCACTATTTGAAAGATAGGGGTTCCCGGATAAACCTCGTCACCTACAGCTAATACACAGTTAGCAATTACCCCGTCCGTTGAAGCAACTAGTCGCACGATGTCCGCTGGTGAGGCTGCGGCCTCTTTCTTTAAAGTTGTCGGGATTAACTCTGCGAGAATTTGCCCTTTCGTTACTTTATCGCCTTGAGAGACGAAGAGTTTTTCTATGGTTCCCGAACGCTGGGAACGCACCATCACCGGCTCTTGGGATTGCACTGTCCCCAGGCTCTTAACCACACCCTGAATTTCTCGCCGCGCCACCACCATCACCGGAACCAGCGGCTTGTACCACCACAGGCGATAGGCCAGAAAGATAAGTGCCAATATTCCACCCAGAACCAGCGCAGGAATGAAGCCGTTGGTTTGCACGAGCCGGCTGAAGGCTGGCGGAACTTTTCCGCCATACTCGTGTTCTCCATAGTCGTGCCTCATGCCGCGGCTGGCCAAAATCAGCCAGGGCCTTACTGAACCATCAGCGGGTTCTTGAATGCGAACCCCCTTTTCCCTCTTTAGTAAAAATGTGTTGTTGTCCAGACCTACGGCCTGTCTGCATTGGGCATTTGCAGGACCAGGGCGCGGAGTGTATTCCTGACCGAAACCGTCCGCCACCAAAATGCTAAAGAGCAGCCCCGCGCCGATAAGAGAAACGAGCAGCCCTCGAGGAAACCCAAAGGTTTATTTTTTAAGAGCCCTCATTTCTTCTTTGCGCCTCCGGTCTTGATTTGTGCTCGGACCGCTTTACCCGGCTCAATCCCCGCCGGATTAATTATCACCATCTCGCCACCCTTGAGACCTTGAAGGACCGCGGCCCGATGACCATCCTGAAGGCCCAGGGAGACGGGACGGAACTGCACCACCCCATGGGCCACCACGAACACCCCTTTGGCGCCTTGTCTTTCAATAATTGCGGATAGCGGGACAGCTGGAGCAGTTTGACGGCCGGTATCGATGTCCACCTCGCCCTCCTCGCCCATGGCCAGGGGGTGGGGCAATTGGGCGAATTTCACGTCCACTTCCAACTCGCGGGTCATGGTGTCAGCCTCTTTATTGAGGCGAACGACTTCTCCCTGGAACATCCGCCCGGAGCGCAGTTTGATCGTGGCCGGTTGGCCCTCCCGCAGTTGGGCAATCTGGCTCTGGTCAATCCAGGCGGCCACCCAGACACAGCCCAGGTCCACCATCTGAAAGATGGGGGTGCCGGGAGTAATCGTTGTCCCTATCTCTGCTTTGCGCACCGTGATCAAGCCGTCCATGGGGGCCGTGATGTGCGTATATTTATGGATCGCTGCAGCCGCGTGGGCTTCCGATTCCGCCTGTTTGACCGCGGCCTCTAAAGCCGTCACCGTGGCCTTGGTGGCAGCGACTTCGCTCTCCGCCACCTTTAGTTGGGCCTTGGTGGTGTCGAAGGCCGACTTGGAAATATAACCGGGCTTGAAGACCTCCAGGTCCCGCTGATAGTTGCTTTGGGCCAGCCCCAGGTTGGCCTGGGCCTTGACCATATCGGCCCGGGCACGGGCCAGGTCCCGCTGGGCCCGGTTTTTCGCGGCTTGGGAGGCTGCCTCCCTGGCCCTCAGTTCCACCGCGTCCAGTTTCGCCAAAAGCTGGCCTTTCCGTACTTCATCCCCTTGATCGGCATAAAGTTCTTCCAAGATCCCGGTAATCTTGGCGCTCACCGTTACCGGCACCCTACACTGAACCGTGCCGGGGCCATGTACTTTGCCCTGCACTTCGGTTTTTTTGACCACGATCACCCCCACCGGCGGGCGATACCAAAAAAGACGATAGCCCAACAGCATGATCGCGAGGATGCCGATAACCGCCCCCATGGCCTTCTTTCCACCAGGTAATTTCACTTCTTTTGTCCCCCGACATTGTTTTGCTGAGTAAGTTCATATGGCCCGGAACCGGTGATTTGCTTGATCCGGGCTCTGCCAATCTCATAGGCCACGGCATATTTTATCAGCTGGAAGCGTGAACCGGTCAGGTCCACCTGGGCCTGGAGGACGTCCAGACCGATGGCCTTGCCGACGCGGTAAAGAGCCCGGGAGCTGGCGTAGGCCTCTTCATTCGTTGCCACAGTCTGCCGAGTAGTGGCCACCCCCTGGCGGGAATTCTCCTGGTCCTTCCAGGCCGTGGTCAGGTCTACCTTGAGGCCGTTGAGCCGGTCCCGTTTCTTCTCTTTTAATTGCTGAAATTGGGAGGCGGCCTTGGCCACCTGGGCCTTGGTCAACCCGCCCTCAAAAAAGGGATACTCCATGAATACCCCGGCGATCCACTCCGGCTTGGTACCCCCCAGATCCCGGTGCTTCACATCGCTCCCGGCCTGCAAACTGACTTCCGGGAAATAAGAACCCCGGGCCGCCTTGATCAAGGTATGGCTCTGGGCGATATCCAGATCCAATTTCTTAATTTCCGGGTTATTTTTCAAGGTTTCCTGCCATAGGGCATTAACATCGGCCGCAGTCGCGAATTGTTGCGGCAGTCGCCCCCGGATGTCGATTTGGACCTGCTCTTTTAGCCCCAGGGTCCGGGCCAGGATTTCCTTGGCCAAGCGCACGGCGTTTTGGGCTTCCACCACCGCCTGTTCCGCTTCGGAGACCTGAGACTGAGCTCGGACGAAATCCAGGTTGGTCACTTTCCCCGCCTTAAAAAAGGCGCCGGTCAACTTGCCGAATCCCTGGCGCTGGCTGAGGGCTTCCTGGGCCACCTTCAGGTTTTCCTTTGCCTCGATCAATTGGTAGAAGGCCTGGATCACCGTAAAGGCCACTTCATCCGCAGTCCTTTGCACCTCTTGTTTCTGGGACTGCGTGCCGGTCTTGGCGGCCTGGGTATTGTAATAGGTTTTCAAGCCGTCAAAGATTATTTGCTTGCCCAATACGCCGGTGAAACCCTCTCGTTTGAACAACTCCTGGTTGGTGAGGCTGCCGCCGGGGGAGAGGCGGTTAGGCGGCTGTCGATCATAAAAAGCCGTTAATACGAGCCGGGGAAAAAACTTGGACCGGGCCGCCTGGTAGTCCGCCACCAGTTCGTTGATCCTCTCCCTGGCCCCACTCAGAACTGGGTTTTGTTCCCGGGCCAAAGCCAGGCAGTCCTCCAGGCTGAGGGCCTGGTAATTCTTCTCGGCCGCGGCGGCCTGACCTATCCATAACATGATCATGCCGACGATAAGAACAACATGCTTGCAGCTTTTCGATGGAAACAACATCGCCAATCTCCGCCTAGAAAGTATGATCCGGCCCTTCCCCCAAGCTTTGAATATGAACAGGAAGAGGAACCGGCTACTACCGGAACGATCCATAAGAAGTTCACCTCAGCCAATGGGAACGGCCTTTAATCCATCCCCCTTGCTTTCGGCCCTGATCGGCCTCGAGGACCCCAAGGACCGTGCCTCCGGCCTTTTCCGCCTCGGCCCGCCAGTAAGCGATGTTCCATAAACATCATCAAGGCGATTTTCTGCTCCGGCTTAAGGGAATTTTGGAATCCCAGAAAAAACTGCACTGTTTCCATCTCCAATTTCCCTTGCAGTTCGCTGATCTCTCTGATCTTATCCTGCATGTCAGACCAGGAAGGATCTTTCGCTTGCAGCATTGCCAACAGTTCCTGCCGCCTTTGAGTTAAACCCAACCTCAAATCGCCAATTCGCCTTTGATGTTCGGGCAGCAACCCGCGGATAATTTGAAGTTGCTCCGGCGTCAGATTAAGAGGGCTCGTCAATTCCCTGAAAGACAAGGGCGATGCTGTGTACTTCAGGTTTACCCCCGGCTGGCTGCCGTAGCGCCAATAGGCGAAACTGGCGACCATCCCCAAATTGAGGCCAACGGAGCAAATCAAGATAAAAAATAGCCAGTTGCGCTTCATGGTCCCTCATCCTCTTCCCCCCAATCAACCGTGTTTTTTCCCTCAAATAGATAAATTCATTCACTCACTGCGCAAGAAGATTGCCGGTTCCAAAGCGGCATGCCATTGGCATCCCGCAATTTCAGGGTCTTCTCTCCTTTGGTCACTTCGGTGGCAATGACCGTGGGTTTGCCTTCCACCGCAACCCGGGAACCTTTGACCGTTACTTTATCTTGGGGCTCAAGTCTTAGACCTTGCTGTTCGACATACGAACCGCGGCCAAGTATCACCTCTATCGGTCCTTGTTCCGTCTTTAAAGTAAAACGGACCCCATAAGGCTTGCCGCGGGGGGCGAATTTGCCTATGGCAACAACTTCTCCGGTAAGGGTCTCCATGGTTTTGGCGTCAAAAAGCCAGGTATACTGGCCCCTTGTCGCCCAAACGTCACCTACCTGCTGGCCATAGGAAGTTGCCACCCATATGAAACCCAAGATGAGAATTATCCCTACAAAAGTAACTTTTTTCATATCTTGTTCTCCTTATCCGCAGTATATGGCCTAGATCGGAAGCTGAGGCAAATTCTATCTGACACCCTTCATTTGTTGCTGAATTCCATAGCGGCCTCCGCCTCTACCGGTCTCTCTAACCTCGGGACTGATTAAGAAGGCGAAATAGATCAGGATCACGCTGATCAGTAAAAACGCCCAGGCAATGATGTTTCTCCGTTTTTGGTCGGGTATGGTTTTTTCATACAAGGCCACAATCTTCTTCCAATGCAAGGATAGATGAATTGCCAACAGGGCCAGAAAAATGAAGGCTATGTACAAATGAAGTTCGCCCCAGCCATTGCGGTCTAATCCCAGGAAAGAAAGTTTCACATTCCGGCCGTATTTAACGATCTTCTCTCTACCTGGAATAAGCACGAATTCCATAAGGAGCCCGACTCCCGCCAGGGCCACCAGGCAAAGAAACATCAATGCCTGGATGACGAATCTCAATTTGGCCTTATCCATGAGAACCCTCTTACGCGGAGCTTTATTTCCTTATCTCGGCCCCATCCAGAGCGGGACCCCTTGGTCGTCCCGTAGTCTTAAAATCTTGTCGCCTTTCTTTACCTCTTGGGCGATGATTGTCGGCTGCCCCTGGATCGAGAGGCGGGAACCTTTAACTTCCACCTGGTCCTTGGCGGCGACGGCGAAGTGCTGTTGCTCCACATACCAGGCGGGCCCCAGGATGACCGGCACAGTCTCCTTGCCGGTTTTTAAGGTAAACCGCAGGCCGTATGAACTTCCGCCTCTTCCCGGGGTGTATTTCTCCACCGCCGCCACTTCCCCGGACACGGTGGTGACCGAACCGGCATCCCACATAGTGCCGTAGTGCATCCCGCCGCCGCGGCCGCCCGGCCCCCCGCCCGGCTGCGCCCACACGCCGCTTAGACCGATCAGGCTGAAAAGTCCCACCATGGCCAAGATAACGAATTTTTTCATTTAGGCTCCTCCGTTGGGTTAAGTCTGATAACTTTCGGCTATCCGGTTTTAATCATATAAACCCGCCCAAGATTCCAATTCGGCGCGAGATATTAATAATCTTGAAACTTTCCTTAATGCCCCCCCAAGGCCTGGGCCGGTTCAGTCCTAAGGGCCCGCCACAATCCCAGGAGGCTGGCGAACATCCCGCCCAGAAGTGCTACTGCGAAGACTATAAGGTCATCCACAGGCTCCAGAAGGACTAGCTTGGGCCATAAATGATGAGTATTGTGTACTATAACCCAGCCCACCCCGTAACTGAGGACGGTGAGCAGCAGGGACTGTTCCATGACCAGCCGTACGATAAGATGGTTGGGAGCCCCGATAAGCTTCATAATGGCGATGCTGCGAATTTTCTCCAGGGTAAAGGTGTAAATCACCAGGGAGACGATAACCACCGCCACCAGCAGCAGCAGGGAACGGAACAACAGGAGCTGGCGAGTCATCTGAGACAGCCGCCCTTTCAAGGTCAACTCTACCTCTTCTTTGGTGGTGTAGACCGAAAAAAAAAGCCAGTCCCGGATGCGCCGAGCCACCTGGTCAGGGGCGGCGCCAGGCTCCAGCTTCACCAGCACGGCATTGATCTGGTGGGTGCTGGGATTTAAGAGCGGCAGAAACTTTTCCGCCGAGGAGGGAGAGAATCCCGCGGCCGCGAGACTTCTCAAGCTGCGCTGACGTTGGTTGCGCACCTCTTCGTTGTCCCGTTGGAAGAGCGCCTCCTGGGCGTCGGGCAGGGAAAGGTAAACCAAGGCTTCGCCGTCCGGCGATACGGCCTCCCGGGTAAGGCCCACCACAGTGTAGGTATGGAGCCCCAGGGATACGCGGTCGCCCGGCTTTACCCCTAACTTTTCATGCGCCACCATCTCGTAATGAGCCTTTTGGATGGGGCGGCCGGCGATGATTTCTTTAGGCCCCCCCAAGCCGCCGAAAACGTCATAGCCGATGATGGTGAAGCGCCTACTCTGGCCGCCCAGCATCCGCTCCACCGCATAGACGATAAAAGGGCTGGCCTGGACCACACCAGGCACCGCGGCCACGCTATAGTGGAAGAACTCCGGGAGGATGGATTGCTCATTGATCGGCCCGCCCCGGTTTCGTTCCACCACCCACAAGTCCGGATTGGTGTAAGTTAGCAGGGAGGTGCCTTCAAAGATGATGCCCCGGTAGATGCCGTTCATGGTCAGGATGATGGCGAAGAGCAGCCCCACGCCGAGGACCGTTCCCAAGAACCGGCCCTTTTGCCGTTTAAGATCCAGGATCGCCAGATCCATGTTACCCCTCCCCGGCAGCAAACTTGTTCAGCGGCCTAACTTGGGCTTCGGGCTCCGCGCTTCCCAGACTGAGCGCCACCAGGGTCTCCTCCTTTCCGGTGAGAATGGCCACCTCGGCCTCTTCGACAATGACCAAAGGCTCCTCTAACTGGTTTTAGGCAGGCAGATCGCAGCCAAAAAACCCGACAGTAAAATCAGTATTGCTGCACCCACAAACACCAAGGGGTAACCCCACATGTCCAATATCTGCCCGTTGATCAAGGTCCCGAGCCCGCCGCCGACAAACATGTTGAAGGAGGCCAGAGACATGGCCGTGCCGCGCCTTGCCGGCATGAGTTGTTGCGCCGTGGCAATGAGGGTCGGTTGAATCATGATGAACCCGAAGCCGAACCCGGCCAGGGAAAGGGAAAGGAGCACCGGGGAATGCCAGGCTCCCATCAACGCCCACGACGCAGAGGCCAGAATGCCTGCCAGAAGGAGAAGTTTATTCCCAAATTTCTGCCTCAGTGCCCCGGCTTTCCTGCCGCCTACCACCGTTGCCAGGCCGAAGCAGGTGAGGATCAGACCGACCAGGAGGATGTTGTACCCGGTCCGCGTCTCCACGAATTTCCCCGCATAAGTGAAACTCCCGAAAATGGAAGATCCCACCAGGAAGATGATGCTTACTGTCTTAATGAGTTTGGCATTGGCGAAGGCCTCACTGTAAGCTCCCTTGAGGTTCAGGCTGGCGACGGTTCCGGGCTGCTTCTCCAGGATCTTCAGCATGAGGAAAGCGATGATGAGTTCCGCAATCCCGTAAACCAGGTAGACCAGCCTCCAGGAACCGACATAGGCCAGGGCGCCGCCGATGGCCATGGCCGTGGCCCCGCCCAGGAACATCATGCCGAGGACTTTACCCAGGGCGTTTTGGACCGTTTGGGGATCACGGCCAAAGCGATCCCCGATCAGCGACATGGTGACCGGAAGGATAGCCGCGGCAAAAGCTCCGTTTATACCCCGGATGACGCTGAGGGAGGCCAGGTCGAAGGCCACCGCCCCCAGGGCGCTGAAGATGGCGGTTCCGAAGGCTGCCAGGTTGATGATCCTGGCCTTCCCATAACGGTCGGCCAGGGGTCCGAAAAGGAGGGTAAAAAGACCGAAGGGGAGCATATAGGCGGTTACGGAAAGGGCCGCCCGGCTGATATCCAGGTGAAGGTCTTTGGCGATCTCCACAATGAGCGGCGCGGCCGCATAATTGTCCCCATTGCAGCAAAAGGCCATCAGGCCCAAGATCAAAACCATCCGTCGCGAATCCAGGTTGTCCATAATGATCCCCTTTAAGGCGTTAGTAATAATCTTATTTCCATATATTGGGCTGGGAGTATATGATTAGAATCATGTCTTTCGAGCTCATCTCAATGATCTGCAATCGGTGGTTGCGTTTATGCTGGAAAAAATCTCTTGCTTTGCCAAATTACCTGACGATTTAAGGCAGGAAGTAGAAAAGATCGCCCGCCCCATCTCCTTGGGAAAAGGGGCGATCCTGTTCTCTCCGGGAGAGCCGGCCCGGGGTTTTTATGCGGTGTTGGAAGGGGCGATCCGGGTTTATCGGCTTTCCGGAAAAGGCAAGATGATCACCTTGGAGATTGCAGGACCGGGAAGTACGTTCGCCGAGGGAAGCCTCTTTTCAAATTCTTACCATTGCTATGCCGAGGCTTTGAAGGACAGCAAGATCTGTTTGATAACGATGGACGGGTTTAGCGAGATAATCAAAGACAACGCGAGATTTTCTTACGAATGGATCCGCGTCCTTTCCACGGAAATAATAAACCTGCGTCAGCGGATCGAGGAGATTTCCCTGAAATCACCCAAAGAAAGGATCATCAGCTACCTGATCATGTTGGCAGATATGCAAAATACAACCAGGGTGACCCTGCCTTCCCTTCGCATGGCCATTGCCACTCTCCTGAATATGACCCCTGAAACCTTTTATCGCACGGTAAACGAATTGGAAAAGGAAGGACTAATCCATCTTTCTGGACAAGAAGTTGACATCCCCGACCTGTCTTTACTGGAGGCGTTGCTGGATTGATTCGGTCGGTAAGGGAGAAGTCACCTGCTTCTTATGGTTGGAAGAGGATAAGGCGAACCAATTAATACATTCGGGCGTACTTGCCCGGAGACGGCGCCTTTTTTTTAAGCTGGAATTTACGTATAAGCCCGGCGGCGGAACATCGCCTCGGCCAGGAGCCAACTGCCGAGGAGGAACAGCAGAATGGCCAGAAGGGGGATCATGGGGGTGGCAAATTCTGAGTGCCCGGTGACTCCCAGGTGGAGGAGTTCCACCACGTAGGTCAGGGGAGATGCGTAAGCCAGAGGCTTGAGCCAGGCGGGGAGCTGGGACAGGGGCAGGAAGACCCCGCTGATAAACAATATCGGGAACCGAAAAAAGTTCATCAGGGTCATCGCCTCAAAGACTTCCCGGACCATGACCGCCGCGGTCAGCCCCAACAGGGAAAAGCACCCTGCCCCCAGGATAAAGCCCGCTAAAAAGAGTAGGGGACTGACCAGGGGCATCCCTAAAACCAGCTTCAGCCCCAGCCATAAGGCCAGGGCCGTAGCTAAGCCATACACTGAAGCGCTGGCCGCCTTGCCCAGGATAATGGTGCGCATGGAAAGCGGAGCCAGAAGCAGCCTCTGAAAGGTGCCGGCCCGCTTCTCAAAAGTGATCACAATAGCGGCCATGGAGGTATTGCCGAAAAGCAGCGTCATGGCGATGATGCCCGGGGCAATGGCTAGATAGGTCGCGGGGTCTTTAACGTAGAGAGAAAGAATCAAGACCGCCGGGAACATCAACCCCCAGGTAATGAGAGGCGGCTTGCCGTAATAGCTTTCGATGTCTTTGCAGCTGATAGCCAGGGCCCGCCGTAACTGGCTCATGGGGTCGCCTCCGTCTTTGCCTCGCCTTCCTTGAGAAAGCTCATGAAGGCATCTTCCAGGCTGGCAGTGATGGTATTGATTTCAGAGATGCGCACGCCTTCCCCTCCGGCAAAAGCCAGGAGCTGTTCGAGGGCAGCCTGCGCTTCGGTAACCTCCAGGCGCCAGGCTCCGTTCTGGGGGGAGGCTTGAAGCACCGCCGGACAGGCCTCAAGCAGAGGAGCTGCTTCAATCCCTGCTGAGAAGGTTACGGACAGGAGATTGAGATTCTGCACCCGCTGCCGGATTTCTCCAGGAGTACCCAAGGTCGCCACCCGCCCCTTGATGAGGATGAGCACCCGCTGGCTCAAGGCCTCCGCTTCATGAAGGTTATGAGTGGTGAGAAATACCGTGGCTCCCTGATGATTGATGGTCCGGATGAGCTCCCGCAAGGCCCGGGCGCTGGGCACGTCCAGGCCCGAGGTGGGTTCGTCCAGAAAAACCACCTCTGGATCATGCATCAGGGCGGCGGCGATGGTCAAACGCCGCTTCAATCCCTTGGAAAGGGCGCCAAAGGGAGTAGTCGCCCGGCCATTCAGATCGAAGAATGACAAAAGCTCCTCGGCCTGGGATTTGCGCCGCGCTCGCGGCAAGCCGTATAACTCCCCCATGTATTCTAAATTCCTGCGGCAGGTAAGTTCGGGATAGAGATTGGACTCATCGGGCACCACCCCGATCCGTTCTTTCACAAAAACCGGGTCGCTGGCCACATCCGCCCCGCAGATGCTCACCTCCCCGGCGTCCCGCTTGAGCAGGCCCGAAAGAATCCTGATGGTAGTAGTCTTGCCGGCGCCGTTGGGGCCCAGGTAAGCAAAAATTTCCCCTCGCCGCACCGAAAAACTTACCTCGCTGAGCGCTTCAAGGGAGCCATAGTTTTTGCTCAGGCCGGACACCGCAATGGCTAGAATTGATTCCATCGTGCGCCCCCCAGGAGAGGCCGGGAGAGTGCGAACCTTCCTCTCCCGACAACGTTATCATTTCTTTTGAGAAAGAACGCAGGGGTGTTCGGGGACCTCGCCGTGGCATTTCTTGATCTGTTCGGGTGAACACTCCTCTGGTTTGCTCTTCAACTCTTCCGGTTTCTGACATTCGGTTTTACAATTACACATGGTTCCACCTCCTCGTTTGATAAAAATACAGGGTTCGAAGTCCTCCGGGGCGGTAAGGAATTCCCCCAGTGCTTCCTTCCACTTAGCCAGAGTTTGCTGGTTGAGGCGGTAGTGCATGAAATAACCGCGCTTTTCCGCTTCCACCAGGCCAGCCTGCTTGAGTATCCCTAAGTGTTGGGAGACCGCGCCGGGAGTGATGTCCAGTATCTTTGCTAGCGCCCCCACGCATAGAGCTCTATCTTTCAGCATTTGGACCATGCTGACCCTGGTTGGCGCCGCCAGGGCCTTAAATATCAGGGCGAGTTCCCAATTATTATCCATTTTAGTAATTGCTAAATTATATTAACCCAAAAGTCAAGAGGCGAAGCAATTCAGTCTCAGTTTTTGTGAATCTTTTTGCCAATCCGGTCACACTGCCTGCAGAAGTTCGGCAGGAGGCTACTTTCTCCTGGATCTCCTCAGAAGGAGGAGATCAAACTTGTGGAAGCGGAGCCAAAACTTTCCAAGCTTGAGATGGGCCAGGGTAAGGTGCTGCGTATCTGCTCTGACTAGAGACTTATCAAGGCTCCAAAATTTCAATATATTCCTATGTCATCTATACCCCGCGCGCATCTCCATCTTGTCGGCGTTTGGGGTTCGGGGAGATTTTTTATGGACCGGCGACTCCCCTGGTCCGTCCCAGAGGGATATTTGGTTTTGGCTTAAGAGCCGTGGCTTTAATCGATGGCGCTGCCTCC
>QZIZ01000021.1 GCA_003599195.1 Deltaproteobacteria bacterium | reverse complement strand
ACCTCCAGTTCCAGGCCGTCCCGGCGGATGCGGGCGGTGGGCGGGGACAGGGCAAAGAGGCGGCGGATGGCCTGGGAAGCCCGGCCACGGGTGCGGGCCTCCAGCCAACGGCCCAGCATGATGAAGGTGATGATCATGGCCGTGGTGTCGAAATAGAGGTCGTGAGTGTTGACCATATGGCCCAAGCTTTGGGGCCAGAGCGTCACCCAGGCGGAGTAAAAGTAGGCGGCGCTGGTGCCTAAGGCCACCAGGGTGTCCATGTTGGCCGCACCGTGGCGGGCCGCGCTCAGCGCGCCCCGGAAAAACGGGGCGCCGGAATAGAACAATACCGGGGTGGTGAAGGCCAGGAGTAGATAGGCCAGAAATCCGGGACTGACACCCAACCAGGCCGTCAGAGGCGGCACCATGCCCCCCAGAAAGACGGGGAGGCTCAAGATCAGGGCCAGGAGAAAGCGGCGTTTGAGGTTTTGGGCCTCCACCTCCGGCGCAACCGGCGGCGGGGCTTCCAGGGCCCAGCCCGTGACCTCGTAACCGGCTTCCTGGACCGCAGACTGGAGGTTTTTCACCGCAGCCCGTTGGGCGTCGTACCTGACCCTGGCCTGGCGGGTGGCCAGGTTGACCAGGGCCTGCTCCACACCGGGCACTCCGGCCAGGGCTTTTTCCACCCTGGCCACACAGGAAGCGCAATGCATGCCTTCCAGATTGAGGGTGACTTCCGTCGTATCTTTGGTCATCAACTCTCTCTTTTTAAAGTCATCGTTAACATTTTTCCGGAATTAGGCTCTTAATAATCAATGATAACCATTTGTCCAGAAGAGTTCAAAGTTCATAGAAGTTTTTCATTGGCCGGTGGGCCACCCGTAAAGTATGAAAAGCAGGCCTCCCTCACCCCGGCCCTCTCCCCCCGCCAGTTAGCGGCAGGGTGGAAAGGAGACTCCCTGGGCGGGGGGAGAGGGAGTAAGCCCTCGGCAGGTTATGGTTTTTACTGGCCACTGGCCACTAACAACTTTTCATAACAGGGGCGCGGCAAGCCAGGCCGCTGCCATGGGATTTCCGATGGGAAACAATTTTTGGCATTCGGTAGAAACGAAAGTTTGCAGTGCCTTTCAGAAGTGGGGAGAAGGGGGCCTCGGCCCCTGTGCCGAAGGAGAAAGAACGATGCTCAATATCAGGAGATGCAGGGTTGTCCGCATAACCGGCCTGCTGGCGGTTTTCTTGGTCATCTTGCTGGCTGCGGCCGGTTCCCAGGCCAGGATGATGGAGATCCGGGGAAAAACGTATGATATTGCCGAACCCGGAGAGTTTAAATCCGGCGAAGTCGTAGTCCGGGCCCGCCCCGGGACCAGCCGGAACGATATAGAAGGCATGGCGGCCCAGATGCAGGGGCGGATCAAAAAGGTGATCCCGGAATATGATCTGTATCTCATAGAAGTGCCGCCTCCGGGGGAATATGCGGCCCAAAAGGCCCAGGTTAACGAAACCGTCCGGACCCTGGAGAAATTCTCCCAGGTAAAAAGGGCCTATCCCAATTTTAAGGTAAGCATCCCCAAGCCTTCCGAGATTCCGGCCAATAACGGCGACGCCAAGGAAGACCGCCAGGCCCCGGGAGCGCCTTCCCAGCAGGGCGTGGCGGCCCGGACCGCGGTATCGTCCGGCAACCAATGGCACCTGGATAAGATCAAATTCCACACCGCCGGCGCCGCGCCGGATGCCGCACCCATGGTGGCGGTGCTGGACACCGGGGTGGATTACACGCATCCCGACCTGGCGGCCAATGTGGTGTTGGGGTGGGATTTCGTCGATGACGACGACGACCCCATGGATGAGGGGGGCCATGGCACCCATATGGCGGGACTCATTGCCGCCAGTCCTGCCGAGGGGACCGGCATTACCGGAGTTTCCCCCACCAGCAAGATTCTGGCGGTCCGGGTCCTCGACCTCAACGGCGCGGGCACCTGGTTTCAGGTGATGCAGGGAATTATCTATGCCCGGGACAACGAAGCCAGGATCATCAATCTCAGCCTGGTGGGCTATGATCTGCCGGGCAGCAGCGCATATGAGGATCTCCAGCAGGTGATCGACGACACCGTGGCTGCGGACAAGATCGTCTGCGTAGCCGCGGGGAATGATGATAATTACTACTCCTACGATGATATCTACTTTTTTCCGCCTCCCAACCTGACTCCGCTGCCGGCGGGTTTGGCCAACGCCTTCACCGTTACTGCCAGCGAATGGAACGATTGCCGGGTCTATTTCAGCAACTACGACGCGGGCACCTTGAGCGGAGTGGCCTACAACCTCAATTTCGTGGACCTGGCCGCGCCGGGGTGGAAAATGTATTCCACCATACCTATAAGCCAGGGCGGATATGCGAATCAGAGTGGCACTTCCGGGGCCACCGCGGTCGTTGCCGGCTGTGCGGCCCGGGTGTGGGCGAAGTATCCCGCCTATACCGCGGCACAGGTGCAGAACCGCCTGATTTCCACCGGCGCCGCCACGGGCAGTTCCAGCGGCGGCAACGGCTTCTATGCCGCAGAAAAGCGGGTGGATTTGATGAAGGCCCTGGGTCAGAAGGCCACAGGCTTTTCCGGGGTGGTGTTCAACGGGCAAAACGGTTTGCCGTTGCCGGGGGTAAAGGTGGTGGCAACGCCCGACGGGATCACGGCCACTACCAATGCCAGCGGCTTCTACACTCTCACCGGCCTGACGGCTGGGACCACCTATTCCCTGAAGTTTTCCCGCAGTACCTTCGGCAGCGTCACCCTGGGCGGCCAGGTGGCCGTGGCCGATAAGATTAAGGACCTCCCCCGGCCGGCGCACCTGAACAAACAGCGGGCCGCGGGCCAGTGGACCGTCCTTTTCAGCCATCGCAACTTTCATCCGGGCTACCAGGATGCCGTTTACACGTACCAGTATGACTGGTGGCCCATCCCCTGGGCCAAGACTTCCGGGCTTCATTTTGCGCCCCGCCTGGAACGGAACGGCACGGTCATCGTTGAACCCTCCACTCCCGGCAGCCTGGTGGCGGCTCCTTATGCGGCTATCACCAACGATGACTGGAACAGGTCATCAGGCAGTAAGAATATGGTCATCAGCCAGGTGCAATCCGGCACCTACCGGATCTGGACGCGGTTGGACAACTTCCAGGACAGTTATTATGAATGGGGCAGCTATAAAGGCCCCGGCCAAAGCCTGAAGGCCCGGATTTATAACGGTGCGGACCTCCAGGGCACCGCGGTGGCGGCCAAGGCCACCGGTTCCGGGTCTTACTGGTGGGTCGCGGATTTGAGCGGAGGAACCCTCACCATCCAGAACAAAATGGGGACGACGGCGCCGCCGTTTTAAAAAAGATAGGCCTCACGCAAAGACGCCAAGGCGCAAAGAGTAAGACGCAAACAGATAGCTTTATTAGGTTTAGGTGGGGCGGCCGTCTCCGGCGCCCCACCGGTTTTTTCATGGATCAGGTACGTCCAGGGCCTATGAGAGACCGGTTTTACCGCCTTCCTCAATCTCCCTCCCCGGCATTTCCCTGGACAAACCCGGGCGTCTTGGATAATATCCGATAATAAAATCAGGAGAAATGTATCGGCGTTCATCTGCGTGCACCGGCGGTAAAATAGTAACCGCCGATGTACGCCGATATACGCCGATCTTTTGACATTGCAATAAGAGGTAATTGATGAAACGCACCCTGTTGCTTAACCCTCCTTCCTTCCAGGATTTTGACGGCGGCGCGGGTTCCCGCTATCAGGCCACCAGGGAGGTGACTTCTTTCTGGTATCCCACCTGGCTCTGCTACCCCGCGGGGCTGATCCCCGAGAGCCGGGTGGTGGACGCGCCCCCGGAGAATCTGACCGTCTCCCGGGTGGCGGCCATGGCCCGGGATTTCGACCTGGCGGTGCTGTTCACCACCAGCCCTTCTTTCCAGCACGATCTGGCCACCATCAGCCGTCTTAAAGAAGAAAACCCCAAGCTGGTGGCGGGGCTGGTAGGCCCCCAGGTGAGCGTGCTGCCCGGGGAATCCCTGGCTGCCGGGCCCCAGGTGGATTTTGTGGCCCGCCGGGAATTTGACTACTCCATCCTAGAAGTGGCCCAGGGCAAGCCATGGGGGAAGATTGAGGGGATCAGCTACCGGAAAAACGGACAAATTAATCATAACCCGGACCGGCCCTGGATCGAGGACCTGGACGCGCTGCCCATGGTCACCGAGATCTACCACCGGGACCTGGTGATGGAGCATTACAACATTCCCTACCTCCGCTACCCTTATGTTTCTTTTTATACGGGCCGGGGCTGCCCGGGCCACTGCGTCTACTGCCTCTGGCCCCAGACCTTCACGGGCCGGCGCTTCCGGGTGCGCAGCGTCGGCAGCGTGGTTGCGGAAGTGCGCCGCAGCCTGGAGCTCTTTCCCCAGGCCGCGGAGATTTTCTTCGACGACGACACCTTCACCGCCGCGGGGGAACGGGCCCGGGAACTCAGCAAGGAATTCCGGCAGCTCAAATTCACCTGGTCCGCCACCGCCCGGGCCAATACTTCTTATGAAACCTTGAAGGCCATGAAAGAAGGAGGCCTGCGCCTGCTGGTGGTGGGTTTCGAGACCGGCGACCCCCAGGTCTTACAAAATATCCGCAAGGGCGCGACCCTGGACCTGGGCCGCCGCCTGGTGAAATGGTGCCGGGAATTGGGCATCCAGGTACACGGCACCTTCATGGTGGGCCTCCCCGGCGAGACCAAAAAAAGCATCGAAGCCTCCATCCGCTTTGCCTGCGAATTGGACCCGGACACCATCCAGGTTTCTCTGGCCACTCCCTACCCGGGCACCGAGTTCTACGATTACTGCCGGGAGCGGGGCTATATGCAGGCCGATTCCCTGGTCAACGGCCAGACCGGTTACCAGCAGTGCGTGGTGGATTACCCCGGCCTGGCCGCAGCCGAGATCTTTGAGGCCGTCCCCAAATTTTACCGCCGTTTCTATTTCCGGCCCCGCTACATGGCCCGGGCCGCGAAAGTCATGCTGAAAGACCCGGAGGAACGGCGGCGGCTGCTCAAGGAAGGACGGGAATTCTTAAGCTTCATGTTTAAGCGGCGCCAGACGTCTAAGGCCGGAAAGGGGACCTGCCGCAGTTGTCCATGACTTTCAAAGAACTGATGCGCCTGGCCTTGGAAGGCGGCCCGGGATTCTGCCAGATTGCCGTCACCAACGCCTGCAATGCCCGCTGCCGTTTCTGCAGCTTTCCCCGGGTGGCCGCCAAGGAGCGGGTCTGGGCCGACCCCGAGCGGTTATTTAAAGGGCTTACCGCCCTGAAGCGCGCCGGCGTCCGGTATCTCTCCATCACCGGCGGCGAACCCCTCTTGTACCCGGAACTGCTGCCGGCCTTGAAGCTGGGCCGGCAACTGGGCCTGAACATGATACTGTGCACCAACGGGGCCCTGCTCACCCCCGGCCTGATTGAAAAGCTCAAAGCCCTGGAGCTGCACACCTTGATCATTTCCATGGATGCGGCCTCGCCTAAGGAGCACGACGAGCACCGGGGCCTGCCGGGGCTGACTGCCCACATCAGGGAGATGATCCCCCTGCTCCGGCAAGCCGGCCTGGCCCCGGTGGCTTCGGTGACCTTAAGCCGGATGGTGGCTGATCTCCCGAAGATGATGGATTTCCTGCAAGACCTGGGCTTCCGCCGGGTCACCTTTTCCTACCCCTTGAACCGGCTGAATTCCTCCTACTTGGGATTTGCCGACCATTATTCCGTGGATTTCACCGGCCGGGAATTGGATCAGTGGTTCAGTGAGATTAAGAAGTTAAAGAAAACCTCACCCCTGAGTATCCTCAACCCCAGGCTGGGCCTGACCGAACTGCAGCGCCAGCTCCGGGGCCAGGCAACCCGCTTCCCCTGCCTGGCCGGCTATAAATACTTCTTCGTGGACTGGCACCTCCAGGTGTCCCGCTGCCACTTTGTGGGGGAGACCATGGGTCCCCTGGAGGAGATTCACCGTCTGGCCCTGGTCCGGGACAACTGCACCGCCTGCGCCATCGACTGCTACCGGGACCCCAGCGTCTTCCAATACGTGGCCGTGTCCCTGGGGGACACCCTCAAGGCCTGGCAGCAGGGCAAATGGCTCCAGGGCCTGGGCACCCTGCTGCACCCCTATAACTTCCTCTCCCTGGCGGCCATTCTGGAAGGACGCCATTGGGTGCGGGGGTGAGGGGCAGGGGCCGGGGACCAGGGAGCAGGGGCCAGTCAAAATGTAGGGTGGGCACTGCCCACCAATTCTATAAATATTGCTTAAGTGAACCGTATCGGGATTAGGGTTAGGGTTCAGTGTCCAGTGATCAGTGATCAGTGATCAGTAAAAGCTAAGCCA
This sequence comes from Deltaproteobacteria bacterium, assembly GCA_003599195.1. Lineage (GTDB taxonomy): Bacteria > Desulfobacterota > Desulfobaccia > Desulfobaccales > 0-14-0-80-60-11 > SURF-52. Next base: position 6,358 of record QZIZ01000021.1, on the reverse strand, counting down.
GAACCCTGGTGGCACAGGCTTTTCTCCTCGTTCCCAAGCTGTGCTTGGGAACGCACTTGGGTGCGAAGCTCTGCTTCGCCGCAAATGGCTTCGTTGGAAGCATTGAAGAAGCAGAGCTTCTTTAGCAAGTGGGTTCCCAAGCGGAGCTTGGGAACCAGGGAAAGAAAATGGCTCCAAGGCCTGGGCACCCTGCTGCACCCCTACAACTTCCTCTCCCTGGCGGCCATTCTGGAAGGACGCCATTGGGTGCGCGGGTGAGGGGCAGGGGGCCAGTGGCCAGTGGGTAGGGGCCAGGGGGCAGGGAGCAGGGACCAGTAATCAGTAATCAGTGATCAGTGATCAGTGATCAGTGCAAAACAGACCGGGTAATGAAACCGATTTGAGTCCTCGGCAAAAATCCCCCTTCTGTCATTCTGAACGGAGCGCAGCGGAGTGAAGAATCTCGTCTTTTCCGAGGAGGTTGGGATTCTGCATGGCGTTCAGAATGAAAAAAACCTAATCCCCAATTCCTCTCCCGCAACTTCCGGTTTGACAAAGACCGTCATCTTCACCGCGGATGATTTCGGGATGTCCCCGGCGCTGAACGGGGCGGTGGCCCTGGCACACCGGCACGGCCTGCTGCGCGGCGCCAGCCTGATGGTGACCGGTCCGGCAGTGGAGCAGGCCGTGGCGATGGCCCGGGACCTGCCGGACTTGTGCCTGGGGGTGCATCTCACCCTGCTCCAGGGCCGGTCAGCGCTGCCTCCTAAAGATATTCCCCATCTGGTGGACTCCCGGGGCAACTTTCCAAATAACCCGGTGCAGGCGGGCTGGCGTTATTACTGGCGGCCGGAATTGCTGCCGGAAATCAGGCGGGAACTCGCGGCCCAGATCGAGGCGGCCCTGGCCCGGGGGCTGAAGATCTGGTTTTTAAACAGCCACGTCAACCTGCACCTGCACCCCAGCATCTTCCCGGTGGTGGTAGAGCTGACGCAAGAATACGGCATCCCCGCCATCCGCCTGCCCCAAGAAGATTGGCGCACCGCCATCTCCCTTGACGCCCACGGCTTGATCCCCAAGATCGCCCAAGGCCTGATCTTCGCCCACCTCTGCCGCCGGGCCAGGCGCCTGGCCCAGGCCGCGGGTCTTATTTATAATGATTACCTCTTCGGCCTATTAAACGACGGGCATATGACTGAGGATTACCTTCTGGGGCTGGTTCCACATCTTCAGCCGGGAATTACGGAAATCTACCTCCATCCCGGGCTTTTTGCAGACCCGGAATTACACCAATGGGCGCCTCGATATCAACGCCAGGAGGAACTGGTCGGGCTCCTCAGCCCCAGGTTGAAAGAGGCATTGGAGGCTGCGGGGGTTGAGGTGAGTGATTTTAGGGAAATGCTTTTGAGGAGGGTAAATACTGGTTAGCTCTGTTATATCTGCAATTCTCGCTGGCCAGTGATAAGAGAGAGGTTTGGCAAGCTAAATAGCTAATGATCCACCACTCTAAATTAACATTTTGGATAGTTTTTTAGGGGGCAGGTGGCCTTATCTTCGAGAAGAGTAGATCCTGAATGAACGTCTCCCTTAACCTGAAAAAACTCATTGGCGAATTTGATAAATTTAAAATGAAAAAATATTATTTTTTTAGGGGTAATATTTTCCATTTATTACCTTCTTTCACTAAACCGAATACTGTTATAACGGCATTAATGATAACGAGAGGGCCATCGCCTTCCTTAACAGTAATCATTTGTTTCCCTGATGAATCCAAAAATGGAGATTTGTCATCCCCTCTAAAGACAATTGGACCAAGAGGTGGTTTGATCGTTATATCAATTATATTAACATTATTATCTCCAGTGTGTATAGTATAACTACTACTGAATTTTGAAGCAATTGATTGAGCATCTTCTTCATTGAGGATTATCAATGTTACAGCAGCACGGAATGAATCATTTTCATTTCCTGGTATTTGTACTTTAATACCTTTTATAGGGGATATCTTCTGATTCATTAATGGCCCTCTCATTGTTATATAATCTAAGTATTCATTTTCATTTACCTTAATTTTTTTTGAAAGATATTTTTTAGCTTGGGCATACTTACCTTCCACTGCTGCCTTAAAAAATGAAGTGAACATATCATAGGGATCATTATTTGCAGAAAAAGATATTTGTGGGAATAATAAAATCATTAGCCCTGTTATTAAAAAAAACATTGAGAAACAGGAACGTGCCTTTTTCATCGATTTTTCTCCTTTTTATCTTAATAAATTGATATTATTCGGTAATCTTATCTATTGTGGTTAATGAAGATATCCCATCCTGTTTTCCTGAGTTCAATTCCGAAAATTTTTTTTTATCGTCATTCATCTAACGCAACCATGCTAGTCAAAAATCTCATAATAGTCAATTTATTTTTAACAGAATCAACCACTTGGTTCGGAAGATTCTGAGAGGTGCGGCGATCTGTGAAACCCAGTCATAACTGCCCAATAATGGTGAGAGAAATAGGGGACAGATACTAGTTCCCCTTCTCGCAGCACCCAAAGCAAATAACTCGTTGTTTATTGCGATAATTTCTCTGTATTCATTATTCCGATTAAAATTATATATTAATTGGTTCTATTATCTGTCAGTTCATAACTAAGCTGAGATCTGACAATTTATTTCCCTCCAATGATTAGCCCACCAGCATTTTGGTTGCTATCAAACTCCTGGCCACCAGCAAATTCCGCCACTCATCCGCCTGGTGGAGTTTTGGGGTTTCCATGATGGCTGCGGTGGGCTGGAGCCAGGGGTGGGTCAAGAGGTTACGGAATCCCTCCAGGCCGATGGTGCCCTGGCCCAGGTGGGCGTGGCGGTCCCGGCGGGAGCCTAAGGGCGCCTTGGAGTCGTTGAGGTGGATGATTTTGAGGGCATCCAGGCCGGGGCCTCGGGCGGTGGCCGCGAGGAGGCGGGCCACGCCTGCGGGGTGCCGCAGGTCGTAGCCCGCGGCGAAGGCGTGGGAGGTGTCCAGACAGAGGCCCAGGGGGACACCGGCCAGATGCATGATCAGCCCCAGTTGCTCCTGGCTGCAGCCCAACTCCTGCCCCTGGCCCGCGGTGTTCTCCAGGAGCACCAGGGGCGGCGGGGGAATCTTTTCCACGGCCGCGGCCAGGGCTGCGGCCGCCTGCCGGAAGCTCTCCCTCTCCAGGGGAGCGTGCCCCGGGTGGCAGACGAGGTAATCGGCCCCCAGGTCCCGGGCCAGGGCCAGTTCCGCCAGCAGACGCTCTTTGGACTTTTGATATAGGGCCGCATCCACTGAGGCCAGGTTGGGCAGATAGGTGAGGTGCACCACCAGGGGGCCGAGTCCCGCCTGCCGCCGCGCGGTGGTGAAGGCTTCGATATCTCCCGGGGAAATGTCCCGCCACTTCCAGGCCCGGGGGTTCTGGACAAAGATCTGCAGCGCCTGGCAGCCCAGGGTCTGGGCCTGCCGGACGGCCCGGAGCAGGGAGCCGGCGATGGAGAGATGGAAACCTAGACGCATAGTTTTAAGTTTTAAGTTTTTAGTTTTTAGTTGAGACCTCTACGAGAGTCTCCATACTTGTCATTCTGAGGAAGCGGAGCGACCGAAGAATCTCGGTTTGGTCGACAAGCTTGCCCCGGTGGCGCCGATGATTACAGGCAGATTAGAAGTCCTGGTCACCCAAAAAGATAGATTCTTCACTCCGCTTCGCTCCGTTCAGAATGACAAAGGAGTGTCTTTCGTAGAGGTCTCAAGTTTTAGTTGTTGAGTCCGTGGTCTTTGTCTACGGTTTTCGGTTTCGATCTTCCGAGTCTGATCTTTTACTAAAAACTAAAAACTAAAAACCAAAAACTGAAGTCCCTCCCCCCCATTTTCTGATATAAGACAGGATAATGACCACCGCCGCCCTCCCCAGCCGGCCCCGCATCCTGGAAGCTTACGTGTCCCGGGAATTCCTCAAGCTCTGCGGGCTTTTGCTGGCTACTTTTATTTCCATTTTTCTGGTCGTGGATTTTTTTGAGAAGATCGACCGCCTGGTGCGGGCCCAGTTGGGGGTGGGCGATCTTTTGGAGTATTTCCTCCTCAAGGTGCCCCTGGCGCTGACGGAAGTCTTGCCGCCGACGGTGCTCCTGGGGGTGATGCTGACCTTCGGGTTGATGAGCCGGAACCACGAAACCATGGCGATTAGGGCCGCGGGCCTGGATATCCTGCGCCTGGCCCGGCCCGCGGTGGTGATCGCCCTGATTGCGGCGGTGCTGCTCCTTTCTTTGAAGCTCTACCTGGTGCCCTGGAGCCAGGGACGGCTCACCCTCTTTTGGGAGACCAAGGTGCAGAAAAAACCGCCCCCCAGCCTCCTGAGCATGCAACATTTCTGGTACAAGGGCGACCAGGTAATCTACAATATTTTATTGTTCCGGAAAGATACGCAGACCCTGGAGGGAGTCAAGATCTACCTCTTTGACCGCCAATTCAACCTGGTCCAGATCACGGCTGCGGCCCGGGCCCAATGGCAGGGAGACCACTGGCGTTTTTACGAGGGTTTTGTGCAGACCTTCGGTCCGGGGGATGAAGAATTCGGGGAACAGTTCCAGGAGCGGGATATCGCTCTCACGGAACGGCCGGAAGATTTCGCAGGGCTGGAGAAAAAAGTCACCGAGATGGACCTGCCGGAACTCCACCGCTTTGTCCAGCGCCTGGAGCGGGACGGCTACAAATCCACTCCCTATCGATTGGATATCTACCGCCGCGTTTCCCTGTCCATCACCCCCTTGATTCTGGTGGTCCTGGGCATGGCCCTGACTCTCAGGGGGGGAATGATCAACCTGCCGGCCATGGTCACCCTGGGGTTGGGGCTGATGTTCGGGTACTGGCTCCTGTTCGGCCTCTGCACGTCCTTCGGCGAGGCGGGACGCTGGCCCCTGCTTTTGGCCGTCACTCTGCCCCACCTTGGTTTTGGGGCGGTAGCCTTTGTTTTGGCGCGGCAGGTGGCGCGGTAACTTAAGTTCAAGGTTCAAGGTTCAAAGTTCAAGGTTCAAGGTTCAAGGTTGGCTGGCCGCGTTTCTTCACAACCGCGACGGTTAGAAGGCCTGAACACACAGCGGTCATCTTGCTCTGGTGCGATAAAACTTTGAACTTTGAACCTCGAACTTTGAACTTTCATAGAAGCGCCGGTAATTTTTTTCTTTTGGACCGGATGGTGATGTGTACCGGGTAATTCCCGGTAATCTCAAGATAATCCCGCGGCCGATGGCTGCGGGCGCCCTTTTGTCCAGTGATTTAGTGGGTAAAAGACAGATTAAATGTTAATTTTTTATTGGCAAGGCCGGGAAAACTGTGCTATCAAGGAACCGCCAGCCTGCGTAGGGTGGGCACTGCGGCGGAATTTTGTAGAGGGTACCGCAGGGGGATAAAATTGAGAGAAAGGGGGGATGGGCCAAAAGGGTACCATTTGCTGATGTTGGTCATGGTTGGGTGGAACGGGAGACGTAATTAACCGCAAACCGGGAGAAATGGGAGACCAAAGCATGACTAAAGCAGAATTGATCGCGCAAGTGGCGGGTGAGGCCCAGTTAAGGAAGGTTGACGCGGAAAAGGCCATAAACTCTTTAATTCGCACCGTTTCCGAGACCCTGAAGAAAGAGGGCCGCCTGGCCCTGGCGGGTTTCGGCACTTTTGCGGTGTCCCAGCGGAAGGCCCGGGAGGGTCGCAATCCCCAAACTGGCAAACCCATCAAGATTCCCGCGACCAAAGTAGTGAAATTCAAACCGGGAAAGCAACTGAAAGATTTAGTGAAGTAGCTGGCAGCAAAACGCCCGGTTGCTCGTGGGTTTTCACTCCGGCAGAAGGCGGTCAAGGGAAAGGGTGGCCGTAACGCGAGGCTTCGAAGCCCGGCCCCCAATCCGAGCATCACTTAAAAAGCAGAGCCAGGTAAGGAATTCATCCCAAACCGCTGCGGGGGGTAAGGGGAAAGGTTTGGCGCCGGGTCGCTGAACCGGCTGCAATTCCTTCAAAGTGCCCGGGGTGTGGCTGAGTCAATTTAAGAATTAGGAAAACGCGGTGGGCCGGGTCCCCGCGTTTTTCCATGTCCGGCTATTTTCCCGGGGGCTTCCAGGCGAAACTGCCGGGGCATTTTAACAACCTAATCCTTAGCCTTCGAAAATTATCCGTTTAAGGCGGATGGGCGCAGGTTAGACATGGGGTGGGGGGAGGGGAAGGGTTTATCCTCCCCCTGCAACTCGCTGCAATAATCCCCTGGAATTTTCCAGCTATACATGGCGACATAAATAATTGCGCATTATTAATCTCTGCGCTCTCTGCGTCTCTGCGAGAAAAAAGGTTTCTCGCAGAGGCGCAGAGGCCGCAGAGAAAT
>QZIZ01000176.1 GCA_003599195.1 Deltaproteobacteria bacterium | reverse complement strand
GGACAACCCGCAGCCCAACCGATGAGGGCGCCGCTGCCGGCGCCGATGGCGCCGCCGCTCAACACCCTCTGCTCAGTGGTGGACATCCCGGAGCATCCCCCCAGCAGCATCGCTACCACTACTACCAGAATGACCGCTTTTTTCATTATTTCTTCTCCCCGCTTTTGCTCTCCGGCGGACAGACGGTGGTGCATTTCCGGAGAATCACCTCGATCACCGTGGTCTCCATTTTAGTCGGATTCTCTTTATAGAACTTGTCCACCTCACTGATGATCTGATCCACGGTTTTGGTCTTAAGCTCATCGGCAAAGGCTTTGGAAATACAAGCGCCTTTGCCGCGAGTGGCGGCCGTCTCAAAATCGGACAAATTGCCGACGCCGAAGACATAACCGGCCTTGGCGTCAAAGGAGACTTGGGTCCAGTTGTTGCCGTTCCAGAGGAAGGCCTTTTTTTGCTGGGCCAGAGCTGCCGTGGTCAAGCCCATGAGCAAAACCAGTCCCACAATCGAACCTTTTACCCATAAACGCATGAATTTTCCCCCCTCTTAACTTAAAACCTCGAATCCAGAAACGATGGGCAGTGAAATTTTGGAGAGTTATCTCTTTAAGGCCGTCCCTGGGATTTTTCATAGCGGTCGTAGAGGAACCCGCCCAGAGCCCCCGCACCCGCGCCGATGGCTGCCCCGGCCGCGGGCGAACCAGCGGCCCAGCCGATGAGAGCCCCGCCGCCCGCGCCGATAGCGGTGCCGGAGATTACCCGCTGTTCGGTGTAGGACATGCCGGAACAGCCGCCCGCCAGCAAAGCGACCACCATCACCAAGACCATGGTCCTTTTCATTTCTTCTTCTCCTTGGCGGCGGGTTCCGCCGGGCAAAGCGAGGTGCAGCGCTGCATCAGCACTTCGATCACCGGGGTCTTCAACTTGTCGGGCTTTTCTTTATAGAATTTGTCCACCTCACTGATGACCTGTCCCAGGGTTTTGCTCTTCAACTCCTCAGTAAAGGCCTGGGAAACGCAGGCTGCCCTGCCGGACCCACCCATGGCGGTTTCGAAAGCAGCCATGTTCAGAACGCCTTTGACATAGGCCACTTTAATTTCCTGGCTGAATTCCTTCCAGTGGCTGCCATCCCAAGCCAGTGGCGGCGCGGCGGCCAGAGCTCCGGCGGCGAAGGCCAGGAGCACAGCCAGCCCCAAAATTCCAACTTTCCCCTTAAAGTTCATCACCGATCCTCCCTTGACCTTAAAATATCAAGGCACTCTGCGGTTATCCTTCGTCAGGGCCTGCCGGCTGCCGGGGTTCGGCAGGGCGCTTTTTCTTACTGGTCTTTTGGCCGCCAGTCTTTTGGCCGGCCTTCTGGTTCTTCTTTTTAGCCACCGCCTGTGATTTTTTTCCGGCCTGTTTTTTCTTCGTCACTCCTGATTTGCTGCTTTTACTGTTTTTTTTGCTGCTTTTGCCGGCCTTGGGCTTGGCCTTTTTTGTCTCAGATTTCTGGGGAGCGGCGGGATCTTTGGCGGTCTCCGCATTCTGCAAGGGCTTCTGGCCTTCCAGGAGGGGCGAGATAGGCGGTGGGGCCACCTCCTTCTGGGCCCGGACGGGGCCATGGAGGCTCAGGGCAAAGATCCCTGTCATGGCTATGGCGAGCAATTTCTTCATCATCATCCTTCATGCCTGCGGCCCCGGAACGCCAACCTCGGAGGTTATCCCGGAGCCCCAAGATGGCGCTACGGTCCCGTGCGGACTATTCCTCCGCGGCCGGAGCCTTTTTCTTCTTGGGTTTCTTGGTCGTCTTGGCTTTTTTGGTTGACTTCTTATTCTTGTTGGTCTTTTTCTGCTTCTGTGCTTTGGACTTGGGTTTGGCCTCCTCCGACTTCGCCTCCGGAGCTTTGGGGGCCGCAGGCGTCTCTGCCATGGGCGCGGCGGGGGCCTGTTTCTCCATCATCGGCGGGGTAGCCGGGGCCTTCTCCTCTTTCTGAGCCAGGGAAGCGCCCTGGAGGCTCAGCAGGAAGACCCCGGCAGTGGCGATGGTGACTATTCTCTTCATGTTTATTCTCCCCTTTAAGAAAGTTAATCAGGACTTTAATAAATTTGGTGGCGGTGCAGGGATTCGAACCCCGGACACTGCGGATATGAGCCGCATGCTCTAACCGACTGAGCTACACCGCCATTAGTCTTGAAATATATTAGGCCTCACCCGGTCTGTCAATAAAATTGCTCCCGAGTGCTCCCGGGGTGGTTCCCCAGGCAATCCGAAAAGCGGACAGCCCGCGTAGTTGGAGGAGATTAAAGGCATTCTCCCTCGATCCCGCAAATTCCCGGCTTCGTTTTTCCCTTTTAACTTTATGATTAACCTCAGCGTCTAATGTTAGTAAGATGTGACTCATATTTTCGTGGCCATCCAAAAAATTTCCAGCCTCTAGAGGACCTCTATTCCTCAACATTGCCATGCACCCAACCAAAGTAGGGAGAAAGATGAAAAAGCCGCTGTTTTCCGCGTTCATTTCCTTGTTATTGCTGGCCGCCTTCTGCGCCTCCGGGGCCCGGTCCCAAAGTTCCGGCCCGGAGCGGGCTCCGGGCCCGGATAATACCCTGTCCCCTTACTTTTTGGTCAAGACCGATGATCCGGAAAAGGACCTGCTGCCCCTTAAATCCACCCGGGCCGACGTCAAGATCGCGGGGATGGCGGCGGAGGTGAAAATCACCCAGATCTATCAGAACCGGGGGAAGAAGACCCTCGAGGCCATTTATGTCTTTCCGGCCTCCACCCGGGCTGCGGTCCATGCCATGCGCATGACCGTGGGGGAACGGGTGGTGGAAGCCAAAATCATGGAGCGGGAGAAGGCCCGGGAGACGTATGAGCAGGCCAAGAAGGAAGGTAAGACCACCTCGCTCCTGGAGCAGCAGCGGCCCAACGTCTTCCAGATGAACCTGGCCAACATCCTGCCCGGCGAGGAAGTTAAGGTGGAGCTGAACTACCTGGAGCTGCTGGAGCCGGAAGACCAGATCTACGAGTTCATCTTCCCCACGGTGGTGGGGCCCCGCTACTCCAATTTGAAGGCCGAAGGCGCGGCGGCTGCGGAACGCTGGGTGAAGAACCCGTACCTTCACCAGGGCGAGGCCCCTCCCTTCAGCTATGATATAGCCGTGGAGATCAACGGCGGCTTGCCCATCAGCAAGCTTTCCAGCCCCAGCCACGAAGTGGAGGTGAAATATCCCTCACCCCACGCGGCCAAGGTCAGCCTCAAAGACCCGGCCGCGGCCGGGACCAAGGATTTTGTGCTGCGCTACGCCCTCGCGGGCGATAAGATCCACAGCGGCCTCATGCTGTATCCCGGGAAAGACGAGAATTTCTTCCTGCTGATGATGGAGCCGCCGGGCAGGGTCCAGCGGGAAGCGGTGGTCAAACGGGAATATATTTTCATCGTGGATATTTCCGGGTCCATGCACGGCTTTCCCCTGGAGACCACCAAGGCCCTGATGGATGACATCTTCAAGGACCTCAAACCTCATGACTTTTTCAATGTCCTGTTGTTTGAGAGCGCGCCCGCGGTCCTGTCCGCGTCTGGGTCACTGCCGGCCACCCCGGAGAATAGGAAGAAAGCCGTAGATTTTATCAAAGCACAGATGGGCGGGGGCGGCACGGAAATCCTGGCAGCCTTTCAGCAGGCCCTGAACCTGCCCCGGACCCCGGATACTTCCCGCATCGTGGTGGTGGCCACGGACGGCTACGTGCACGTGGAGCCCCAAACCTTCGATCTCATCCGCAAAAATCTGGGCGCGGCCAACCTCTTTGCCTTCGGCATCGGCAAGTCGGTCAACCGCCACATCATCGAGGGCATGGCCCGGGCCGGACAGGGAGAGCCGTTCGTGGTCCTCAACCCCGGTGAGGCCCCCAAGCAGGCGGCTAAGTTCCGGAAATATATCGAGAGTCCGGTATTAACCAATATCAAGGTCTCCTTTGAGGGCTTCGATGCCCTGGACCCGGAGCCCCTGGCCCTGCCGGACCTCTTTGCGCAACGCCCGCTTACTCTTTTGGGCAAATACCGGGGCACCCCCGGCGGGACCATCGTGGTCACTGGGAAGACCGCGCAAGGAAAGTTCGAACAGAAAGTCAAAGCGGCCCCGGACCAGGCGAGCGTGGATAACGCGGCCTTGCGGCTGCTCTGGGCCCGGCACCGGCTGATGCGCCTGGCCGATATTCACAGCCTGGAAAGGGGGAAGGATGAGGCCCGCATCAAGGAGATCACCGCCCTGGGCCTCAAATACAGCCTGATGTCCCCCTTCACCTCCTTTGTGGCCGTGGACCAGGTCAAACGGGCCGACGGCACGCTGGAGACCGTCAAGCAGCCCCTGCCCCTGCCCGAAGGGGTGAGCGGCCTGGCCGTGGGCGGGTTCGCACCCGGTGGGCGCCTGGCCAAGGCCAGAGTGTCCGGGTTCATGGCCTCCAGGGGGGAGACCGGCAGGAGATGGGCTCCGGACGTCACCGCTCTTCCTCCCAGCCCGGCCCCGAGCCCGGAGCCGGTTCCCGCTCCACCCGGCGCCCCTGCCGCCCCGGGGGTAAAAATCGACATCCAGGTGACCCAGGTGACGGGTCCCCTGGGCCAAAAAGCGGTGAAAGAAGCCCTGGAGGCCGAGTTGCCCCAGCTGACGGCCTGCTGCCAGGATACCCTGAAGACCGGCATCAAGCTGCCGGCCGCGGTGACGCTGACCTTCAAGATCGGCCCGGGGGGCAAAGTGAAGGGGCCGGTGCTGCCCAAACTGCCCCTTGGTTATGAAGCCCTGACCAAGTGCCTCGGCGAAGCGGTGCAAGGGATCGCCTTCCCCGATCCGGGGAAAAAGATAGCCGCGGTGACGGTGAAGCTGGTTTTGGAGGTGAAGTAACCGACATGCAGGGATGAACCTAGTGTCCGCCCTGGCTGACTTAAAGAGATTCACCACAAAGACACAAAGACACAAAGAGGCACAAAGATATTCTTTTTAGTTTTGGCGGCTTTGCCGCCAAAACAAAAAATTATTTCTCTGTGTTCCTTTGTGTCTCTGTGTCTTTGTGGTGAATCTTTTCAAGGACGATTTCTTCGATGTCGGCGAAGCGGTCCACCAGGAAATCCGGCCCCGCAGCCACTACCGCCGCGGGTTCCCCATAGCCGTAGGTAACCCCCAAAGTCAAAGTCCCCGCGCCTTTGCCTGCCAGGACGTCCCCGGGTTTGTCCCCCACCATTATGGTGCGCGGGGGGTCCCCCTGCACTTCTTTGATCAAGGCCAAGAGCGGCTCGGAGGACGGCTTCAGGGGCATCTCCTCGCTTCCGCCCCGGATGGCCGTAAAAAAAGGGAAGATGCCCGTGACCCGGAGCACGGCTTCGGTGAGGCTCTGGCGTTTGTTCGAGAGCACCGCCATTTTTTTACCCTGGAGCAGGGGCAAGGTTTCTTTGACCCCCGGATAAAGGCGGGTGAGATCCCCGCAGTGGCGGCTGTAATAATCAAAATAAAGCTTAAAGGCCTCCTCCAGCAGATTTTCCCGGCCCGGGCCCAGGAAACGCTTCACCAACTGCCGCTCCCCGCCGCCGATCATCCCTTTGATGGCCTCCGCCGAATGCTCCGGCAACCCCAGGCTGCGGCAGGCATGGTTGGCGGCGGTGGCGATATCCGGCAGGGAATCGGCCAGGGTGCCGTCTAGATCGAAAACAACCAAGTCGATTTGTTGGATCATAGTCTTGCTTCGGAGGTAATAGTAATCAGTAATCAGTAATCAGTGATCAGTGATCAGTCAGTAACCACAGGCTTTTCACTGATTACTGATGACTGATCACTGATTACTGTCTTAAGTCCTGGTAACTCGGCAACACCCCCAAACCGTGGGAGCTTTTCACCGCCGAGATAATCGCCTGGCTGATGGCATCCTCCGCCAGCAGGCCGATGATATGGAGGTCTGCGGTAACTTCCGGGTGGGCCAGGACGAAGACGGTGTCGCCGTCGAAGAGGGTGTGCACCGGGCGGATGCAGCGGGCCAGGCCGTTGTGGGTCATCTGCGCGATCTTCTGGGCCTCTTCCCGGGTGAGGCGGGCGTTGGTGGCCACCACGCCGATGGTGGTGTTGCTGGGTTCCCCGAATTTCCGGCGCACCACGCCCCGGCGCAGCAGGCTGACGGAATCCGCGAATTCCCGGCTGTCCGCCGCGGTGCGGGCTCCGGCCAGGATCTCCTCGGTTTGGGGGTCCACCACGTCGCCGAAGGCGTTAACCACGGCCAATGCCCCCACTTTCAGGCCCTCCGGTCCCTCCAGAAAGCTGGTGCCCAGGCCGCCTTTGGTGGCCTGGGGCACGCCCAGGAGCTTGCCGACGGTGGCGCCGGTGCCCGCGCCGAGGCTGCCGTCCCCCTGGGGCTCATCCCGGGCGGCCCGGCACGCGGCGTAACCCATGGCCTTATCCGGCCGGCCCCGGCAGTTGCCCACGGAAAGATCATAGATTACTGCCGACGGCACGATGGGCACCCGGGTGATGGTGACGTCGAACCCCCGGCCGTGCTCCTCCAGAAACTCCATGACCCCCCCGGCCGCGTCCAGGCCGAAGGCGCTGCCTCCGGAGATGCAGACCCCGTGGACTTCGTTGACGATATGAAAACCCAGGAGCGCGTCCAACTGCCGGGTGCCGGCCGCGGAGCCCCGGATGTCCACGCTGCCCACGGTCCCCGGCGGGCAAAGCACCACGGTGCAGCCGGTGACGTTCTTGAAGTCGCTGGCATGGCCCACCCAGAAGCCGGGGACTAGGGTTATCATTGAGTTCTCACGCAAAGACGCCAAGGCGCAAAGAAAGGCGCAAACACATAATTCAATGAGATTACAGATTCTTTTGACTAAAAACTAAAAAATATATCAGCCCTTAGCCGCGGCCTCCAGTTCCTCGAAGCCCGCCTTCTCAAAGGCTGCGGCCTTGTCCGACCGGGGCACCGACGCCGGACCCTGGATGACCCGCTGGGCCGGGGAAGTGTCCTGCTTCACCTTCTCCACGGTCATCTCCCAGATGGCCATGGCTTCGCTGCATTTCATGGGCTCCCGGATGAGGCGCATGGTCCCCTGGATGCCCAGGACCAGGTCGTCGGGGCCGATAATCTCCAGGGAGATGCGGCCGTTATGGCGCAGATTGGCGGTAGTGGTGGTGGACCTGAGCAGGGCAGCGAGCAGGGTCTTCTCATCCCGGGCATAGATCAGGGAGATGGGCGCGGTGTTGGGCGCGCCGTCAGGCCCCACGGTCCCGGCCACCACGATGTTCTTGTTGGGATTCCGGTTAAAGACCTGCATCAGGTCGATGATTTGCTCTTCCCCGGGTTTCCGGGCCAGATTCACCACCAATTTGTCACCCACAATCCGGGCCATGGCTTTTTTCTCCCGTCTTTCGTTTTGCGTTTTTCGTTTTTCGAGCCTTTTACAAAAGTCTTTTCTCTGCGGTCTCTGCGTCTCTGCGGTGAATTCTCGTCGTTTTTACCGCAGAGGCGCAGAGGACACAGAGAAAACGCAGAGGCAATTACAGCCGCAATCTTGGCGTTGATTTTGGCCGCATCGATTACGAACCTATCATGGGTCCCCTCGGAGATTTTGTCAACTCCATCATGGGCTTGCGGCCTAGCATTTTTTTACCGATGGAATCGAAGGTTTTCAACCCTCCGTCTTTTTCGCCTGCTTGGCCGCCACCTTGGCGTTGAACTTGGCGGCGTCGATAACAAACCGGTGATGGAAACCCTCGGAGATTTGGTCGAAATCGTCTTCGGCCTTGATGTAAAAAGTGAGCTTGCGGCCTTCCACATTCTCCAACCTGCCCTTGACGGTGACGGTCAACCCCGCCGGAGTGGCGGCAGAATGGTTCAATTGAAAATCTATCCCCACCGTTTGCGTCCGGGGCCAGTCCAGGTGGGGATTAATCGCCTTGATGCAGGCCAATTCAATCAGTCCCACCATGTAGCCGGAGGCCAAAACTCGGGGCATGAGCTTAAACTCCGGGGATTCCGGCAGAAGGTACGGAACGGTTCTTTCTTCCGGTACCGGAAATTGAAACTCAAAGGTCAGACCTGGTTTAAGAGAAGGTTTCATGGCCGCGTCCTCCTTTAAAAAGTTCAAAGTTCCAAGTTCAAGGTTCAAAGTTTCAAGTTGAGGCCTCTGCGAAAGTTCCCCTCACTTGTCATTCTGAGGTCGCAGAGCGACCGAAGAATCTGGTTTTTTGTTGGCAAGGCTTTCCCCAGCGGTACCGATGATTACAAGCAAATTGAACATCATGGTCGCTAATAAACCAGATCCTTCACTTCGCTTCGCTCCGTTCAGGATGACAAAAAAGTGACTTTCGCAGAGGTTTCAAGTTCCAAATCTTGCAACCTAAGTACATCATTTCATAAATACAATTACATTCACTCCTGTCATTCTGAGCCCCCGAAGGGGGCGAAGAATCTCATAACGTTCGAACACGAGAGACCCTTCGCCTTCGGCTCAGGGTGACAGAAAATACGTTAGTGAATTTATGAAATGCTGTACTAAGGCTTAAGCCTGCGCTCTCCCCGGCTGTTGCGTGATTTTTCCTTGATTTTAGGAGAAGATTATAATTAAGTAAAATTAATTAATTTACTATTATTGATTAGGATATCTTATATGGAATGGCAGCAGATAGTGGGGTTTCACCAGTTGGCGAAGCTGGGCAGTTTCACCAAGGCCGCGGAGGCCACCTTCCGCACCCAATCGGCGTTGAGCCAGCAAATCAAGGCCCTGGAAGGAGAATTGGCCTGCCCCCTGTTGGAGCGGATCGGCAAGAAGAAGATGCGGCTCACCGCGGCGGGAGAGAGACTGCAGAAATTCTGCGAAGCCGTGTTGCAGCAGCACGCCGACCTGCAAGAGGAATTAAATGAAATCAAAGGCATGCGGAAAGGCCATCTGCGCCTGGCCGCGCCCTTCACCACCCTTTACCACCTGTTCCGGGAGCTATTGCCCGCCTACATCCGCCAGTTTCCCCACGTGCAGTTGAGCATCCTGGACCGCTCCCAGGAAAGCGTCATGGAACTGGTCAGAGTCGGGGACATCGATTTCGGGTTGGCCCTGGAATCCGCGGTTTCCAAGGATCTCGCAACCCGCCGCTGGCGCCGGGTGGAAAAGATGCTGCTGACTCCCCCGGGCCATCCTCTGCTCGGCGAAAAAAAGGTGACCCTGAAGGAGATTGCCCGCTATCCCCTGATCCTGCCCCCCCAAAGCCTCAAATACACCGGCCGCAGAACCCTGGAGGACCACTTCCGCAAGCTGGGCCTGGATTACCACGTCATCATGGAGTCATCCAACGTGGAGCTGAGTTCCCTGTACGTGGAAATGGGGCTGGGGATCTCTTTCGCCACCGTGGCCGATCTGCCCCTGCCCGATGCCAGAAAACTGGCCTTCATTCCCCTGGACCATTATTTCCCGGCCGACTACCTGGCGGTGGTTCTGCGCCGGGATAAAGCCCTGGCCCCTCACAAACAGGCTTTTATCGATTTATTATTTGGAGAAGCTCTTGGGTAACCAGGTTCCATGGGAGAAAAAAAGTAACAAATAATTGGGGCCATGTTACCTTTCATCCCATGCCCGGATTTTACACCAAGGGCCAAGCAAAATAATTCTCTGCTCCGGTCGGATTTATCAAAGATAAACGCCAAGATAGCCGCGGGCGATTCCTTTCTTGTGCAATTTTTATTCTTTCTTGACTTATGGGGTATTTTTTTCTAACATGTCTAGTGGATAATTTCACAATACCTATACGTTAGAATTTACATATAAATTTCAGGAAGGTAATTTTTATGGCCAAAAAGGCGCAGGCGAAAGACCCGGTTGGTAAAGTAATGGTGGTGGGCGCCGGCATCGCCGGGGTGCAAGCCGCCCTGGACCTGGCGAACGCCGGTTTCTACGTCCACCTGGTGGAAAAAAAGTCGGCCATCGGCGGCGTTATGGCCCAGTTGGATAAAACCTTTCCCACCAACGACTGTTCCATGTGTATCATCTCCCCCAAGCTGGTGGAAGCCGGCCGTCATCTCAACATCGACCTTCTCACTTATACTGAGGTGGAAGGTATCCGGGGCGAGCCCGGCAAGTTTGAGGTGGATATCGTCAAGCGGGGGCGGGGCGTGGACATGAGCAAATGCACCGGTTGCGGCGTCTGTTTGGACGCCTGTCCCATCCGCTACGAAGTGCAGATCCCCGGGGAGGCTGATCGGGCCGCACGCACCGCTTACTCCAAGTTGACCGACGAGGAGATGGTGGCCAAGATTATCGACCAGTACCGGGACGAACCGGGCAACCTTTTGCCCATCCTGCTGGACATCAACCGGAAGTTCAACTGGCTCCCCCGGTGCGCTCTGGAACATGTGTCCGACGAACTCCGCCTCCCCATGGCGGAAATCCTCCGGGTAGCCAGTTTCTATAACGCCTTCAGCCTGGTGCCCCGGGGCAAGAACATCATCAGCCTCTGCATGGGCACCGGCTGTTTCGTGAAAGGCTCCCCCAGGCTGTTGGACCGGCTGGAAAGGGAACTGGGCATCAAGCACGGCCAGACCACGGAAGATTTCATGTTCTCTCTGGAAATGGTGCGGTGCATCGGCTGCTGCGCCCTGGCCCCGGCCATGCGGGTGGGCGATGACACCTTCGGCCGCCTGTCCCCCTCGATGATCCCCAAAATTCTCAAATCCTACGCCGAATCCTATGGGATAGTGGAGGAGGAGGTGGAAGTCGCATGAAGATTACCAGTCTGGAACAGCTTAAAGAACTCAAGGAAAAGGGCCTGGCCCTAACTTATCCCAACAAAATCAAGATCATGGTGGGCATGGCCACCTGCGGCATCTCTGCGGGAGCCGACAAGGTTTACAAGGCCCTGGAAGACAAGATCTCGGCTCTGGGGCTGGACGTAGCCCTGGAAAAGACCGGCTGCATCGGCTTCTGCCAGAAAGAACCCCTGGTGGACGTGGTCTATCCCGGCAAAGTGCGCGTCAGTTACCAGGCCATGAACCCGGCCCAGGCCGAGGCCCTGGCGGAAGCCATCAAGGCCGGAGAGATTTACCCCGAGCAGATCATGTGCCGCATCGACCAGGAAGACATTCTCATGGAGGGCAAAAAAAGGCCTTACGCCAATCCCCATCCCCCGGAGCTGCCGGTGGAAGTCCCCAAATATGACGAGATGCCCTTCTTCAAGAAGCAGGTGAAAATTGCCCTCAAAAACTGCGGCTTCATTCATCCGGAGCGCATCGAGGAATACATCGCCCGGGGCGGCTACACCGCTCTCTTTAAAGTCTTGACCGGCATGAACCAGGAGCAGGTCATCAACGAGGTCAAGGCCTCCGGCATCCGGGGCCGGGGCGGGGCCGGGTTCCCCACGGGCATGAAGTGGGAATTCGCCTACAAGAACGACAACGATGTTAAATACGTCATCTGCAACGCCGACGAAGGCGATCCCGGGGCCTTCATGGACCGGGGCATCCTCGAAGGCGATCCCCACGCGGTCCTCGAAGGCATGGCCATCGGCGCTTTCGCCATCGGCGCCAAAGAAGGCTATATCTATTGCCGGGCGGAATACCCCCTGGCCATTCACCGCTTGAAAATCGCCATCTCCCAGGCCGAGGAATTGGGCCTCTTGGGAGATAACATCTTTGGCACCAATTTCTCCTTCAAGTTGAAAATCAGGGAAGGCGCAGGCGCGTTTGTCTGCGGGGAGGAAACCGCTCTCATCTCCTCCATCGAAGGCAAAGTGGGCGAACCCCGGCCCCGGCCTCCCTTCCCGGCCCAAAGCGGCCTGTGGGGCAAGCCCACCATCATCAACAACGTCAAGACCTGGTCCCATATCGGCCCGATTATCATCCGGGGGGCCAAATGGTATTCGGGCTTCGGCACCAAGGACGCGCCCGGCACCACGGTTTTCGCGCTGGTGGGCAAGGTCAACAACACCGGCCTGGTGGAGATACCCCTGGGAATTTCCTTACGAGAGATGATCTTCGAAATTGGCGGCGGCATCGCCGGAGGCAAAGCCTTCAAGGCGGTGCAGACCGGTGGCCCCTCCGGCGGCTGCATCCCCGAGGGCTATCTGGATACCCCGGTGGATTACGCCTCCCTGGGCAAATTGGGATCCATCATGGGCTCCGGCGGCATGATCGCCATGGACGAGCGGGACTGCATGGTGAACGTGGCCAAATACTTCATCGACTTCACCAAGGACGAATCCTGCGGCAAGTGCACTCCCTGCCGGGAAGGAACTCTCCGCCTCATGGAGATGCTGGAGGCCATCACCGACGGCAAAGGCCAGGAGGGTGATATCGAGAGACTCACCGAACTCGCGGAGATGATCATCGATTCCTCCCTCTGCGGCCTGGGCCAGACCGCGCCCAACCCGGTCCTCACCACCATCAAGTACTTCCGGGAAGAGTACGAGGCTCATATCTGGGCCAAGAAATGCCCCGCCAAGGTTTGCAAGGCCTTAATTGTCTTCAATGTGGACGAAGACAAGTGCACCGGCTGCACCCTCTGCGCCCGCAAGTGCCCCGTGGGGGCCGTGGAAGGGGTTAAGAAGGAGGCCCATCGCATCCTCCAGGAAAAATGCATTAAATGCGGCGTGTGCTTCGATTCCTGTAAGTTCGAAGCCATCACCGTGGAATAATGAGGGATATTATGGTTAAGTTAACGATCAACGATAAGCTGGTGGAGGTTCCCGAGGGGACCACGGTTCTGGAAGCAGCTCGCAAAGTCGGGGTGAACATTCCCACCCTGTGTTATTACGAAGCCATCAAACCTTACGGCGGCTGCCGCCTCTGCCTGGTGGAAGTTACTG
>QZIZ01000068.1 GCA_003599195.1 Deltaproteobacteria bacterium | reverse complement strand
GAGGTCGATCACCTCCAATTCGTAACGGTCCTTGAGGTGCTCTTCGCAGACGGCCTTGACATTAGCAACGGCCCGGAGGGACCTGGGGGTGGTGCCGGCAATATAGAGCCGCAACACATAAGTAGCTGTCTCCTTCTCCTTCAAGGCGGCCTCGGCTTTGGCTTCCAGGGCTTTCTTTTTAGGCGCAGCCATTTAAGTTCTCTCCCGCAAATCCAGGCCCACCAAGACCCTTTCGGTATTGGAGAGATCCCCGATGATCTTCTTGATGGGCTCCGGCAGCTTGCGTACCAGGGTGGGGATGGCCAAAATCTGGTCACCCTGGGCCAGCTTGGGATTTTCCAGCAGGTCGACGATCTCAATGGAGTAGCAGCCTTTCAGGTGCTCTTCACAAATCTTCTTGAGATTGGCAAAGGCCTCCACGCACTTGGGGGTCATGCCGGCCACGTACAGACGCAAATTCCATTCCTTTTCCGGGGTGTTAGGCATCGGCTCAGGCTCCTTTCTTCGGGCTCAGGACGTCGGCCTTGCGCAGGGCAGCCAGATCCGCCCGTTCCCGGGCCGCGACTTTGGCCTTCTCTTCTTCCCGGCTTTGCAGCATTTGCAGTTCGTCTTCCTCGCCGGCGATCTCCGCTTGCAGGGCCGTTACCTGGGCCTCCATGACCTGGCGCTTGCGTTCCAGGCTGCGGCGGCGGCGCTCCAATTCCATCTGGGCCTCCACAGCCGCGGCCTTCTCCTTGCCTTCCTGCTGCACCCGGGCCGAACCGGTGAGCACCCCGCCGGGGCCGACGTAGGCGTCCGCCAGGTCGATGCCGTTATCGGAGATAAGGAACTCCCGCATCTGGTTGGAGTGGGCCATGCCCCGGGATTTGAGGAGGTGGAAGACGCGGTTGCGCTCGCCGTTGCTCTCCACGCTCAGGAGCAGCAGCCAGGTGTCCATCAGGGAGGAGACCCCGCTGGCGGTGGTCTCCAGTTCGCCGGGGTGGGTCAGGTTGGTGAAAAGGGTAGTGATTTTCCGGTTCTTGAAAAAATCCACCAGCCGCATCATCACCGCTTTTACCTCGCTATCATCGGCCACGATGGAGAGATTGGTAATGGGGTCCATGATCACGGTGGTGGGCTGAAATTCATTGGCCAGCTTGTGGATCACGGCCAGGTGCATCTCCAGGCCGTAGAGGGTGGAACGGGCCGCATGGAATTTTAGGAGCCCCTGTTTGACCCAGGGCTCCAGGTCCAGGCCGATGGAGCGCATGTTGCGGATGATCTGGTCCCGGGATTCCTCGAAGGCCAGATAGAGGCAGCGCTCGCCCCGGCGGCAGGCCGCGTCCGCGAAAAAGGCCGCCAGGCTGGATTTGCCGGTGCCCGCGGTGCCGGATACCAGGACGCTGCTGCCCCGGAAATAACCCTGGCCCCCCAGCATGGCGTCCAGTCGGGGGATGCCGGTGGTGACCCGCTCGCTGGTGACCCCGTAGTCCAGGCCCAGGGAAGTGATGGGCATGATGGAAATGCCCTTTTCATCGATCAGGAAGGGGTACTCGTCGGTGCCGTGCAGGGAGCCGCGGTACTTGACGAACCTTATGCGCCGGGTGGCCATCTGGCCCGCTATGCGGTGGTCCAGGACGATAACCGCGTCGGAGACGTACTCCTCGATGCCGTGGCGGGTGAGGGTGCCTTCGCCCCGCTCGCCGGTGATCACCGCGGTGACGCCCTTGTCTTTCAGCCAGCGGAAGAGGCGGCGCAGCTCCGAGCGCAGGATCAGTTCGTTGGGCAACCCGGCGAAGAGGGCCTCGATGGTGTCCAGGGCCACCCGTTTGGCGCCGATGGCGTCGATCTGGTAGCCCAGGCGGATGAAGAGGCCCTCCAGGTCGTATTCCCCGGTCTCTTCGATCTCGCTGCGCTCGATATAGACGTGATCCAGGGCGAGTTTCTTTTTCTCGATCAGGGCCGGCAGATCGAAGCCCAGGGAGGCGACGTTTTTAATCAACTCCTCGGTGCTTTCCTCGAAGGAGACGAAGACCCCGGGCTCGCCGTATTCCATGGCCCCCCGGGCGATGAACTCCATGGCCAGCAGGGTCTTGCCGCAGCCCGCCGAGCCGCAGATAAGGGTGGGCCGGCCCAGGGGCAGCCCGCCGTTGGTGATCTCATCCAGGCCTTTGATGCCGGTGGGGCACTTGGCCAACTGGGTCAACTTGGGATAACTTGCTCTCTTTCTCTGGGCCATGGATTTCCGCTCCCTCTTTTACCAGGCAGGCCAAGCTATATTTCAGGAAGGCACCGGACCATAATTTTATCTACCTCTCTTTAAAGATTCATATTCTACTCCTATTTTTTTTTATTTTCAAAAATTTTCAATTAATTATGTGGGTTTGACTCAATTTCTACCGAATCTGGGATCTCCTGCCGATGCTCCTTGATTGTCCTCCACCACAGGCTTGCGCCATCTGCCTCTCTCTAACCAAGAGAGCAAGATAGCTTGCCAATATCCGCCGGAAGAGACCAGAGAATTGAATTTATGATATGGAGCGAATACGAGGGGATATAAGCTGTTAATTTCAGAGCAGCAGCTCCAGGACCGCAGGGGGGGGCGGGGGTTGGCGGCGTGGGCGGCGCGTGCCGGGTGGTGAAGGCTAGGCCCAGTGAAAATGGGGACAGGCACATTTTTAAATGGTGTCTGTCTTTATTTCCTTCAGGCCCCCGCTCTTTTTGGTCTATTAACTCTTGTTTTCTATCCTGGGTTTAAAGAAGGTTCTTCCGGGGGATTAGGCCCGGCCGCGGTCATACTGAAGGCCGGTTCATCGGGCAGCTCGCAGAACCGGTGGGTAATCATGCGGTAATGGAGGCCCGCCGCGGCGATGGTAATGCCGATGGGGAAATTCATGGGATTGCGCCAGAGCAGGCGTCCTAAAAAAGACCAGAAGGCCCGGCGGCCCGGCTCTTTGAAGCCCAACCCCAGGACGATTTTCATCAC
The DNA here is from genome assembly GCA_003599195.1 of Deltaproteobacteria bacterium. Taxonomy (GTDB): domain Bacteria; phylum Desulfobacterota; class Desulfobaccia; order Desulfobaccales; family 0-14-0-80-60-11; genus SURF-52. The sequence continues at coordinate 10,049 of QZIZ01000068.1, read as the reverse complement.
TGCGACTAGTTCCCGGTGCCTGGGAAAGCGGGCCGGCAGGTGCGGGTTGGGGCGGTAATGCTCCAAGAAGGCGAGGACTCGATGGTAGAAAGGCTCGGGTTCAAAGAGCCGGCTCAAGAGGGCTTTGTAACCCTCCAGTAAGCGCTCCCGTCCCATCTTCGGCATATAGTTAAGAGCGCCGGCATTCATGGTGGTGTCACCGTCACTGACCCAAAGGAGGCGTCCTTCGGACTCCAGGCGCTGATAGAGCCGGGTGCCGGGGGGAGCGGTCAGCAGGTTGATCATGGCCGTGGGAATGGCGGCTTTCTCGATAAAATCCGCCTGGTGGTCGAAGACGTTGGGGGAGTCCGAGTCAAAGCCCACGATAAAACCGCCGCTGACTTCAATCCCGTGCGCCTGGATGGTCCGCACCGCCTCCACCAGGTCCCGGTTAAGGTTCTGGCGCTTATTGCATTCCTTTAAGGCGGCCGGGTCCGGGGTTTCGATTCCCAGGAAGAGCCCCACAAAGCCGGCCTGGGCCATGAGGGGCAACAACTCCGGGTCGTCCACCACTTCCATGCTGACCTGGGCCACGAAATGAAAGGGATAGCCGCGTTCGGCCTGCCAGCCGGCCAGGGCGCGCAGGATGTCCTTGGCCTTGCCGTGATGGCAGATAAAATTGTCGTCGGCAAAGGTAATATCTCGCCGCCACCCCGCCTCATAGAGCCCCTGGAGCTCGGCCAGGACCTGGTCCGGACCCTTGTAGCGGGGTTTGCGGCCGTAAAGCACGATAACGTGGCAAAAATCGCAGTCGTGGGGACAGCCCCGGCACACCTGGACCAACATATTGATATACTGAGAGCGGTCCAGAAGCTCCCAGGCAGGCACCGGCGAGGCGGAGATGGCCGGAAACCGGGAAGCCCGGTATTCCGGTAAAGCCTTGCCCTGGGCCAGATCCGCCAGGAAGACCGGCATGGTCTCCTCCACTTCGCCGATGAAGAGGTGCTCCACCGGCTCGAAGCGCGCTTCCGGGGTGCTGAAATGGACGCCGCCGGCACAGACTTTGACACCCATGGCCCGGCAACGCCGGATGACGGCGTCCGCCGATGGAGACTGGATGGTCATGGCGCTGATAAAAGCCAGATCAGACCAGGCCAGGTGCTCGTCCGTCAGCGGCTCCACGTTCAGGTCCACCAGTTGTTTGTCCCAATCGGCAGGCAGCATGGCGGCCACGGTGAGGAGAGCCAGGGGCGGACCGACAGCCTTGACGCCGAGAAATTTGATGGCATTACGGAGGCTCCAGAAGGTTTCGGGAAACTCAGGAGAGATCAGCAGGACTCGCATATATTCTCGCAAATGAGATTAGGCGGCAGCCGCGGCTGCCGCAGTTAAAGCATGGTTCTGATACCGATTCGCAATCAAAAGGTGATAAATCGTAGAGGCAAAACCGGGGTTCGTTTGCATTCAGGGCGAACAACGGGTTCGCCACATAAGTTTAAGCCCGGGAAGGTTTATCTTCCGGCAGCCAAATGGTCTCATGGCATGCATGATAGCATAAATTTTCCTGAAAGATAATCTCAGATTAATCACTGAGCAGCAGTTCCAGGACTGCGGGGGTTGGTTGTGTGGGGGGAGCGCACCAGGCGGTGAAAGCCAGGCCTAAGGCGGCTACGGAGGTGCAGGGTTCGTTGGTGGCGTAATCCTCCAGGTCGTCGTGGTAGACGGAGGCGGCGCTTTGGAAAGGGGCGTAGCCGTCCGGGTCCTTTAAGGCGATGCCGATCCCCAGCCAGTCGCTGCGGTTCATGGGGCCTTCGTCCCAGAAGCCCGTCAATTCCGTCTGGGTCAAATCGGCCACCTGGTGGTGGGGATGGTGCGGCCAGACCTCGCCCAGGCCGTTAACCCAACTTACCCCCCAGGGATTGGCCCCCAGGAAGAAATCCCGCTGCGCCCACGCCAGCTCGCGATAGGCCGTATCTCCAGTCAGGTCCTCATACCACCGGGCCATTAAGGCGGCGCCCAGAATATCGAAGACCGACCCCCAGTAATAGCGGAAGACCGCGGCCCGGAAGGGGTCGGAGGCCGCGAAGAGCTGCATGTCATCCAAGTCGCTTTTCAAGAACGCGGCGGCCTGGGATCGATAAGCAGGGTCGAGGCGCCCGATTTCATAATGCGCCAGGTTATGGAGGTTGCCCCAGTTGATGTCGCCGGTATTGCCGGCCGCTAAGGCGTAGGCCTTGGCCTCGCTGAGATAGGCGGTGTTGCCGGTGGCCCGGTAAAGTTCCGCGGCGGCCAGGGCCAGATCGTCCCTCCAGGTGGTCTCGGTATAAAACCCGGAGGTGGCGGATTGGGCCGCGGGCCGGGCCTTGCCGAAGGCGTAGATCTGCTCGGCGGCGGTGCGGTAGGTCGCGGCCAGGGCGGGATTATAAAAGGGGCGGGCCGCGTCGTTCCACAGGGCCGCGGCCAAAGCCAGCGCCGCCGCGGCCTTACCCGCGATATTGGCCCCCTTTCCGGCTTCGCAGGCCCAGACGGGCCGCACCGGGCGCTGGGCGTCGTCGCCTTCGGGCAGGCGCCAGCCATTGTGGTCAGTGGCGTCCCCCACCTGGTAATAAAGCGTCTGGCGGGCCGGGTCCCACATCTTCAGCATCCAGTCCAGGCCGATCCTGGCTTCAGCCAAAACAGGAGGCAGCCCTTGGCCGGAGGCGTTGCCGAAAACCTCCGGATGGCGCTGATAAGCGGTGAGCATCAAGACCGCAGCCGCTCCGGTGGTGATCATGAATTTCAGATAATCCCCGGCGTCGTGCCACCCCCCGGCCGCGTCCACCGGGGAGCGGTCAACGGGGCCGCCTTGGGCCGTGCCGTCCTTGAGGTGGCAGGGACCGTGCAGGGCAGGGCCGATATCACCGCAACGCTGCACCCGGAAGAATTGCAGGGTAAGATCGATGACCCCGGCGTACACCCGGTCCCCGATGCTGAAGGAGGGCGAAGTCTGGCCTTCCAGGAGGACGCGGTATTTCCCCGGGGCTTTGAGGGCGCTGAAGTTCAGTTCGTAAAGGTGGGCAAAACCGCCGTAGCCGCCGCGATCCGGGCCCACCGCGGCGCTGAAGACCGGAGCGCCACCGGGTTCATTAATAACGCTGAAGGTGCGGCCGGCCAGGTTTTCGGCAGTAAGGGCCAGGGCGATCTTACGGTCCGCGGGGAGAACGCCTGCCTGGTTGACCCGCAGGTAGACGGGGCCGGGGGCCGCTCCCAGCGCGGGCGGCGGGCTGGAGATGGCAAAGCCGCCGACTCCCGGGTTTCCCGGAGACCGATAGTCCCCCCAGCCCCAGAATAACAACAGGGCCAGAGGTAATATCAAAAATCGAAAACGAGACCTGCGCCGCGCCATAACGCCTCTTAAACTTATCGACCGGCAGGGACCGGGACTGCAATTTCAGAAAGAGGGCAGGCAGCGCCATTATAGCATAGATATCTGCAAAAATTCGCCCCTGAGATAAAATGGAAAATCCAAATATGTAAAATAAGTATGGTTTAGTATTTTCCAAACAATACATTATTGAATAATTATGGCAGATGCCCTCCGGGCTCCAAAAGTCGCAAAACAGTTATAACTGATGGACAATATGTTGTAATTCGGTGTTCTCCCCGTCACCCCCACCCCAATTTGAGCCTCCGCAAAGTTGGCCCGGAATATGCATTTAAATATGTCGAAGAGCGGCAACAATGGTTGCTTTTGTTAAATCCTGTTGATATCTTTGTATAGACAAAGAAAAAGGAAGGTTTCCCATGGAAATGATGACCCTCTCCGGGGATATTGGTCACCTCAGCTCTACAGCCTGCTATATAAACGCGATAGTGATGACCATGGTGTCGGCCTGGCTGGCCCTGAACCTGTCTCCCCCCAAAAAGCAGGACTAAAGACCCCGCCATGCCGCATCTTTTCTTTTTGCCCTCGCGGTTTTCGGCCCTGATCAAGACAACTCCCAGGCGGCACAGGCAGTTAGCCTGTGCCGTCCGGTGGAGAGCGTTTCTCGTTTTCCGTTTTTCGTAAAAGAATCTCGCAGGGACGAACCTTTTATCCGCCCTGGACGTGCGGGGGGAACACAAGCTTCATTGTCATTTGATTGCTAATTGGTTTCGGATCCAGGGGAAACCAGGAGAGACAGGAGATTAAACGGCAGGTTTTTTCTCTGGTTCACCGCAAATGAAACAAACCTGAAACTTTCATTCGCTAAATGAACAAATCTGAAGTCATCAGCCGCCAAACGAAAAGGAAAAACGCAAAACGAAAAACGATCCCTCAGGCTTCCGCCAGGGTGAGGTGGTAGGCCAGGTTGTCCAGTTTGACAGTGAAATCCACATTTTCTACGGCCATGCCTTCCGGCACCTGCAGTTGAATGGGAGCAAAATTGAGCAGCGCTTTGACCCCGGCGCTGATGAAGCGGTGGGCCGCGTTTTGGGCCTTGCCCGCAGGGGTGGCGATGACGCCGATCTCCACGCCTTTTTCCTTGACCACCGTGTCCAGTTCATCCACGTGGTGGATGATCTGGCCGCTGGGCAGCCGCCGTCCCACCTTTGCGGGGTCTACATCAAAGACCGCCACGAATTCGTAGCCCTGCCGGATGAAATTCTCATGGGCCACCAGGGCCAGACCCAGGTTGCCGATGCCCACCAGCGCCATTTTCCAGGTCTTGTTGAGTCCCAGGATGCGCTTGATTTCAAAGAGGAGCTCTTTGACGAAGTAGCCCACCCCCCGGATGCCGAATTCCCCGAAGTAAGCCAGGTCTTTGCGGATCTGGGCCGGGTTGATGCCGCATTTTTGGGCCAGCTTATCGGAGGCGATGATCTTCACATCCTCTTGAGCCAGGGCCTCCAGGCAGCGGGAGTAAATGGACAGACGTGTAATGGTGACCGCGGGTATTTTTGAGAATTTCATGATGGACCGCATCATCCCCAGCAGGTTAAGGCCCGGAGGCCGTGCAATTTTTCACAAGCATTTCATGTAAATAGGGGGAGCCAAGGCCCCCCCTTGTTAAAGGCAGGCTTATTTAGATCTTGAACCCAAGGGCAGCAGCGATGGGTTTGGTCATCGGGTAGGCGTAGAGGATGATCAACGCCACGACCAAGGCGTAAATGGCCAGAGATTCGATCATGGCCAGACCGATGAGCATGGTCACGGTGATTTTACCGGAGGCTTCCGGGTTCCGGGCGATGCCTTCCACTGCGCTCTTCAGGCCGAGGCCCTGGGCGATGCCGGTGCCGAAAGCGGCGATGCCCATGCCGAAGCCGGCGGCCAGAACCGAATAGCTGAAAAAGGTGCCCAGGCTGGCGGCAGCGCCGCCGCCCGCGGGCTCAGCAGCCATGGCCAGAGAAGCAAACAGCAAGGAGAACAGCAGGGTAGAACCGAGTACCAAAACTTTCTTCATTTCCACAACCTCCTACAGAAGTTTAGATATGTGAAGTGGCCTTCTTCCAAGATTAGTGGGCGTGCTCCATGGAGCCCGCAAAGTACATCATGGAGAGCAGGGTGAAGACAAAAGCCTGCACCACGCTGGTAAAAATGGCCAGGAACATCATGGGCAGCGGCGCCAGGAACATTCCGGCCAGGAAGATGAGGATCAAGAGCACCAAGTCTTCACCCATGATATTGCCGAAGAGACGCAAAGTCAGGGAGAGCACCCGGGCGATATGGCCGATGACCTCGATGGGGAAGAACAGGGGCGCCAAAGCCGGGATGGGTCCCAGGAAGTGTTTGATATACTTGGCGCCGTGATACTTGATTCCCAGATAATGGGTATAGACAAAAGTGCATAAGGCCAAAGAGAGCGTAGTATTGATGTTGGCGGTGGGTGAATAGAACCCGGGCAGCAGGCCGAGGAGATTGCAAACCATAATATAGAGGAACGCGGTGGCGATATAAGGATAAAAGGCCCGGCCTTCTTCACCGGTGATCTCCACCATAAATTCCTCGAGACCGCCGATGATCAACTCGAAGACATTCTGACCCCCTGCGGGGACCATGGCGATGCGCCGCGTGGCCATCATCCCCAGGCCCAGAAGGACCAGCATGACCACCCAGCTATAAGTCACGTGGGGCGGAATGTGGATGCCGAAATGCTCCAAGATCAAGTCAAGAAAGAGGATGGGATGTTCCATGAGAAGGATCTGCCTCCTTGTTCTTTATCTTCGTCGCTTCGTTGAGGCCCAGCAGGGTGAGGGTCAAGGCCACGGTGGACAACCCCACCACCAGGCCCAGCACGTTCACCCAGCCGTAGCGGATTAATAAAAAAACCACCACCATCATGCCGGTAAAGCGCAGAAACTGCTTGGCCGCAAAAAAGGCTTGGGTGCGCCCTCTGCTCTCCGGCTCAATCTGGGCTTTTTCCAGAGTGCCTTTCAGGAAGCGGTGCAGGAGGTGGAAATTGGCCACAACCAGCAACCCTCCCACCAGGACGCCCAAGGCGAATTCCCTGCCGCTTGCCAGATACCCCGCGGCCACCAAGAGGCCCAACACCACCCAGTTGGCGATCTTCATACACCGGGAGGACAGGAGTTCCATGGGGCCGTTACTTCTCCAACTTCCGGCCCATGAGATAAACGTTCCGGAAGCCGGCGATAATCCCCATGATCAAACCGATAATCTTAAAAACATAATCGGTGCCGAAATATTTATCGAGCGCATAGCCGAGAAAAAAGCCGATAAATATGGCCAGGGCCAAAGCCATGCCGATGGCCGAGGCCCGGTAGCCTCCGGTCAGCAGCTCTTTCAGGAATTTCTTAGTATCGTTGCGCAATTGCTCCCCGGAATGGTTCTCAGCCCAAAATACTTCTTTTCACATGTGCCTTCCTATCATACCCCTAGGGCTAAGTCAAATATTTTTGGCAAAAGGATTAGAGAAAAGCTTTAATAAAAATAAATAATAATTAAGAGTGGTTATATTTTGAATAGCAGCGCTTTACCGGCAAGCCGTTCGCTGCGGGAAGGATAAAGACCCAGAGTTTGTGCTTTTTTTCGCTAATAATCAGCACCCAACATTTTTTTCTGGAAATGCATACTGCCGATTGGCCCCTCACCGGCTGGTTAGTAGAGGGTTGACCGGGTGACCGCCCCGGACGCCGGGCGGACCCAAGGTTCGCCCTACGTTTCACTCCCAATCACCGGACACCGGCTGCCCCGGCAGCGGCTTCTTCACTGCCCCCTGACCCCAGGCCCCTGCCCACTGCTTGCTGCTCGCTGCTTCCTTCCATCTGCACCGGCAGTTCCACCAGAAAAGTGGTGCCCTGGGAGCTGGTGGATTCCACGGAAACCCGGCCCCGGTGTTTCTGGATGATGCCGTAGCTGATGGACAGGCCCAGGCCCACGCCCTTACCCACCTCCTTGGTGGTGAAGAAGGGATCAAAGAGCCGGCTGAGGTGGCTTTCGGGGATGCCGGGGCCGGTGTCCTTAAAGCGGATCTGCACCATCTCCATGCCGGGTCTGAAGGAAGTGGCCACGGTGAGGCGGCCTTCCCCTTCCATGGATTCCCCGCAATTCATCAGCAGATTGATGAAGACCTGCTCCAGTTTAGCCTTGTCCCCGGACACCGGAGGCAGATGCGGTTGAAACTCCCTGACCAGATTGATGTTCTGATAGAGAAGATGGTCGCTCACCAAAGACAGGGCTTCTTCCAGGATGGCGTTGATTTGGAGCGGTATCATTTTGGAGGGCATGTGCCGGGAGAACTCCAACAGGCCCTGGACGATCTCTTTGCAGCGGGTGGCCTCCCGGATAATCTTTTCCACCTGGGTCCGCTCCGCCTGGTCCGGGGCCAGGTCCTCGAGGAGAAGATAGGCGTACACCAGGATGCCTCCCAGGGGGTTGTTGATTTCATGGGCCAGCCCCGCGGCCAACTGCCCCAGGGCGGCCAACTTTTCGGTGCGGGCCAGTTGCTCCTCCAGGTGCTTTTTCAAAGTGATGTCCCGGATATGGGTCTGAATCGCAGGCTGGCCTTCATAGGTGGTGGGGAAGGAGACCAGTTCGAGGTCGAAGCGGCTGCCATCCCTTTTGACCCCCTTCATCTCAAAGATGCGAGGCCGGCTGTCCCCTTTGAGGATGTGGGAGAGCCGCCGGGCCGCGGCTTGCTGATAGGGCAGGTCGATGAACTGGAGGAGTTGGCGGCCCAGCATCTCCCTGGGTTCCCGGTAGCCGAACATCTCCAGGCAGGCCCGGTTCACATAGAGGAGCTTAAGCGAGCTGTGCAGGGCGATGCCGTCCAGGGAGGTCTCCACCAGGCGGCGGAATTTTTCTTCGGAATCTTTTAGTTCCCGGGCCAACTGCTGCCGTTCGGTCATGTCCAGGATGGCCTGCACCGCGCCCTGGATCCGTCCTGTCTCGTCGTAGATGGGGGAGGCCGTGTGATAGAAGTAGCGTTCCTTGCCCCGGAAATTGGGGAAATATTCAAACGCCTCATACGCGCCCGGGAGATTGGGGGATTGCTTCAGGTTCTTGTCCCCGAAAAATTTCTCCAGGGCCTTGAGATTCTGTTCCACCACCAGGGAGGCCATAGAAGGCCGCTCATGGGAGTAAAAGGGCAGCCAGTAGCGGTAGGTGCCCACCATTTCGTGGCGGGAATATCCGGTGAGTTCTTCGCAGGCCCGGTTCCAGTAGCTGATGCGGTGGTCCCGGTCGATGACGAAGCAGGGCACGGGCATGCCCTCCAAAATACCTTCGGTGGTCTTCTTCTCCCGGATGATTTCCGATTCGCTCTGCTTATATTCGGTGATATCCTTGACGATGCCTTCGTAGCCGGTGATGCGCCCCGCCTTGTTGCGCCTGAGGATGCCGGTGAGCAGCGTGGGGACCAGCCGGCCGCCGGGCCGCACCACCTTCAATTCCAGGTCCCTTACAAAACCTTTGACCTCCACCTGGAGTTGAAAGCGCTCCCAATCCTTAGGGTCGTGGAACACGTCCCGGAAGTGGGACAGGGCCAAGGCCTCCGATTTGTTGGCCAGCCCCAGGAGTTCCACCCCTGCGGGGTTGATGTCCAGCAGGCGCCCGTCCCGGTCGGTGACAAAGATCATGTCTTTGACGCCTTCGAAGATGCGGCGGTAACGCCGTTCCGAGCGCCGCAGCTCGTGGTAGAGGCGGGCGTTCTCGATGGCCAGGCCGATCTGGTTGCCCAGGATGGAGAAGAAGAACTTCCGGGAAGGATGGAACGGCTTGGGCGTGGTGGCGGCGAGGTTGAGGAAGCCGGTGACATTGTCCCGGTATTTCAAGGGGATGGACACCAGTGCCCGGAACCGGGGATCATGCTGGATCAATTCGGCAAAAGTGGAAGTATAAAGGCGCTTGTCGTTGCGGGTGTCCCTGATCACCAACGGCTGGGTGGCCGCGGCCAGATAGGGGCCGATGACCGTCTCCAATTTCCCCTGGGAGATCTGTTTCAGATACTCCGTGGGCACGCCCTTGGACGCGGCATAGGTCAGGCGCCGCCGCACCCGGTCCCAGAGCAGCAGCAGCCCGGAGTCGATGCGGAAGAAATCCAGGACCTCCGCCAGCACCTTGTTGATGATCTCCTGGAGGTCCAGGGTGTGGGCGGTGATGGTGGCCAGCTTGTTGAAAAGATAAAGCTCCCGGTGATACTCCTTTTCCCGGATTTCCGCGGTCTCAACTTCAGTTACCGATTCGCCAGCCAGATGTTCCGCCATGGCCCCGCCTCCTGTTACCGGCCCGATGGCCACACTATACCAGAATTGCGGCAGGCAAATAAAGGGGGTTGCGGGTTGCGGGTTGCGGGTTCCGTAGGGTGCGCCTTGCGCACCATTAAGGCTTCTGCTTCGAAAAGTTGTCAGTGGCCAGTGGGCAGTGGCCAGTAAAAACCCAGATATGTCTAAGGTTTACCCCCTCTCCCCCCGCCCAGCGAGTCTCCTTTCCTCCCTGCCGCTACTTGGCGGGGGGAGAGCCGGGGCCAAGGGGGGTCTGCTTTTCTTGCTTTGCGGGTGGGCCAAAGGCCCATGAGGAACTGTTCCGAAAAGAAGCCTCACGCAAAGACGCAAAGGCGCAAAGCAAGACGCAAGAACATACTATAAAGCAG
>QZIZ01000064.1 GCA_003599195.1 Deltaproteobacteria bacterium | reverse complement strand
GACAGGTGTTATATAGGGACCGGCCCCTCACCGGAGTCAATCCCCACGCCACCATCGTCTTCCAGACCTTCGCCCTCTTCCCCTGGCTGACGGTGCAGGAAAACGTGGAAGTGGCCCTCAAGGCCCGGGGTGTGCCGCCCAAACTGCGGACCACCCGGGCCCTGGACCTCTTGGACCGGGTGGGGCTGGACGGGTTCGAAACCGCCTATCCCCGGGAGCTTTCCGGCGGCATGCTCCAGAAGGTGGGCTTCGCCCGGGCCATGGCGGTGGAGCCGGAACTTCTCTGCCTGGACGAGCCTTTCTCGGCCCTGGACGTGCTCAGCGCCGAATCCTTACGGGGGGAACTCCTGGAACTATGGACCGGCGGCAAGATTCCCACCCGGGCCATTCTCCTGGTGACTCATAACATCGAAGAAGCGGTGTTCATGGCGGACAAAATTGTGGTTATGGACAAGGACCCCGGCCGGGTGATCATGAACCTCAAAGTGGATCTGCCTCTGCCCCGGAACCGCAAGGACCCCAAATTCCTGAACCTGGTGGACCGGGTCTACATGGTCCTGGCGGGCCAGACCCAGCCGGAGCACGTGGAGTTGGGCACCGCTCCCGGTGAGCCGGGCCGCACCCGGGCTTTGCCCCACATCAACATCGACGACCTCACAGGACTGCTGGAGCACCTGGACAACATGCCCAATAACCGGGCGGACATCTACGCCCTGGCCCAGGAACTCCAGGTAAATTCGGACGAACTGCTGCGGCTCATCGAGGCCGCGGAACTCCTGGGTTTTGCCAACGTGGCCTATGGCGACATCACCCTCAACCCCCTGGGAGAAACCTTCGCGGAGGCGTCCATCCGCTCCCGCAAAGAGATCTTCGCCACCCGCATCCGGCGCCTGCCCTTGTTTAAATGGCTGCTGAGCCTGCTGCGGGCCAGCGACAAAAAGCAGATGGAATGGGACGTGGTCCAAAAAGCCCTGGAGCTGGAATTCCACGAGGAGGAAGCCGAGCGCCAGTTGGACACCGCCATCGACTGGGGCCGCTACGCCGAACTGCTGGCCTACGACGACAGCAGCCAGATCCTCTTTTTGGAGCCGGGAGCGGCTTAAAATATAGTTCAAGGTTCAAAGTTTAAAGTTCAAAGTTAAAACCGCCAAATACTTTCTCTGCGCCCGTGGCGTCTTCGTGGTGTTTTTTCCATTGGTGAGACATGGAGAGAGTAAAGAGTGCTTATTCTATTACTCAACCGCACCCAACTTTGAACCTTGAACCTTGAACTTTGAACTCTAAGCATTAAACCGGAGGCTGCATGCCTGCCTTTTCCTTCAGATTGGTGTCAACCGCAGCTTTGACGCTATGGTTCCTCCTGGCCTGCCCGGTAACCGGTTTGTCCCAGGAGAAGCCCCGGACTCCCGAAAAAATCGGCGCGCCCGCCACTGCGCCGGAGGTCCTGCCCCGGATCCTGGCGGAGGGCGCGGAGACCCTGGAAAAAGAGGCTGCGGCCCTGAAATCCCGGGCCGCCTTGGCGAACAAGGCGTTATCCCAGGGGGAAAAGGATTCCCAGGAGCGGAAAGCCGCCATTGCCGCGCTCAAGGCCTCCCTGGCGGTTACCGGCCTGCCTTTTACCCAGATGGAAGAGTCTTTAAAGACCTATTCCCAACTGGGGGAACGGCTGGAAAAGCGGCTGAAGGAGTTGGCCCAGGAAACGGAGACCCTGAATAAGGACCAGGCGACCCGGGAGGCCTCTCAGACCGCGCTCCAGGCGGAAGTGGCCCGGCTCCAGGGCAGCCGCCATCCCGTGGCCCGGTCCAAGGAGATGAAGCTGGCCCAGCAGCGCTACCAAAAAGGCGCGGCCCAGGCCCAGGAGGCCGCCGGACAATTGCTGGAAGCCCTGGGGAAAGAATCCCGGTTGCTGGAGCAGGACAAGGAACTGGTCTTAGAGGTGAGGGCCGACCTGCAAACCCACGTGGACACCGCCTGGAAAGCGGAGTTGTTGAAACGCCAGGAACGCCTTTCTCTTCAAGACCATGCCGTCAAGATGTGGCAGGCCCTCCGGTTATTACCCTCACTAAGCCTCACCCGGATGGCGGAAATGCGGGCGTCCGGCGCCCTGGCCGTTTTTTTACGGGAGCGCCTGGCGGCCCTGATCGGCCTGCTGGCCTTGGCGGGTCTGCTGGCCTGGGGCTTGGGCCGTCTGGGGGCCGCGGTCAAGCCGCGCCTCGCCCGCTGGCGGACCAAGGCCCATACCAGGGGAGAGCAAACAATCCTAAGCTTCGCCCGGGTCCTGGCGAGCCACCTCTTTCTCCTGGCCCTGGTTTTCTGGGTGGGGTTGTCTCTGTGGAGTCTGGGGCTGTGGGAGGTTCCGGTCTCCCGGGTTCTCTTTTACCTGTTGGTGGCCCTGGGAATCCTGCGTCTCGGCCGACATTGGCTGCGGGATGCTTTCGGCGGTGAGGAAGCCGGGGGCCTTCTCCCCCTGGATACCGTCACCGCCTCCTTCTACCGGCGTTACCTCCAGTTGTTGCTGGTGTATCTGGCGGTCGGCGCCTGGGGGTCGGCGAGCGCCGCTCTGATAGGTGTTCCCCCGGGCAGCCGCCAGTTTCTCGGGCATCTTTTCCGGCTCGGCCTCCTGGGTTGGGCCATGTGGCTGCTGCGGTGGCAATATCTGGAGAAGCTCCTCCCTGAACTGCCTTGGCCTCAGTGGATTAAGCAGCCGGCGACGATCCGCACCCTGCGAAGCCTGGTCTGGCTGCTCCTGGCCGCCATTATCTTCACCGACCTCCTGGGCTTTCAAAACCTGGCGAATTATCTGGCCCAAGCCGGGGCTTTCACCGGAGTGGTCCTCTTGTTGCTGATCTTTCTCTGGCTGGGGCTGGAGTGGATTCTTCACTATCTCCTGCACCCAGAGAAAGGTTTGGCGAGAAAGCGCTACCCCCAACAGGAAGAAATGTTCCGGAGGCTGCACCGCTTGATCCGCCGGGGCATCTCCGTGGTGGTAGGGGCCGCGGCTCTCTTGCTGGCCATGAAGGCCTGGGGCCTGGAAGCCTCCAAGATTGCTTGGCTCTTTCAATGGATCAACTGGGGACCCTCCATTGGGTCTGTTCAATTAACTCCCCTGACCATCGCGGCCGCCGTCCTGGTCCTCTATCTGGGGGGTTATCTCTCCCGTCTGGCCCGGGGCATCATGGAAGTCCGCGTCTTCCCCCGCACCGGCTGGGACTCCGGGGTCCGCTACACCATCTCCACCACCCTGCATTATGTCATTTTGCTGGTGGGGGGCCTTACGGCCCTGAATATCCTGGGCTTTCCCTTAACCAACCTGGCCTTGATCGCGGGCGCCCTGGGGGTGGGGATCGGCTTCGGGCTGCAAAACATCGTCAATAATTTTATCTCCGGCCTGATTCTCCTCTTCGAGAGGCCCATCAAGGTGGGGGATATCCTGGTCATCGACGGCCAGTGGGGCACGGTCAAGGAGATCAGGGTGCGCAGCACCATCTTCGAGACCTACGACCGCTATGTGCTCATCATCCCCAATTCGGAGCTGCTTTCCGGCAAGATCGTCAACTGGACCCATTACGGCTGGGGCCCCAACCGCCTGGAATTGAAGGTGGGCGTGGGTTACGGCTCCGATGTCAGGCGGGTGACCCAATTGGTCACCGGGCTCTGCCTTGCCAATCCCCAGGTGCTGGCGGACCCGCCGCCCCAGGTGTATTTCAAGGCTTACGGCGAAAGCTCTCTGGACTTCACCATCTGGGTCTTTCTCGATACCCCCAGGAACCGGATCGCGGTCACCCATGAGCTGAACACCGCCATCTTCGAGGCCTTTCAACGGGAAGGGATCGAGATTCCTTTTCCCCAGCGGGACCTGTTTATCAAGAATTGGCCCGCGGCCTGGAGTAAAGGGGGAGAGTGAATAACGTGCGATTTCGTTCTTTTTTGCCTGGATTAGTTCAAAGTTCAAAGTTCAAGGTTCAAAGTTAAAAGACAATTACGAGAATTTTAGGTTACTTATGGGATGGGCCGCATGGCCTGGCGTAACTGCCAAAATAGTTCAAAGAAGACCTGAGGCCACCCGTAACTTATGAAAGGTAAACAAAGGCCGCAGACCAAACCTTGAACCTTTAACTTCTTCGGTGGGCTTATTCCGCGGTATTCTGCGCGGCCTGGGGCCGGCTTTTCTTCTTGGGCCTAATCTCGACGATCTTCGGGCCTTTGGGCCGGGAGGGAGCCTTGGCTTGAATTTTGGCTTTCGCCTTTCCCTTTTTCGGATCGGCTGCTGCTTTGGCGGAAGGCGGCGCGGCGCCGAAGGCCTGGTAGGTTCCCAGGACGTTTTGGACAAAGGCCTGGGTTTCGCTGTAAGGAGGGATGGTGCAATACTTGGCCACGGCTTCCGGCCCGGCGTTATACGCGGCCACCGCCAGGGGAACGTTGTGGCCGAAACGGTCCAGGCAATGCCTGAGATAGCCCACGCCGCCGGCGATGTTCTGCTCCGGGTCGAATGGGTCCCGCACTCCCATGAGCGCGGCGGTGCCGGGCATCAACTGCATCAGGCCCTGGGCGCCTTTGGGGGAGACCGCCTGGGTGTTGTAGCCCGACTCATGGCGCATCACCGCCCGGATCAGAGACGGGTCCACCCGATATTGCTGGGAATATTTAGAGATCAGAAATTCCAGCTTGGGATTGGGCAAAGGGGTCCAGGCGGACTTGCGGGCCCGGGAGACGTATTGCGGTGACCAGACCCGGGTGCGGTTATGGAAGATATAGGCCTGGACTTCCCCGCTCAGGGTCTGGATGTCATAGAGGGTGTCCCCGGAATTGATTTTCGTGGGGGATTCTTTCGTATCCACGACCAGGGAGCCGTCGGATCCCGCCTGGGGCGAAGACGCAATGGCGCCGTTCAGGGCGATGAGGAGCAGGGCGACGGCCAGGAGAAAGATTTTAATCCGCATGAATAATTTATTAATTATTTTGTAAGTAATTGTCAATACAGAAGTTTTATTAAACCAGGTTTAGCTTGATTCAAGTAGGTTTTAATCCCCTTCAATTCTCTTATCGGCAAGGTGATACAGTACTTTAACTTTAAATGGACAATACTTCGGTTTTAAGCCAAAAATAGCTTCTGCGTCTTCATTTTTCGATGGGCAATGGTCCATTAATGATGACTACCTCCGCCAACTCATCCACCGAAAACCGAAAACCGAAAACTGAAAACTGTACTTCCAGCCCCTACGAGGCTCCGCGTCCCCAACTGGCTCGCCCCCTGGTCTGGGTGACGATTTCCTTCATTTTGGGGGTGGCCGCGCCTTCCTGGGGGTTAAAAATCCCCCCGGGCTGGGTGGCGGCGGGCGCTGCGGGTCTCTGGCTGCTCTTGGCTTTGGCCTGGCGGACCCGGCGCCGCGCGGCTTGGCTGCCCCTGGCCTTGTTCTTTCTCTTGGGCGCGGCTTTTTATCAGCAGGCCCAACAACCCCTTTTCCCCGCGCAACACCTCACGCGTCTTCCTCTGGAGCAGGATTTGACTTTGAGGGGCAAGTTGTACCGGCCCGCCAAGATCGGAGCCCACAGCGTCCAACTCTTCCTGGAGGCCGAAGCCTGCCGCGAGCCTGGCGGCTGGAGCCCGGTCTCCGGCAAGCTGCTGGTGACTGCGCCGGCCTTGCCTCCCCCGCCGGTGGGCGCGGCCGTGGTCCTCAAGGCGAGGCTCCGGGCTCCCCGGACTCCGAAAAATCCGGGGAGCTTCGACCAGGCCCGGTATCTGGCGGCGGACGGCATCTTCCGGGCGGCGCACCTGCGGCAGCCGGAGGATTTGATCATCCTGGCCAACGCCGGGGCCTCCCCCTTAAGGGAACGGCTCCGGGGCTCCATCCGGGTGTTGCTCCAGGAGCTGCCAGCCGCGCCCCGGGCCATGTACCTGGCCATGCTTCTGGGGGACCAGGGGGAGATCACCCTTCAGATGCGCCAGGCCTTCAGCCGCACGGGCACCAGCCATCTTTTGGTGATCAACGGCATGCATCTGGGCGCGGTGGCCATGGTGACCTATTTTCTTTGCTTCTGGGGGCTTGGGCGTTTCCCCCGGCTGCTGCTGCGGGTCAACGCGGTGAAAGTCTCCACTTTGATCTCAGCCTTGCCGGTGGCGGCCTATGCCTGGATGGCGGGAGGTTCGCCTTCCACCCAACGGGCGGAAGTCATGGTCCTGGCCTGCCTGATGCTGCTCTTTTTAGGACGGCCCCGGGAGGTTTGGAGCGCCTTGGCCCTGGCGGCTCTGATCATCCTGGGTTTGAGCCCTTTGCGTCTTTACTCCATCTCTTTTCAACTCTCTTTTGCCGCGGTGGCCGCGCTCATTTACTTCCTGCCCCGCTGGTTCCAGGGAGCCCGGGAGCGGTTCTCCCACCAGGGCTGGAAAGAGAAATTGCCGGCCCGGGTCCGGTTGTGGCTTAAAGAGGCGGCCGCGGCCTCACTGGTGGCCACCCTGGCCACCGCGCCGCTGGTGGCCGTGTATTTTCAAACAGTCTCCTTGCTCGGGGCCGCGGTCAACCTGGCGGCCATCCCCCTGGTCCTGTTCCTGGCCCTGCCTTTGGGGGAGGCCGCGGTGTTGTCCCAAACCCTGCACCTGACCCCGGTGGCCCAAGGGTTGCTGGGCCTGGGTCAGGTTCCCTTATGGCTGGGATATGAAGCCATTGCCGGAACGGCCCGGCTGCCGGGGAGCGCCTTCACGGTGTCCACTCCCACCTGGGTGCAGATTGCCGCCTATTTTCTGTTGTGGATTTTTTTGTTTCCCCCCCGGCGGCAATGGTGGACCTGGCTGGCCGCAGGCCTGGCCGGGTTGGTCCTGGTGGGGACGATGACGCTGCCGCCGATCCCGGCGCCCAAAGACCTGGAAGTGACCTGCCTGGACTCCGGCGGCGGCCTGGCGGGACTGGCGGTCGCGCCTGAAGGTGAACGTCTGGTTTTTTCGGCGCCCGGGCCCTCCTGGCCGGGCCGGACGTCATCCGGCCCCGGCATCTTGCCCGGCTATCTCCACTGGCGGCAATGCCGGCGCCTGGACCAGGTCATGGCCCTGGGCCTGGCCCAGAGGAACGCGCCGGAGTTGCTGGCCCTGGCCCGCCGGTTCACGGTGGGGCAGTTCTGGTTCGGCCACCGGGGGCCGGAGGGACCGGCTTACTATGAGCTGATGAATCTTTTGGGAGATGAAGGCCGCTTCCCGCGCTCCCTGGGACGGGGCCGTCCGCCGGGGAACCTGGGAAGCGTAGGGCTGGAATACCCACCAGTGGGGGAGGATAAAGGGACGGCGCTGCAACTCTCCTACCAGGGCCGGCTGGTCCTGGTCATTCCCCCCGGGGTCCGGCTCAAAGCCGGGGAATTGGCCGTTTCCCCCGGGTCCCGGGTGGCGGCCCTGATCATCCCCGGCAGGTCGGCCTGTGACCTGGCGGCCCTGTCGGCCGTGTTCCAGCCGGAAATCGTCACCATCTACGCCGCGTCCGGAAAGGACCTCGATGCCCCGGTTCGAGCGGGCGGGAGCCGTTGCCTGTTCACCGCCGAAGGCGCGGTGAGTCTGAGAATCTCCGCCCTGGGCGCGGTTGCCAGCCAATGGCGGCCTTGATGACGGAGGTCAACTTTTTCGGGAGGTCTTGGAAATGAAAGCCGTCATCTGTTGCTTGACTTCCGCAGAATTGCACTTGGGGCAGGCGGCCTTGCCGGCTTGATATTCGCTAAAGCTCATGACCACGGTGAATTCATGGCCGCACTGGCTGCAAAGGAATTCGTAGGTCGGCATCGTCTGCTCCTTCAATGGAAGTGAAGCGCTCTCACGCCCAAATATAAGGCTGATCGCCATTTTCTGCAAGTCTCCGGTAACAGGGAAAATTAGCGGTCTCTCCAATTTTTCCCAGATTTTTTCTCCATTTTTCGGGCTTTTCTAGAAAATCGTTAGTGTTCTTACTATTCCCAATAACCAACTATAGTTAAGGTATACCAAGACCTCCCGGGCAGCGAGAAATTGTTTTAAGATAGGCCGGTTTTCAACCGATAAAAAGACTGGAGGGGTGGCTCGGCCAAATTCTAGTCCTCTTAATTTCCGGTTGATAAATGCTGGTACTTGCTGGCTTAGGGGTGGTGATAGTTTCGGTCATCGGGGGGTTCCTCCTGGCAGGGGGAAACCTCCTGACCCTCTTGCAGTGGTCCGAGTTTGTCGTCATCGGCGGCGCTTCCCTGGGCGCGCTTTTGGTTTCCACCCCCATGACGGTCCTGAAAAAGATCATCAATTATCTGCTCAGCTCCCTCAAATCCGCGGGCCAGACCCAACAGAATTTTGTGGAAATGCTTCAGCTCCTTTATGAGCTTTTTCAAACCGCCCGGGTCAAGGGGCTCCTGCAACTGGAGCCCCATGTGGAGAAACCGGAAGAGAGCGAACTCTTCGCCCGTTATCCCGTGGTCCAGAAAAACCATCATGCCCTGGAGTATATTACCGATTCCTTGAAACTCCTGGTGGTGGGCGGGGTGCCGGCCCTGGAACTGGAAATGATCCTGGACGCGGACCTGGAGACCCAGGAAGGAGAAGGGCGCAAGCCCGGGGCGATGCTGGCGAAAATCGGCGATTCCCTCCCCGGTCTCGGGATTGTGGCCGCGGTTCTGGGGATTATCATCACCATGCAGTCCATCGGCGGACCGGCCTCGGAAGTGGGCCATCACGTGGCCGCGGCCCTGGTGGGGACCTTTCTGGGAGTGCTCATGTGTTACGGTTTTGTGTCCCCGCTGGCTTCCCAAATCGATAATCAGGCGGAAGCGGAAGAGATCTTCCTGAAATCCATCAAAGCCGGAGTGGTGGCCTACGCCAAGGGCATGGCCCCCATCGTGGCCGTGGAATTCGCCCGGCGGGTGATCACCACCGATCTTAGGCCCAGCTTTTCGGTGGTGGAAGAAGCCTGCCGGGCCATCAAAGTCAAAGGCAATTAGCAGACGGAAATCATGAGTAACATCAACGGCGAAGCCCAGATCCAACGGATCGTCAAAAAGAAACACGGCCACGGCGGTCATCACGGCGGGTCTTGGAAAGTGGCCTACGCGGATTTTGTCACCGCCATGATGGCCCTGTTCATCGTCTTATGGATTATGGCCCAGAGCCAGTCCATCCGCCTGAATGTCGCCCAATATTTCAAGAACCCCGGGATCTTGCCCGCTTCCCAGGGACTCATGGAGAACAGCACCATCGGCGGAGAGCTGCCTACTCCCGGTCATAGCCAGGATCTTCAGAGACCCGAACCCGCGCCTGCGGATGTGGTCAACGACCAAAAACGCCTGGAGGAGACCAAGAAGAAGATTCAGGAGATGATCGCCCAGATGCCGGAATTGACGAACCTACAGGACCAGGTGCGCCTGGAAATTACCGACGAGGGACTGCGCATCGAACTCATGGAAAGGGAGAACAGCCGCTTCTTTGAGATCGGCAGCGCGAAGGTCAATCCCCAGGCCCAGAAAATTTTCGGGGTGATCTCTAAGGAACTCGGGGCCCTACCGAATCTTCTGACAGTTGAAGGGCATACGGACAGCCGTCCTTACGGCAGACAGGATTATACCAATTGGGAACTGTCCGCGGACCGGGCCAACGCCGCCCGGCGGTTGATGGACAATTTGGGGGTCAAGCCGGGCCAGATCGGAGAGGTGCGGGGGTTTGCCGACCGCCGCTTGTTTGACAGCCAAAACCCCAATGATGAGCGGAACCGGCGCGTGAGCATCCTGGTCCGGGCCCTGGATAAAGATAAAGGAAAACCCGTGGTTCTCCAACTTCCCGCAGGCGCTGGGAAAAAATCCGAGCCTATGCCTCCGGCGGCCGAGACCATAAAACCGCCCGTCCCCCCCATACCCGCGCCGCAGCCGTTATCGCCTCCGGATCAAGCCAAGGCCGCGCCGCCGGCGCCCGTTGCGGAAAAGGCCAAACCCGAAGAGGTCGAACCTAAGCCGCCCGGCCCCACGGAAATCCAACCCCACAAAGGGCCGCTTGAAGAGAACCTGGGCTTGCAGAAGGAACTCCTGGACATCGCGCCCAAGTTTTCCCCCATTAAATAATCAATTCCTTGTCCTCCAGGACCTTGGCTCTCTGAACCAGGTCTTCGAGGGTTAAGGATTGCAGTTTGTCCAAGACGGCCTCTGAGACCTCCTTCCAGACGAGGCGGGTGGGGCAGGTGTCGGAGCGCTCGCAGACCGCCGCGTTCTCCACGCACTCCACCAGGCTGATCCCCTCCTCCAAAAGCGCCACGATTTCTCCCAGGGTGATCTCCGCCGGGGATTTGGCCAGGATGTGCCCGCCCTTGGGACCTCTCACGCTTTCAATGTAGTGGGCTTTTTTCAGGGGAATGATGATCTGTTCCAAATACTTCACGGACAGGTTCTGCCGTTTGGCGATGTCCCCTAACTGGATGGGGCCGGTATTATAATGTTGGGCCATATCCAGCATGAGACGGGTGCCGTAGCGGCAGCGGGTTGAAAGTTTCATGCTCGTCCTCCCGGGATTGCCGCCATTTTCCGGCGGCAAGGAGCAGCGTGACATCATTATATATATCGATTGATTATATAACAATGGGAAAACCGGGACACTCGCAGAAGCCTGATAAAAACCCGGCCGCCGGTCTGATCGCGAGGTAAGACCCTTGGGGAATTTTTCCGGGGGAAGAAGATCCCAAGTCCTCAGGGAGGTTCAGGAAGGTCCCGGAAAAAATTGGCAAAAAAGCAAGAAAAAAATGTTGTTCCCTCTTGACACGGCATTTTTATATATAATATTTATTATATATTTTTATAATATAGTAAAGGAGGAGAATCATGTTCACTTATTCGATGCTGATTGTGACATTTTTCTTTATCCTCGGGTTCCACCTCGGCAGGCGCTTTGCCAAGCCGGGCTAGAAACGATCTTTTCCTCTGTTGGTCCGCCGTTGAAAACTGCCGGATCGGAAAGGAGAAAAAGCAATGTCTATTAACGAGAACGTCCAAGACGCGGTTTGGATCATGGAAGAGAAGCAAGGATGGCCGCCCGCAGTCCGGCTGATTCTTGCTTTCATCACCGGTTTTATTTTGTTGTCGCCTGCCATCCTGGGACTCTATTGGGAAGCGCTCTTGCCCTGAGATGGCTTGTTTCAGTTTTAAGATCAGGAATGATCATCTGGGCGCGGCCACGGCCGCGCCCCGGAGGCGGGCGCGCATGGCCATGCTCTCGCTTGCGGTGCTCTCCGGGTCCCGGGAAACCTGGGTGTGGAGATTGAAATTCCGCCCCTGCAGGCCCCGCATCAGGGTGTCGATTACCGCCTCCGGGAGCACCAGGTAGCGGCCTGCGCCGGCCGCGCCCTTGGCGGCCAGCTCCATTACCCCTTCCTTGCCCCAGAGCCTAAAGACCGAAGCCAGCAGGGCGATGGGCCAGGCGTTGTCGGCGATGACACTCACTTCTGCGGTCTTGACCGCGTGGACGTCGCCGTTAAAGGAGATGCCGATACCCCCTCCGGCCTGCACCGCCTTCAGGGCGTCAACGTCGGTGCGGCCGTCCCCCACATAAATGACATCCTTCAGGGCCAGGCCGGTTTGCTCCAGGCTCTCAGCCACGGCCCGGGCCTTGTCCGGGCCGCCGAAAGGGTGGACCTCACGGTAAACCGCGGCGATGTCCAGCGCCGGGATCAGTTCCCCGAAGATGCGGTCGCAGACCTGGATGGCTTCCTTAACCGGTGCGGGCAGGTCCTCCAAGGATGCGGCCTCGGGAGGCAGCGCGAGGTCCGGGGCCCCGGCGATTTCCTCCTGCAGGGTAAGCAGTTCCTCTTTTGCCGCCGCGGCCAGGGGGTAGCGGTCCAGGTCCAGCTCCATACAAAAGATGTGCTTGAGGTTGAACTTCAGCTTCTTCCCCGCGGCTTCCGCGTAATGGCGGTAACCGGCGCTGACCTCAAAGATGGGAAACCCCTGGGAGTTGAGGAACCTGTAGGCGCCTTCCGCTCCCGGCATCAACTTGAGGTTTTTCAGGAAGTAATCGCTGAGCTTCGCGTTGGTGAGGCCGTGGGCCTTAAGAAATGGCAGGATTAACCTGGCCGTGTCCTCGGCCTGGTATTCCGGCTTTTTCGCCACCCTTACCAGATAATCGACATACCGGCGCACTTGGGTGCAAAACCGGACGCCGTCCGGCTGGATAATATCCCGGCACAACTCAAAGACATGGTCATTAAGGGTCAACGGACCTTCGCAATCCGTAATTAGCTGTAAAGGGTGAATTTCTTGCATTTCTTCTCCTTATTTCAGTAGCCACTGGCCACTAACATCATATCTGCCTCAACTGGTCCACCTGCCGCTCCAGGAATTTCGCGTCCGGATAATCCTCCCGCCCGGCTCCGCCCAGAGTCCAGGCCGCGGTCCGGTTGGCCAGCCGCACCGCCAGGTTGAGGTGCAATCCCAGAAAGCGGCCGGCAAGATACCCGGCCGCAAACGCGTCTCCTGCAGCCAGGATGTCTACCGGCCGGGAGGCGAGTTCCACCGGGAAGTCCAGATAACGGGGCGGCGTCAGCAGCCGGGCCCCCAAGGGACCCCGCTTGATGACCACCACCGGGGGAGCCCAGTGGGGGTGGCTTTTGGGCATTCCTCCTAAAAGCTCCCATTCCCGCGCCGTCACCAGCAAGGTGTCCAGATGGTCGATGATGCCCTCCAGAGCCGGTAAACCCCGCCGCACATAAAGCTCCCCCGGCTCCAGGATGAGCCGGGGGCCGTCTTGCAGCTCGACGGCGATCTCCTCTTGCGCCTTCAGGGGGCCATCACCCGCAAAGGAAGTGAGATACAGGAATCGGGCCGCGGCCAGGGCCTCCGGGGGAAGGTCTTGCCGGGTCAGCTCATCGTTGGTGTTGGGGGCCGTGAGGATGGCGCGCTCTCCTTGCGGGTCCGCCAGAATGTAGGCCCGTCCGCTTTGCCCCGCCTGGACCAGATAATCCAGATTGACCCCGGCCAGGCTTTCCTTTAAAAAAGCGCCGTCCGCATCTTCCCCCACCCGGCCCGCCAGCGCTACGTCCAGGCCCATCCGGGCCAGGGCCCAGGCGGTGTTGGCGGCTTGACCGCCGCCGCTGCGCCCTGACGGGGTGGCA
>QZIZ01000103.1 GCA_003599195.1 Deltaproteobacteria bacterium | reverse complement strand
CGGGGGCGCCTCGAAAGTAAGGAGCCGCAGGCCCAGCAGGGCCATGCGCACCCCCACCACCTGGCCCGGACAGAGATGTCCATGGGCCGCCACCGAACCGGCCAAAAGTTCTTCAAAGGATTTCATGGCTTCATTCCACCGGCAGCACACGCGTTCAAGCCTGTGCGGGTTAATGGGCGGGCAAAGACGCCCGCCCCAGTTTTTCATGCCTACGGAGGAGCCAAAGCGTTAATGGTGCGTGAACCGCACCATTAACGCTACACCTTTACCAATTTCACCTGGGTCTGGTAAAACACGGCGCTGCCGCCGGTAAGGTCCACCAGGCCGGTATTTTTCAAGACCGGGTCCACCCGCATGGCCGCGTTGGCGTGGACCCCGGTGGCCCGGCGGGGATCGCCGGGGACCTTAACGCCGTCAATGACCACGTCCCCGGCGCCGTAGGCCCAGTGGCCGTGGCCCAGGGAGAAGGCCGTCACCCCGGGCCTTAAGCCCTCCACAATCCGGACCTTGCCGATCATGGGCTTTTTATGCCCATGGCCGAAATCCCAGACGCCTGCTTCATTGGTGGGGGAGATAACCTTCGCCTGGTCCCCGTCATTGAAACCCAGACGCCGGGCATCCACCGGGGAGAGGTCGATGAAATTCTCCGGATAGAGGGCCAGGAGCCAGTAATTGCCCACAGTCCGGGACTTGCATTGGGAGATGTGGCGGTGGGTGAGCAGGGTCAGGTCGAAACCCTTAGCCTCATCATCCAGCTTGCGGCCCAAAACGTCCGTAGGGCTTTCCATGAAATGGGCGTGGGCCGGATAGGGTTTGCCGGTCATGGAATTTTTGGTGGCGGCCCATTTTTCCATGTAGATACCCACCATCTTGCCGTACTTGTTGGCTAACTGGCCGTCTTTATAGGCCTTCTGGTATTCCTGGAAACGGCCGCCGCGGTTCATGACGTAAACCACACGGGGCCACCACTCCGGTCCCATCAGCGCCTGCCAGCGTTTGAGGTCGTAGACGGTGGCAGGCAGGTGGCGCCGGGCCGATTCGAAAATTTTGATTTCCTCAGGCCCTGCAGCTGCCACTTTTTCGGAGCCATCGGGCTTGTCGCCGAACGCAATGTTGGCCACCATGCGCAGGTACAGGTCTTCATCCCGCTTCAGATGCAGGCCGGGGCCGAAGGCGTTCTCGCCGAAACCCGGGAGCTTCATCTTTTCCGCAATACCCAGGATCAAGGACTCCAGTGACAGGGGCATCTTCTCGCCGTAGACCGTGACCGTGTCCGTCAGGGGCGTCGCCGCGGGCTGCCGGAAGGGGGCCACCTTGGGAGTCACCGAGGGGTGGGAGCCGGCGAATTCCCAGCGCTCCAGGTAGGTCAGGTCCGGGAAGATATAATCCGCGTACATGGTGGTTTCGCCGATGACAATGTCCGAAGCGAAGAAAAGGGGAACCTTTTTGGTGTCGGAGAGAATCTCGATGAGCTTATGCCCCGCGGGCAAGGCATAGACCGGCGACCCCATGTAGAGAAAGTAGGCTTTGATGGGGTAAGGATAGGCGTCGCCGATGCTGGGGATCACCTCCTGGTAGATATCGCTGGAGAAGGGATACCAGGGCCGCTGGGCCGGAAAGCCCTGGAAAATGGTGCTCTTGTCGTATTTTTTCCCGTGCCGAATGATGGAGATGCCGAAGGGTTTGATCTTGCCGCTCTGTTTGGTGAGGTTAAAGGGCTTCCCTTCTTTATCCCCCGTGATGTTCCAGGTATGGGCGCTGGACAGGCCGCCTTGCCAGTCGTGGTTGCCGATCAAGGTGTTTAAGGTCATGTAGGTGAGAACATTATAAAACCCGGAGGTGTGCTGGGAGACGCCCCGGTGGATGTCGGCCACCGCCCGCTTGCCGTGGCTGGTGAACTCCCGGGCCAGGTCCGTGAGATCCGCTTCGGAAATATCCGCCAGCTTGGCCCATTGGGAGAGCTGGCGTGCGCCCACGGTCTCCTTGAGAATCTGGAGCACGCTTTTGACCTTGATGCCTTTGATTTCCGTGTCCACCAGCAGGTCGCCTTCCACCGCGTCCTTCTCGCTGTTAGGGTCAAAGGGCTTGGGAGCGCCGCCTGAGAAGACCAGGAAGGGATCGAACTCCCAGTCGCCGTCCCCCTTTTTCTTGGGCCGCTTTTCCTTGGGCATTCCCAGATCGGATCCCCGCAAGTAAGCCCCGGTGCTGCCGTCTGGATTGATCTTGACCAGCCAGGCGGCCTGGGTCCAGGTGGGCTCGCCGTCGGCCTTGGCCGCGGCTTTGTTGGCGTTGGCCAGATACCGGGCGTCGTAGCGCTGATTGTCGATGATCCAGCGCATCATCCCCAAACCCACCGCGGCCACGCCGTTGGGCCTGACCGGCAGCCATTTCCAGGCCCGGGCCGCGCCCTTGGAGCAGCGGGGGTCCACCACCGCGATCTTCATGCCGTTGTCCACAATGCCCTGGGTCAGCTTAACGTTCCTGAGCGGCGGCCCGTAATTGGCTTCGTAGAGATTGGCGCCCACAAAGAGGATGAACTCGCAGTTGCCGGTGTCCGCCTGCCAGTAGAACTTTTTGGAGCCGCCCCAATCGCCTTCCTCGAACTGGTAGCTCATGGCCTTGCAGGTGAAATAGAGCGACCCCTGGCAGACGGTGGTGTGGCCGTGCTTGTTTTCGGTGCCCAAAGCGCCGCCAATAAAGCGTTTCAACAGATCATCCCGCCCCGCTTTGAGGCGGCCCGAGTTGAAGACGAACTGGTTGTTCTTGGGGCCCAGGTCCGGATGATCCGGGTCGATGAGGTATTTCAGGTGATCTTTATGCTTTTCCTTGAACGCAGCCAGGTCCATCTTCTTGTCGGCCACCTTGGCGGAATCCTCCGCCAGCTCCTTGGCGATCTTGGGGTCCTTAAGCGTGCAAATGTCCTTCAATCCCTCCACCTGGCCTTCCCCGAAGAGATTGCCGCCGTTGACGATTTCGCTGATCGCCTGGTCGAAGGGGATGGTCTGCCATTTATTTTCGCCGCGTTTGCCGGCCCGCTTCAATACCTTGACAATGCGGTAAGGATCATAGAGCGCTTGAATGCCCGCCTGGCCCTTGGGACAAATGGCCCCTTCAATGGTGGCGGC
Organism: Deltaproteobacteria bacterium; assembly: GCA_003599195.1. GTDB lineage: Bacteria > Desulfobacterota > Desulfobaccia > Desulfobaccales > 0-14-0-80-60-11 > SURF-52. The sequence continues at coordinate 10,165 of QZIZ01000103.1, read as the reverse complement.
TTCGGCGATGGGAGTCTTATAAGGAATATGAGGCGTCAAAGTCCAGGGGCTGTAGGGGTTGCCGTCGATCTTGGCCAGCAGGCCGTCCACGAACTTCATCTTGATGCCGCACTGGGTATTGCATTGCTGGCAGACCGAGTAGATCTGGTTCTCGGGCAGGTAATGCGTATACGCGTCGCCGATGGGCAGATCCAGGGTGGACCAATCCGCCCCCGCCGCAGCCTGGGCGAACCGTCCCAAATAGTGGGTCGCCAGCAGAGAGCCTCCCAGGAACGCGGAGCACTTAAGGAAATAGCGCCGGTCCATATTGACGTCGAACATCTCCTGGAGTTCCTCCAGGCCTTTTAATTTCTTCTTAGACATGTTCTTCCTCCTCCATTCCGGCAGCTTCCACCGGCAGCCAACGCATGCCCAGGAAGAAGGTCAATAATCCTAAAGAGATAACCCAGATACTCACCAGCCATTCATTGAAGTTGGGCACATAATCCGTGCGCAGCCGGTGGGAGAAAAAGGTGTTTTGCAGACCTTCCAGCTTGTACACCGCCAGGTCGGGGATCAGATAATTCAGGCGCACTGCAAAAAAGGTGACAAGAATCAGGAAACAGGCCCAGGACACCGCTTTGGTGTCGTTGGCCCGGGTAATCAAAATATATATGGGGATGGCGCTGCCGATGAGCAGGTGCAAGACCCAGAAGTTCCACCAGAAGGGGCCGAAGGCGATCAAGTCCAGGCTGGCGACGAAATTGGGGACCTTGGACTGGTAGCCCACGAAGAACTGCAGGGCCTCCAGGAACAAGAAGGTCGCCAGCAGACCCAGGACAATCCTTCCCAAGGGCTGCACCAGGTCGTCCCGGGGATGGAAGAGATAGGTGAGGAAGGTGATCAAGGCCCCGCCGGAGAGCAGCGCGGCCATGATGAAGAGGAAGGGGGTCATGGCCCCGTTCCACAAGGGCCGGTTCAGGAGAATGGCGAAGACCGCGCCGTGCATCCCGAAGAATAACAAGCCTATGGGCATGCTGATATACGACATGATGCGCACCCGGCGGTGATCCCGGGCCCGGTCCGCCTCGGTATAGTCGCTGCGCCCTCCGGCTAACAACCGGTAGATTTTATGCCCCGGCCGCTTTTCATCCCGGGACCAGGCGACAAGTTGCTCCCGGAGCAGCAGGAAAAAAGTCGTCAAGTATATGATCCACATGGCCACAATGAAAGCCACCAGCCAAAAAAGCATGGACCCAAAGTTGGGGCTGAGTAAAAACCGGTAGATCCTTAAGGGGTGCCCCAAATCCAGAGAGATGATGATACCCTCGCACAGCAGCGTGACCAGCAGGGCGAACACCGAGAGGGGACCCAGTGCGGCAAAGAGCCTGATCCGGAAGCCGTAGGTCAGTACGCTGACAATGTAAGCCCCCGCGGTCAAACCCAGGAAGAACAGGTCGAAAGCGACCCAGAGGCCCCAGGGCACAAACGACCCGTAATCCATGTATTTATGGCCATAGAGCAGACGGGCGCCCATGCCCCAGGTGCCGATAATCAGGCCGGCGACAGCCAGGATGATGACATATCTAAAGTGTTTTTCCGTGAACATGAGATTCTCCTCTTACTTTAGATAATAGACCGCAGGCAGCGTCCCCAGTTCTTCCTTTAACCGGAAGACCCGGGGGGACCCGATCATTTCCGAGACCAGGCTCTGGGGATCGCTGCGGTCACCGAAAATGGTGGCCCGGCCGATGCAGGTAGTGGTGCAGGCCGGGAGCATCCCCACCTTCAGGCGATGCAGGCAGAAGTGGCATTTCCGGGCGTTGCCCACCGGCGAGTCGTGGTCCCGGTCCGGCCACTTCTTGCCGTATTCCGCGGCAGGGTGGGCTTCATAGCCGTTGGCCGCCGCCTTGCGGCCCACCAGTTTGCCTGCCAGATCAGGGGTCCCTTCGGTGTACCACTCGGCAAAATCCGAAGTCCGGGCGCTGTAAGGGCAGGCCACCAAACAGTAGCGGCAGCCGATGCAGCGGTTGTAGTCCACGATCACCACCCCTTGCTCGGTTTTCCAGGTGGCGGTGACCGGACAGGCCTTGACGCAGGGCGGGTTCTGGCAATGGAGGCAGGGCCGGGGCACAAAGCGCCGCCTGACCTGGGGATAGTGCCCGGTCTCCTCCTCCAGCACCACGCGATAAACCACCCCGGGAGGTAGTTTATTCTCCGCCACGCAGCCAATGGTGCAGGCATGGCAGCCGATGCACTTGGCGATGTCGATGACCATGCCCCATTGGATCTCCTTGGGTTTCTTCTTGAGGGCCCGTTTCAGGTCCCGCTGCATCCGGACCAACGGGTCTTCGGCCGGCAGCTCTCTACTCATGGATGATCTCCTTCTCCCGCAGACTAAATTTCGGAAATGGCCTTCAGCCAGTAAAACAGCTCCTCGGAATTTAACGGCTTGGCCAGGCTGGCGCAGATATGCGAGCCCATGGCCTCTTCCAAACCAGGGTGGTAAATGCGACTGGAGAGACACAAGATATGCAGTTGAGGGAATTGTTTTTTGAGGTTCCGAAAGAAAGCATTGTCGACCGGCAGGCTATCCAGATCCACGATTAATACCGCAACCTCTTCTTTCCGGAGGTGCTCGGGTAAATCTTCCAGGGAATACAGCGGCGCGACCGGGATATCGGCCAGCTCCAGCAAAGTGCAGACCGTCCTGCAACTTAGCTCGTTTGCGTCGACCACCGCCACCTTAAGCCTCCCCATACCCGGTTCCTTGATTCCCCTGATTTGGGTAATCTTTCCCTGAGCCAAGAGCATATTCCAGGCCAGACCTGGACAGCCTGTCAAAAATTCCTTGAGCAGATCATATGTCTATGAAATTGGTAGGAAAAACTATCGTGAGATGCTTAAAAAATGGGTGAGGTCAACAAGCGGATATGGATAGTCGGACACGACCATTCAGGCATTGTTTGAAATCGGCAATTTATTTAACTAGATGGCTATGTCCGATAATAGGACATGAAAGTCATTCCCAAGACACAAATGGAAAAGATTGGGACCAACTTACCGAAAACGGTCAATCTTTTTGCGGAAAACTGAAAACGGAAAACAGAAAACGGTATTAATGCGTGGTGGGTTTGGAACCGGGAATCTTGTGCCTCTTCAGCATCAGATAGAGGGTGCTGCGGCTGATGCCCAAGCGTTGGGCCGCCAATTTTTTGTTCCAGCCGCAATCCTCCAGGATTTCCAAAAGGGCTTTGCCCTCCCTCTGGGCCAGGGTCGGCGGGGCCCCCGGCGACACGGAGTGAATCGCCGCAGGCAAATCCCGGACTTCCACCTGCCCGGCCTTGGCCAGAACCACGGCATGCTCGATGGTGTTCTCCAGTTCCCGGACGTTCCCCGGCCAGGGATAATCCAGAAGGGCGCGCAGGGCTTCGGAGCTGATCCCTTGCAGGTCTTTTCTCTTTTCCGCGGCAAACAGCTTCATGAAATGCTCCACCAGCAGGGGGATATCATTTTTCCGCTCCCTGAGCGGCGGCAGGAAAATCGGAATAACGTTGAGCCGGTAAAAGAGGTCTTCCCGGAAATCGCCCTTTCTTACTTCCTGGACCAGGTCCTTGTGGGTGGCCGCCAGGATGCGGACATCCACCGTTAAGGTGGCCTCGCCGCCCACCCGCTCGAATTTTTTGGTTTGTAGCACCCGGAGCAGCTTGATTTGAGCGGGTAGCGGAATGTCTCCCACTTCATCCAGAAAAACGGTGCCGCCGTCAGCCTGCTCGAAACGGCCGGCCTTCTGGCGCAGGGCCCCGGTAAAGGCCCCTTTTTCGTGGCCGAAGAGTTCGCTTTCCAATAACGTGGCGGGATAGGCCGAGCAGTTGATCACCACAAAAGGCCCGTCTTTCCTGAGGCTGTGCTGATGAATGGCCCGGGCCGCCAGCTCCTTGCCGGTGCCGCTTTCGCCCTGGATCAGAACCGTGGCGTCCGCAGGGGCCACGTCCTCGATCAACTGATAGATCACCCGCATCTTGGGGTCTTTGCCGATCAGTTCTCCGAATCCCTGAATCTGCTCCACCTTGGACTTGAGGGCGTCTTGATCTTCTTCATGCTGCAAGGCCCTTTTCAGCGCGCCCGCGGCCTGATTGAGGATCATTCCCACCCGCTGGATTTCCTCCAGGTTGCAGTCGCAGCCCCCCGGGCAGGCAATGACCGCCGCGCCCGCCACGTGGTTTCTGTCCAGCGGCAGAATGGCCTGCCGTTCGGTGGCCAGGAATTCTTCCGAAACTACCGGAGGTTTGAACACCCTTTTGCGGGTGAAGGTGATTTTCCTGATGCTGTCCAGATTCTCTCTAACTTGATGAATCAGGCCGCTGTCTGCAAATCTTTTGACTTTCGGGCCGGAGAGCACAAACAGCAAATCCCGGGGGGCATCGAGGATAATCAGGGCCAACTGCCCGCAGCGCACCGTATCCCGGAGCCTGCCCAGCAAAATACCGCCCATCTCCTCCAGAGTGCGCAAACCGCTGATTTCCCGGACCACCTGGCAGGCGGCCACAGTCTGGTTGTGGGCCCGCTCCAATTCCTGGGTCTGTTCTTCGAGGCGCCGGGTGTAATCCTCCTGCCGGCTGACCATATGGTTGAAGGAGGCCGCCAGGGTGGCGATTTCATCCTCGCCTTGCACGCTAACCCGCACGTACGGCTCTCCCCGGTCAATCTCTTGCGTCGCCTTTACCAAAGCAGCCAGGGGGCGGGTGATGCGGCGCACGAAAAACAGGCTGCCCATCAAGGCGATGAGGAGGATGCCCAGGGTAAACAAGCCGATTTCCAGCCATAGCCGGTTTACCTGGCGCCGGTATTGGCTTTCGGAAAACCCCAGGCGCAGCACCCCGGCCTTGCCTCCGAAGATGGGCCAGGCCGCGTCGACGTAGTATTCCCCCTTTGGGGACGCGATTTCCCGCAGATTAGGCCGATCTCCCGAAACAGTATCGTTAGCCCCGGGCAATTCTGCGGGGACCCCTCGTTCAAAGGTATGGGCGAGAACCTGGCCGTCCCTCAAGATCATGAGATAGCCAAGGGAGGTATTACTCTGAATCTGCTGGTCCAGCATTCTTTGCAACGCGACCAGGTCGTTGACCAGAATCCTGTCTGCGGCGTCCAGGGCAATGGTTTGGGCCGCGTGCTCCACCTGCCCCACCATGGCCTTGCGCAGGGCGGCGCTGTATTGGCGGGTGACCAACAGGGCGATGACCAGCCCGCTGGCGATGACCAGGGCGCTCACCGCCAGGAGCAACTTGCTCTTCAGGCTTTTAGGGCGCATGCGGTTTATCTTTGCCTCCCGCCACCTGCCGGTAGATCTGCTTCAAGTTGGCATACCATTCTTCCTGAGGGGCGATAAACCGGTCAATCATCAATTCCCCCAAGATCTTTTTGCCTTCCGGGTCCCGGTGCATGGCAAATAAAATCTGCCGGATCCGCTCCCTGGATGCCGGCGCAAGGCTTTTGGAAGCTACCAGGGGCGGGATGCCGAAGGGTTCCGATTTCTTGATAATCCGGGTTTTGGAGGTAAAGGCGGGATTCTTCTGTTGGTAGAATTCCCAGATCAGTCCGTCCACCGCGGCGCCGTCCACCAGGTTTCTGGCCACCGCCATGATGGAATTATCGTGGCTATAGGTATAGACGATGCGGCTGAAAAAGGTTTCCGGTTTTGCATTTAATTCGGAGAGCCAGTAAGTGGGCACCAGCCTGCCGGTGTTGGAATCGGGGTCGGTGAAGGCAAAGGTATGCCCGCGCAAATCCTCCAGGCGGCGATAAGGACTGTCTTTATTGACGATCAGGTAAGACTGGTAGAAATGGCTGCCGTGGACCTCGGGCACGGCCAGGGATTCGAAACCGTACCGCTCCTTCTTGGCGACATAAGGGCCTGAGCAAATGAAGGCCAGGTCTATTTCACCTTTTTTCAGCAGTTCATCGACTTCGGCATATGTTTTCCGCTGCACGAACTCCAGGTCTTGGTTCAACCTTTTGCCGAGGTAGGCGAGGAGCTGCCGGTAGAGATCGAAGGTCTCTTTGGGGGAGATCATAGCGGCCACGGCCACCCGTAAGGGAGGAGTGAGAGAGGCGCGTTCCCCGGGCCGGGCCACGGGGACGGTCTTGGTGAAGTCGACGACGACCTTGTCGCTGTCGCTCCCGCACCCGGAACTCGCGGCCAAAACCATCAAAATGACCGCAATTGCTAAGTTCCTGAAGGAATGCTGCCGCGGAACCAAGGGAATCGACTCCCTAAAGGGAAATGGTATGATTTCTGCTTTTATTATAATCGTTTATAAATCAAGAGACAAGCCTCATAAATTTATTGTAACCTGTACATGGTCTTAATCGTCTTTAATTGATACGGCATCCAAAGGAGAGGAGCTATGGATAAGAAAACCGAATTGCTGGTAAGCCTGGGGGCTTCCATGGCCGCCAATTGCCTGCCCTGCTTCAATTATTATTATCAGCAGGCCGAAAAACTGGGTCTGGATCCGGCCGAGGTGCTCCGGGCCATGGAGATTGCCAACAAGATCAAAAACAGCCTCAGCATGCTGATGGGCAATCACGTCAGAAAAACCATGGGGTTGAAGGAAGAAGATGTGTTTGCCGCGCTGGAGGACGTTGGGCGGCCGTGCTGGGAGAAACCCCAGGGGGAGTAGCAAGTGGACTTTTACGAGGTCTACGAGCAGCACTACGACCGCGTCAGAAATTTTATCCTGGCTTCGGTGAAAAACCGCTGGGTCGCGGACGATCTGGTGCAGGAGACCTTTCTCAGGGTGCTGCAAAATCTTACTAAGGTCAGGGATGAGACCAAACTGTCCTCCTGGATCTTCCGCATCGCCGCCAATCTCTGCCAGGATTATTTTCGCAGCCCCAGCAGGAAAGTGCTGTGCTTCGAAGATAACCCGGCCGGAGAATTGCCGGGCGAATCCTCCCTGGAAAAGGAGATCGAACAGTACCAAACCAGCCTCTTGGTGCAAGACCTGATCAAGCTCTTACCGGAACCCATGCGCCGGGTCATCTTTCTCTGCGACATCAAGGAGGAGAGCCACCAGGAGGCCGCAAAGATCCTGGGCATTTCCCTGGAGAATGTCAAAGTCCGGCTGCACCGGGCCCGGAAACAGCTCAAAACCATCCTCGAAGAAAAGCGTTTTTCCTCTCTTTCTGCCGTGCCTGGCAAAATCCTGTAACTTTTCCCGGCCTGATCCGTCTTAACCAGCAAGACCGAAGCGTTTCGAATTCACATTTCCCATACTTAAAAGCCGAGGAGAAAAATCATGACTGACACGATCCAAGTTAAGTTATCAAACCGGTCTTGCGCGGCTGGTCTGGAATATGCCCGGAGGCAGTCGGCCGGCCCTGCCAAGGACGCTATTCTCTGCTGCGAAGGCATGTGTCTCAAAGGGGAGACCGCCCGCCGGGCGGCTAATCTGCTGGGGCACCGGCTGGCGCCGGAGAAAACCGTCCGCATCTGCCACGGCGGCTTGCTGGAGAAAAGCGGCGGTATGCGGGACCTGATGCAACGGGCCAACCGGGTGCTGATCCTGGACGGCTGCGGCATGGCCTGTTGCACCCGGCTCACCAAAGCGGCCTTCCCGGAACTGCAACCCGAAGTGGTCTTTACCGATAAAATGACCAGCTATGACGGCAACCCTTTCGGGATCGACGAAGTCCCGGAAGCGGAGATCACGGCCAACGCCCAAAACGTGGCGGCTGCCCTGGCAGACAAATATTACGGCTGCTGTCAGTAGGATGCATTCCTTTAAAGGAGGTACTTATGAGTGATACAGGCTGTTGCGGCACAGGCGGCGCCCCGGGAATAAAGCCAAAGATGAAAACCATCCGCATCGAGGCACGGGCCAATGATAAATATCAGGTTGCGGTACAGGCCGGAGAGCGCACCCTATATGTGGATCAGGCGGTGGCGGTGGGCGGTGAAGGCGCCGGAGCCAACCCGATGGAGTACCTGTTTGCTTCCCTGGCAGGTTGCATCGCCACTACGGCTCGAATCATCGCCACCCAGCAAAACCTCGATTTGAGAGGCATGGATATTAAAGTCGAAGGTGTGCTGGATCTGAATTTCCTCTATGGCAAAAGCAGAGAGGGCAGGCCCGGAGCCACAGGCATTAATGTCAGCGTGGCGCTTGACTCGGCAATGTCGGAGATGGAGCGCCAGAGCTTCTTTCAGGAGTTGAGAGCAAGATGCCCTATCTCGGATACGATCGCCGCAGCCACGCCGATAACCATTTCCGCCGTATAACCTGGTGCGTCAATGGCAGCCCCTGAAAATGGCGTGATCCGTTTCAGGGGCTGTCTCGGTAGCGCCTCAAGTTCAAGCCATAATTCTTTAAGGGGAAACCAATTTTGTTAAGCAGGGGGTCTTCCTTCAAGTTTTTCCTTAGTTTCTTTCAGGCATCCAAGGTCAGCATCCGCTTTGTTACTTCCATGAACGCCCTCAATGTGGGCGACAGCCAACGTTCCCGGTACCGGATCATCAGGAGCGCCACCTCGATGGGGCCTTCAGTCCAGGGGAGAATCACCAATAGCCCAGGGAGGCTTGGGAGGGTTGGGAATTCCACAATCACAAAACATGAGGTCGAAACCCCTTACCGTCAAAAATTATCAGCCGGCCTCGCAGGCCAGGGCCAGGGCCAAGCCATCGCCGATCAGGAATACCCTTATGGCAGTAACAAATCATCATATAGCTAACACCGTTAAGGACATCTACATTTTCACTCTCGGCCTTAACGCCGCGCCTAATTACCTTCAAGAAATTTACGTTGTCTGAAATGCATCGGCGGAAGTTATAAGGCTGTCCGAGAGTGCCCACTGACCGACTGCGAAAGTCATCCTTGTCGCCTGGGCAAAAACCCGCACCGCAGGGGGATCGGGGGTAACCCATTGCTCAAGGCGGAACTGCCTCAATTTCCCCCCTCTTCTCCCAACTTAAGTTAGCCTTTTATCGAAAAAGGGTTGCACTTGGAGCGTTCCCTTCCCTATAATCTCTGCATGGTCGGAATCATCCGATGCGAGTTCCAGTATTTCCAATAGTCAAATTTGTGATCCCGCACATCAAGTGGATTGATGAAGAGTACCAGGAGCGCATTCTATCCGAGGTAAATGATCAGGTATACCGCGCCTTTTTTCTTTTTTGATGAAGCAAGCCTGTAGGCCAAACGAAGCCCGAGCCTTTAAACGGGAAAAGATTAGGACTTCAATTCCGGATTAAACGGAGAGGGGCATGTAATAATCAATGCCGCCATGGACGAAGGAGTCTACCGGGAGCGCACTAAGGTCAGGGATGAGCGGCGCCTCCCTCTTCACTCCAGCGTCAAAGAAGCTCTAAAGAATTTGCCGACCCGGGCCTTGAGCGGGTTTGTTTTTGCTTTTAGGGGAGAACCCCTCAAAGAAAATACGGTCAAAAAGGTAAACAGCCGGAGGTCCGCATGGGACTCACCTATATCAATAAAAATTGCGAAATCTATCTGGGGGAAAAAAGCGCTTACCGGGAGGATATGGGCTCCCTGCCCCTGGATTGCATCATCAGCGCCGAGGAATATGACGCCCTGCCGCCGGAGAAGAAGAAGGATTACGAGATTCTGGTGCCCAAGGCGGAAAAACAGTGATCAGTGGCCAGTGATTTGGGGCGGACCTGGCCCGCTATTTTGGTGTTTATCCGCAAACCTTGTTTGCAATTTCTTGGCGAAGCGGTTTAAACCGGGTATATAATAAAGGGTGTCCCAGCAGAGCTGGGACGGAAATCGGCGTTCCCAAGCGGAGCTTGGGAACGAGGTTGGGGGGCAGCGCGCCATCCTGCACAGGGCGGCTCGCCTGTTTCGGTTTAGATCATCCATTTCATCCCCGCGGAGAGATGCCCGAGAGGCTGAAGGGGCACGATTGGAAATCGTGTGTACGCCAAAAGCGTACCGAGGGTTCGAATCCCTCTCTCTCCGCCATTAAATACAGTTTTTAGTTTTAGGTTTTAAGTTTTTAGTTAAAAAGATCATTAACTTATTCTCGAGCCTTTTGCAAAATTCTTCATTTACTAGGATTGCCGTTTCTGAGGGAGCGAAGCGACCGAATAATCCCCTCCCCCTTAGAGGGGGGAGGGTTAGGGTGGGGGTGGCGTCTTTTGGGCTGATTACAGCCACTTGTCCAAGAC
>QZIZ01000058.1 GCA_003599195.1 Deltaproteobacteria bacterium | reverse complement strand
TTCCGCCCGCCTCCGGGTGGGCCAGTGGGCCATTGCCATCGGCAGCCCCTTCGGCCTGGAAAAGACCATGACCGTGGGCATCATCAGCGCCACCGGCCGCAGCGGCCTGGGCCAGGGGACCTACGGGGATTTCATCCAGACGGACGCGTCCATCAACCCCGGGAACAGCGGCGGCCCCTTGCTGGATATTAGCGGCAACGTCATCGGCATCAACACCATGGTCGCGTCCCAGGGCCAGGGCATCGGCTTTGCCATCCCCATCAATACCGCCAAAAGGCTCATCGAACCCTGGCTGAAATAAGACAGCTAAAAAAGATTCGCCACGGAGACACAGAGGACACAGAGGTTCACAGAGAAAAGAATTTAAGGTTTGGCGCTCTGCGCCAAACCTTAAATTTTAACTCTGTGTACCTCTGTGCTCTCTGTGCCTCTGTGGTGAGGTCTTTTAAAGGCGAAAATTGATGACTGCCAAAGATCACTCGGACAGACTGCGAGCCAATTTCGAACGGGTCAAGGAGATCATTCAGGCCGAGGAGATGTGGGAGCGGGTCCCCAACGAGGCCCGGGATTTCTCCCCGGAAAACCTGGAGAACCTGGTGAAATTCGCCTATTTCGGGGGCTTCATCGACATGGCCGGCGCCCGGAACCTGTTGTTCCTGGAGAAAAAGGAAATAAAGGTCCGGCTGGCCCAATGGTATGAAGAGGTCAGGGAAAAGGGGTGCTGGCTCTGTTGATAACTGGTCAACTTAAAATATTGCGCCTTGCTTTGCGCCTTGGCGTCTTTGCGTGAGGCTATCTTTTTAAAACTGAAGCCCTATTTCTTCTCCACCCGCTGCATCACCGCCTTCAGCAGCACCGGCCAGGCAATGGTGGCGTCGCACAGGACCTCCGCGAAGCGGCCCCCGTCCTCCGGCGCCATGAATTTCCCCCACGAGACCCCCTCCTTGTAGGTGCAGCCGCTCAAGCCCCCCCAATGGGCCGGTTCCGGGCAGAGGCGCACGCCGTACTGAAACCGGGCCTCGGGCAGGTCCAGGTCCAGGCGGGTGTGCAGCAGCTCCAGATACGGCCCCACCTGCTGCGCCCAATTCCGGGGCACCCCGCCCCCCACCGTGAAGATGCCCAGCTTTTTAGCGGCCACCACCTTCTCCGCATAAGCCCCTAAATCCAAAAAAGGATTGAAGGGGAAAGATAATTGCGTCAGAGCTGCGGGAAAGTCTGCGCCGGCTTTTAAAGCCCCCCGCACCATGTGAATGGCCATATCCAGACCCAGTTCCGAATCGGTGAACGCGGGGATGAAGACGGGCACGCCTTTTAAATAGGCATTTCTCAAAATCCCCGGCTGGTCGCTCTGCTCCGCCAGATGCCGGCCCAGTTCACGGCAGAGGCTGGAGGAGCACCACACCTGCTCCCGGTCCAAACCTTGAAGCACCTCCCGGAAGACCTCCTCGGCATAATCCAGGTTGGCCTCCATCTCCAGGGTGTCGTAGATGCGGTTGTAGCCCTGCTGGTACAGTTCCCTGTCGCCGCGGCCCGCGGGACACTTGTAGTGCGTCCGGCCCAGGGTCTCGATGAGCCCGTGGGCCACCAACGCGCCGGTGGTGATGATGGCGTGCAGCCAGCCCCGGTCGACCATTTCGCAGATCATCAGCCCCATCTTGGCCACGCTCATGGCTCCTGAGAAAGTGCCGACGATGGTAACTTCTTTATCCAGCACCATCTCCGTCAGCACGTCCGCGGCCTCGCCCAGGGTCCGGCCCCCGAACGCGGTCTTACCCATGGCCTGCAGCAGCTCATCAAAATCCTGAATTTTATTTAAATCCAAGGGCGCCAGGGGCTCCAGCCCGTCCTTGGCGCCGTCGTGGAAGTCTTCGAATTTTCTTCTCATTTCCTGTTTCCTGTTTTCAGTGTCCCGTTATTCTAAATCTTTTTATGCGCTCGGCCTTTTCTGCTTTTAACAGAAACCAGAAAACTTTCTTCTACCGCCGGGATTGATAAATATACCCCACCGCCTTATACAAAATCCGCGCCGCGGTAAACTCGCTCACCCTGTTCCCCGGAATGGGCGCCAGTTCCACCAAATCCAGGCCGATGACCGGGCCTCTTTGTGTTAGGGTGGAGATGATGGTCAATACTTGCTGATAAGTAAGGCCTCCCGGCTCCGGCGTGCCCACCGCGGGCATCACGCCCGGGTCCAGGGCGTCCAGGTCGATGGTGAGGTAGACCGGGCCGGGAATCTGGCGCAGATGCTCCAAGGCGCTGCCCCACCCTTCCGGCGTGTGCAGGTCCGCGGCCTTGAACAGCTTCATCCTGGGAGCCACCCACAACAGGTCCGCCTCCTCCTTGGAGTAGCTGCGGGTGCCCAGGAGCACCAGAGGCCGTCCCGATTCATAGACCCGGCGCAAGGTGCAGGCGTGGGAGAGCTTGGTCCCGTCGTAGGAATCCCTTAAATCCGCGTGCGCGTCCAGGGCCACCACCGTCACATCCGGGTATTTGGTCTGTACCGCCTGCACCAGGGCCACGGTGACGGTGTGTTCGCCCCCCAGTGCCGCGACCAGCTTCCCCTGGGAGACCCAGGGCTGCACCTGTTTGCGGATTTTATCCAGCATGGCCTGCGGCCCGGCGGCCTCCTGCCCGATGGGCAGGGCCGTGGTCAACTTGACCTTCTGGCTGGGGTCCCAGTTGTTCTCCTCATCCCAAAGCTCCACCTGCCGGGACGCGGCCAGGATGGCCTCCGGCCCTTCCCGGGTGCCCGCGCCATAGGTAGTGGTAGCTTCGTAGGGAATCGGCAGAATTATCGCTTCCGCGTCTTGCACCGGCAGATACTTCAGGTCCAGGAAATTCAACGGCATCTCACTTCTCCTCCGGCTCCGGCCCGGTCTCTTTCACTTCCACCTGCATCTCTTTCAAACGGCGGTACAGGGTGGCCAGGCCGATGCCCAGGAGCCGGGCGGTCAGCTCCTTGTCCCCTCCGGTCTTCTTCAAGGTCTGGATGATGGCCAGGTGTTCGATCTCCTCCAGAGACGAGCCTACGGGGATGATGATCTTGTCGTCCGAGGGTGAGTGGCGCCGGATTTCGTCGGGCAGGTCGTCCAAGCCGATCATATTGCCTTCGCACAGGGCCACGGCCCGTTCCACCACGTTCTGCAGCTCCCGGACGTTCCCGGGCCAGGCGTAGTTCTTCAGCGCGGCCAGGGCTTCCTGGCTGAAGCCCATGGCCATGCGATTGTTCTCGATGCAAAACTTGTCCAGGAAATGCAGGGCCAACAGCGAAATATCCTCTTTCCGCTCCCGGAGCGGCGGCAGGGGGATATGAATCACGTTCAGGCGGTAGAAGAGGTCCTTGCGGAAGCGGCCTTCGGCCACAGCAAGCTCCAGGTCCACGTTGGTGGCGGCGATGACCCGCACGTCCACCTTCAGGGTCTGGCTCCCCCCTACCCTCTCGAACTCCCCTTCCTGGAGCACCCGGAGCAGCTTCACCTGGGTAGCCGGGGGCATTTCGCTGATTTCATCCAGGAAGATGGTGCCGCCGTCCGCCAGTTCGAACCTGCCCTTGCGCTGCTGGGTGGCCCCGGTGAAAGACCCCTTCTCGTGGCCGAAAAGCTCGGATTCGATGAGCCCCTCCGGCAAGGCCCCGCAGTTTAGCTTCACCAGGGGCTTGGTGCGCCGGGGGCTCTGGTGGTGGATGGCTTCGGCCACCAGTTCCTTGCCAACCCCGCTTTCGCCGGACAGCAGCACCGTGCTTTTCATGGGGGCCACCTGGTTCACCAGGTGCAGGACCTTGAGGAGCGCGGACCCCCGGCCGATGAGGCGGCCCGTGGGGCCCCGGTCCTGGAGGGCCTCCCGCAGGCGCTGGTTCTCCACGATCAAATGTTGGGTTTCCAGGGCCTTGGTCACCACCTTCCGCAACTCGTGCATGCGGAAATCCTTGGTGATGAAGTCGTAAATGCCCCGCTTGATGGCGGACACCGCCTCATCCACGGTGGCGTGCCCGGAGATCATGATGGCGATAGCCTCGGGCCTGAGGATGCGCAAGGCCCCGAAGAGTTCGGTGCCCTCCATGTCCGGGAGCTTCAGGTCGATGATGGCCAGATCCACCGCATGCCGGCGCACCTCATCCAGGGCCGCGACCCCGGTGCCGGCAGTGTGCAGCTCATGGCCCAATTTTTTCAGCCCCTCTTCCAGGGCTTCCCGGGTGGGCGCGTCGTCGTCGACTACGAGAATGACACTCATAAAGGCAGTTTTTGGTTTTTAGTTTTTTGTATTGGGTTTTAGCTTTTGGCTTTCAAGTTTTGGCTTTCAGCTTTTAGCTTATTTGCCTTGGTGGTTTTTTTATACAACTAAAAATTAATAAAGAAAATAACATAATCATTATAACAAGTTATTTTCTTATTCTTTTACTAAAAACTAAAAACTGTTTTACAAACTATCCAGCCATCCCAAAATCACCCGGTTCACCTCTTCCAATGTCTCCGGGGCCATATGCCCCCCCGGGGGTTCATAGGAATGGCCCAACCCGGGGAGCACGTGGAGGCAGGAGCTCACCGGCATGTGGCTCAGCACCTGCCCTAGCCGCTCCAGGTTGCAGAAGGGGTCGTGGCCCCCCTGGATGAACAGGGCCGGACAGGGCAACTGGTAAAGGGGTTGGTCCCGGAGCTTCTCCGGCTTGCCCGGCGCGTGCAGGGGATAGCCGAGAAAGACCAGGCCGCTGGCGCCCACGTCCTGGGCCACGATCTGGGCCGCGATCCTGGCGCCCATGGATTTACCCCCTAAAAACATCTCCAAACCTTTGAATTCCTCCATCTCCCCCACGTACTCCGCCACCAGGCGGAAGGCGCCTTCCAGGGCCGGGTCCGGGTCCGGATGTTTCCGGCCCTCCTCTTTGTAGGGGAAATTGAAGCGCACGGTCACCACTCCTTCCCGGGCCAGCGCCGCGTGCACTCCGGCGATGAGGGGATTATTCATATCGTTGTTGGCCCCGTGGCCCAGGACCAGGATGGCGTCCAGGGTGGCGCTCTTGGGCACCCCGAGCACCGCGCTGATCTTCTGGTCCGGACCCACGTTCAGGGTCAGCGGTCGCAGTTCCATGTCATTATCTCCGAGACTAATGATTTCACCACCAAGACACTAAGGACACCAAGAGGCACAAAGAACATATTTTTCCTTTGTGAACTTTCGTGTTCTTTGTGTCTTGGTGGTAAATCTTTTATTCTTCCTCATCCGCCAGGATGATAAGCGGATTTTGCTCCTTCAGCCAGGTCCGCAGGCCGTCGCCGTCCCGCCAGGGGACCAGGTGCTCCCAGCCCCCCAGATGCGCGATCCGGCCGTGCTTCAGGGTCAGGCGCTGGAGCCGCCGGGCGACGAAAAACTCCCGCCGCAGGGTTTCCGGACTTTTCTGCCCGGCCAGCCGCCAGGGGGGATGCTCCAGGGCCAGCCGCGCCCGCTGGAATTCCCGGTCTACTATCGCCTCCTGGGGCTCGGCCGGCGTCTCCAGCAAGCCTTGCAGATTGTCAGGACTCAACAGCTCCCCATATCTGGGCAGATGCCGCCGGGACACCGCGCCCAAATCCAGGGGCAGGCACCTGGCGCGGTTGCGCCGCCCATAATCCCGGGCCGCGCGGTACTCGAAAGGCAAGGAGATCTGGGCCGCTATCAAGCGGATGGCGGGATGCCCCGCGGCCCCCGGCGGCAGAGAAGCCAGGGCTTTTTGCAGCTTTGCCCGCCACCTGTCCTCCCAGACCCCGCGGTAGCGCACCGAAAAACGGCTGATCTCCACGGTGACCACCTCGGGCCGCAGCCGCTCCAGAAGCCTTGTAAGCCGCTCATACCCTCGCGGGTCCCCATGCACCGTGCCTATTAAGATAAGTTCAAAGTTCAAGGTTCAAAGTTTTTTCAGAGTCTGCCCTGCGCATTTCCCACCTCGTTCCCAAGCTCCGCTTGGGAACGCAATTTGTGTCCGTCCAAGCTCTGCTTGGACACCACTTTTTTTTTTCTGCTCGTTCTCAAGCCGAGCTTGGGAACCAGAACGTTTCTATTATCGCGTATTTATCTCAATCCTGCACAAACTCCCCACCCTCCTTCAGGGCCATTTCCGCTTTAGCGAGCTGTCTTCCCAAATATATGGCATGATTGATATCCGACAGCGCCACGTCCCGGGCGATTTCGTGCTGCAATCTCTCCGCCTTCTTGCCCCGGTACTCTTTTAAGGTCACATCCTCAAACCGGTGCTCCACCAGGATTTCCTTGCCGTCCAGGGTAATGCGGAAGTAGCCCATGGGGTCCAGGAGGACCTTGAAGGGCCGTTTGCCGATGACCATCAAGGCCCGGTCCAACTCCCGGGGGTCCAGCCCCAGGGAATGGCTGATGACCGTAATGGCCCCGGGCGGCAGCCCTACCCTTTCGGCCACCCAGTTCTGGATGGCCATCAGGCCGTAGAGGTTAAGAGGATAAGCATCCATGGCGTTGTGAGTACGGAAAGTGGCGCTTAAAGTCAACTTCCCTTCGAACTTGCGGAAAAACGAGGAGACCAGGCAGGGACGGCCTTCCTTGACAGTCAGGTCCCGCCGGGAGTCCCACAAGGATACGTAAGCCTTGCGGTCCTCCGGGTCCTTTTTCAGCCGTTCCACGCACGCGGCCAGGGTGTCCAAATCGAAATACGACCGCAGACGGTGGCCGTAATTGTAGGTTTCATCCGGCCGCATCTCACCTTTAAGGATGTCCTCCTGATATATCCGCAGTTTTTGGGGATCGAGATGGACGGCATGAAGTTCCTTTTCCGCTTCGAACCGGGGCTTTTCCACCACCACCTTGACGTGCTGCAATTCCAGGCGGTCCCCTTTCTTCAAGGCCACCCTTCGGCCGAAACGGGTGAGGAGATGTAAAACTTCCTTCCAGGCTTCCAGGACGTTGTCCCGCACCACCACATGGCCCCGGGGGTTGCTGGGGAAATATTGGACTTCCACTTCGGGGAGAGGAATTTCAAACCGCGTGAATTCTTGAGGAGCGGGAATCTTCCAAGCTGAGAAGAATTTTCGGAGACTATCAATCGCATCGCCTTCTCGGGGGTCCCCCAGCCACTTCAAGCAGGGCGGCGGCTTAAAATCTTCAGGCCATACCAGATCATCAATAATTCGTTTGGTATTTCGGATTCGGGCCGGCGAAACATGGAGTGCCGGACCGGGGGGGCGATACTGCACCAATTCTGTCTCTACCGACTCTAAACCAAAATCAAAAAAGTTTTTCAAATCACCAAGGGACCCCGACCGATCATGCCCACAAATCAACAGCGTCTGAATCTGCGGATTATACAACAGATTCCGCAACATCTCCCTTAATCCGTTCCCATACAAATTCCCGAACACCGCGATGGGGCTGGTCTTGGGATCCAAATCCACCCCCGCCTCCCTGAAGCGTTCAATGACATACTCCACCTTGGACCACAGGGTCACCACCCCGATGGTCCCGTGGGGATTGATGATCTTCAGCCGGTCGGCGAAATATAGGGGTTTGAACTCCATCGGGGCACTATACCAAAAACCGGGGCTAAGGGCAAAAAATGGGACAGAGGGAAATGATTGCCGGAATGATCGAATCGGTTTTTATACTCAGCGACAAAATAATTGCACATAATCATTCTCTGCATCCTCTGCGGTGGTTCTTATTACCGCAGTTTTTCATGAGCCTGTGGCGCACCCGTAAAACATGAAAGTCCCAGCCCCCCTCACCCCGGCCCTCTCCCCCCGCCAGTTAGTAGGGCGGAAAAGGAGACCCGCTGGGCGGGGGGAGAGGGGGTATCCTCGCAGCAGGCCTTGGTTTTTACTGGCCACTGGCCACTGACAACTTTTCGGAGCAGTGGCGATGATTGCCGACAGATTAGAAGTTCTGGTCACCAAAAAAGATAGATTCTTCACTCCGCTTCGTTGCGTTCAGAATGACAGAGGAGTGGTGACTTTCGCACAGGCTCCAATATTCAGACCCCTTGATGCTGTTTCCCCGTCTGCCTCGGATCAAGATCACAAAAACCCCGCGTTTCCTTGGCTTTTGACTTATGTCAAGGCGCAGGAAAGTTTCCCTCTTTATTATTGTAAACAGGAAATAGGTTTATCAGGAGAAATTATGGCTCGCCCTCCCCAAAGGTCCTGGCTCTGGCGCTTATCGGGACTTCCGGCCGGCTATCAGGAACCGGACTGGGAAAGCCGCTTCTTTTATTTTATAATTATCAGTAATTACAGGAGTGCCTGTGGGAACCGGCGCCGCTTGAGAGGTTGTAAAGGAGGCTTTCATGGCCATGGAAAGACGCGACTTCATTAAAATGTGCCTGGCGGCAGGCGCTTGCGCCGCGCTGCCCTTAAAATTCCTCCGTTATGTGGGAGAAGCCGCCGCCTCACCGGCAGAGGCCTTGGGCCAGGCCATCCGCTCCACCTGCTCGCCCAACTGCACGGGCGCCTGCGGTTTTTTCGCCCAGGTAGCCGGCGGCCGCATCACCACCCTGATCCAGAGCGCCGATTATCCGGAGCCGGAATACAATCCCCGGGGCTGCCTCCGGGGCCTGTCCATGATGAATCTCATCTACGGCAAGGACCGGCTGAAATATCCCCTGATCCGCACCGGCGAGCGGGGCGATGGCGCTTTTCGCAAGGCCACCTGGGACGAAGCCCTGGACTATACCGCCAAGAGACTCAAAGAGATCGCGGAGAAGTACGGTCCCGAGGCGGTGGCCCTGACCGTCCAGGTGCCGGGGACCGGCTACGTCCACAAGGGCGCGTTCGTGCGGCTGGCGGCCCTGGCGAACTGGACCATTCACCACGGTTACGACCAGAACGGGGACCTGCCCATGTTCTGGCCCATGACCTTCGGGGTCCAGACCGAGGAACTGGAATCTCTCGAATGGCCCAATGCCCGCTACACCATGGTCTTCGGCTCCAACATCATTCAAACCCGCCTCCCCGATGCCCAACACCTGCTCAGGGCCAAGAAAAACGGCAAGCTGGTGGTTTTTGATCCCGACTACTGCTCCACTTCGGCCAAGGCCGACGAATGGGTCTCCCTGAAGCTGGACACCGACGCGGCCATGGGCCTGGGGCTGGCCAAGGTCATCATCGACCGGAATCTCCATGACCGGGAGTTCCTGCGGGACTTCACCGATATGCCCATCTTGGTGCGCAAGGACAACGGCAAGCGCCTCCTGGCCGGGGAGGTGAAATCCCTGGCCGCGGACGCGGCCGCCCGGAAGATCCCCGATTACCGGCAGCTCTTTGTCATCCATACCCCGGCCACCGGGTTCTCCATTCTCAACCCCGAAAGCCTGCAACCCACCGAGGCCGACCTGGAGGGGGAATACACGGTGGAGCTGGCGGACGGCAGCCAGGCCCAGGTGCGCACCGTTTTCAGCGCCTTCAAAGAGGTCTTGAAAGAATATACCCTGGACAAAGTAGCCGCGATCACGGATGTTCCCGCCGCCCAGATCGAACGCATCGCCATTGAAGCCGCAACAAACAAGCCGGTGCACGTAGTCTACGGCGCATCCAATTATCAATGGTACCACGGCGACCTCAAGGGCCGGGCCCTGAGCCTCATTCCGGTCTTAACCGGCAGCATCGGCCAAAGCGGGGGCGGCATCTCCACTTATGCCGGCCAATACCGCATCCGCTTCGATCTCAGCCAGTGGTGGACCCCCAAGGAAGGCAAACTCAATTGGGTGCCCTATCTCTATTTTCTCCAGGGAGGCGGCAAGAGGTATCCGAGCAAGGGCATCAAGGCCATGGTCGGGGGCTGGGGCAATCCCTTCGACCAGCACAACATGGCCAACCGCCTGAAAGAAAGGTCGGCAAACGGCGACATCGAGTTCGTGGTCACCTTCGATTTTCAGATGACCACCTCCTGCCAATGGTCCGACGTGGTCTTTCCCGCCACCAGTTGGTACGAGAACTATGAACTGACCGCCACCATCCTGCATCCTTATCTGCAACTGCAACAGCCCGCCATCAAGCCCCTTTTCGAGAGCAGGTCTGGATTATGGGTGATGCGGGAGCTGGCCAAGAGGTTGAACCCGGATTTCGAAAAATTCTTCTTCCCGGAATTGAACGAGGAAGAAGCCTCTCTCAAGGTCATCGAGCTGCTCCTGGCCAACGGCGGCGCGGAAACCAAAGGCATTACCCTGGAAATGCTTAAGAAAGGGCCGGTCCGCCTCCATTCCGAGGCTCCCGGGGACCGGCAGATTCCCTTCTGGGAACAGATCAACGACCGGGTCCCCTTTCCGCCCCGGACCTACCCTCCCCCCCTGCCGGTGACCGCCAAATTCATCAAGAGCGGGCGCATCGAGTTCTATAAGGACGAAGACCTCTTCCTGAAGGAGGGGGAGCAGCTTCCCGTCCACAAAGAAACCTTTGCGGATACCGAATACAAGGTGGACCCCACAGCCCGGGAAAAATACAAACTCCGCTTTGTCACCAAGAATTCCCTGTACCGGGTGCATTCCACCCATTCCAACAACGTCTGGCTCAATGAGCTTCAAGGGCACATGCCCAAGGCTTTCTTGAACGAAAAGGACGCCAAAGAGCGGGGCATCCAGACCGGCGATCTGGTGGAAATCTACAATAATCGAGGTAAAACCAAGTGTTACGCAGTTATTGATCCCGGCTGCCGCCAGGGTACGGCCATCTTCGAACAGGGGTGGTGGGCGAGATATCTGAAGAACGAGTCCTATAATTCCCTGACCATGCCCTGGATCAAGCCCCTTCATGAAATCTATTTCGTCCCGGGTATCTGGTCGCCCACCACGGTGTGGAACGAGTGCCTGGTGGAGGTTCGGAGGGTCAAGGCATGAGACGGGGAATGGTGATAGATCTGGAAAAATGCATCGGCTGCCGCTCCTGCGTGGTGGCCTGCAAACAGCACAACGCCCAACCCGCGGGAACCTGGTGGAACCGGGTGGTCACCCCCGGCAGCGAGTTCCATGCGGTGCCGCCGGTGAAAGGCAGGGAGTACTTCCTCCCCGTCCACTGCCAGCATTGCCAGAATGCCCCCTGCGAAAAGGTCTGCCCGGTGGACGCCACCTACCGGCATACGGACGGCTCCATTTTGGTGGACTTCGAGAGATGCATCGGCTGCCGCTATTGCATGGCCGCGTGTCCTTACGGGGTGCGCCAATTCAACTGGGAAGATCCCCAAAAATCCATGCAGGATTACGGCTATCTCCCCGGCTACACCTTTGGCTACCCCCAAGATTATCGCCTGAACGGGAGGCTTGTTTACACCCCGGTGCGTCCCAAAGGGGTAGTGGAAAAATGCAATTTCTGCGTCCACTATCTCGCCCAGGGGCTGGAGCCCGCGTGTGTGCGGGGCTGTCCCGGCAAGGCCCGCTTTGTGGGAGACCTGGATGACCCGGACAGCGAGGTCTCGAAGATGATCCGGGATAAAAACGGGTTCACCCTGCTGCCGGAGAAGGGGACCAAACCCAGCGTTTACTATCTTCCTCCCAAACGGAAGGAGGTCTAGGCCATGAGCAAAAAGACGGCGTTGATAATTACCGGCTTCCTGATGATGGCGGGGTTCGCAGCCTGGGTCTACCAGTTCAAGGAAGGCCTGGTCCTCACCAACCTCCGCAATTCCTACACCTGGGGGCTGTATGTCTCGGGCCTGGCCTTTTTCGTGGGCAACGCCGCGGGCGGCCTGGTTTTGAGCTCCCTGATCTACCTTTTCGGCGTGGAAAACCTGAAGCCCTTTGCCAAAATCGGGGCACTCACCGCCCTGGTGAACGTAACCGCGGCCATGGTCTCCATCATCCCGGATATCGGCCAACCCTTGCGGCTTTACAATATCTTCATTCACCCCAAACTGACTTCGCCTTTGGTCTGGGACGTGGCGGTGCTGAACCTCTATGCGGCCTTGTCCCTAACCTATCTCTATATTCTGATGCTGCCGGATCTTAAAGGGCGTCTGCAATGGCTGGCTATAAAAGTCGATAACCCCAAGGAATTTTCCCAGAAACTGGCCAAACGCCTGGCTCCCTTTTCCCTGGTGGCCGCGGTGGGCATCCATGTCATTACCGCCTGGATTTTTGCCACCCAGGGCGCCCGGGAATGGTGGCACTCCGCGGCCCTGGCCCCCGATTTCGTGGCCGCGGCCATGGCCTCGGGCACCGCACTGGTGCTGGCGGTCTCCGTGCTCACCTACGGCCTGAAAGAGCAGTACCGCCAGGCCTACCGCACCATGTCGATTATCATCGCGGTCTCTCTCTTTGTCCATCTGTTCCTGATGTACAACGACTACTTCATCCACGCCTGGTACGGCGCGCCCGAGGCCATGGAGACGCTCTCCATTACCTTCCATGAATATCTCGGGACCCATGCCTTTGAGGTGCTCGCGCCCCTTGCGGCCGTGATTCTGTTGCTCAATGAGAAAGTGAGGAACAATGCGGCCGCGATGATCGGCAGCTGCTGCCTGTTGATTGCGGGGATCTTGGCTCACCGGTTTCTGCTGATGCCCGGCGCCTTCGGCAAAATCGCTCTCACCATCAGCCCCCTGGGGCTCCAAGACGTAGAATGGCCTGTGCCCATAGCCTCGGGCAGGTACTCCCATGTATTGGACACCTTCGTGACCGAATGGCATTATTTCCCCAGCGCCGTGGAACTGGCGATCTTTACGGGGGTGGTGGCCTTTGCGGGTTTTCTGATCATCCTGGCCATAGACTGGCTCCCCATAGTAAACCCGGAGGAATCCTGATGGAGGAGCGCTGCCTGGATGCGGAGGAACTGAAGCTGCTCTCCAGACTCTTCGCCTATCCCGAGGCGCCGCCGGCCGCGGCCGACATGGCGCAGATCGGGGCCGAGTGGGGGAAAGGCTTGGACAATGGAGCTTTCCGGGCCCTTCAGGCCGAATACGTGCGGCTGTTCATCAATGCGCTGCCGGAAGTTCCCTGTCCCCCTTACGGCTCCGTTTATCTGGAAGGGACCCTGATGGGGGAATCCACCGTCAGGCTGAAGAATCTCTATGCGCGCTACGGCTGTCAGACGGACGAAATGGCGGATCACATTGCCGTGGAGCTGGAGTTTCTGGCGTTGCTGGCGGCCATGAAAGCAGAGGCCCCCGTTCTGGAAGACTATCGTTTCGTCCTGAATCACCTGCATCGCTGGACCCCGGCCTTTTTAGCCAAGGTGGAAGAACACGACCGTCTCGGTTTCTACGGGGCCGTCTCCAGGTATGCGCAGAAGGTCCTGGGCGCCGCCCGTTGACCACCCTCTCAAAAGACCTTCTCAAAATCGAGTAGGAGGGGGCCTTGCGGCCCCCGTCCTCTCACACCACCGTGCGTACGGTTCCGTACACGGCGGTTCCTGAAGCACCATGAGTCAGG
>QZIZ01000001.1 GCA_003599195.1 Deltaproteobacteria bacterium | reverse complement strand
GGCACGGTGCGCCTGGCCGTGGGCGTGGCCTACAACCATTACGAGTTCACCGGGCCGCTGGCCACCCGCTACACCGACGCCGACTGGCAGCGCCGGGTCTATGAGCATCGCGCCCCTCTGCCGCCGAAGAACTTTTGGTATCAAGGCCTGGCTACCCACTAGATGCGCCGGCTCACCTTTCTCGCCCTCATCCTGTTGCTGGCCGGGGCCTGTTCCGGCCCTGACCAGCCGCAGGGTAAAGGGGCCTTCCCGCCCTTTTACCTGAACGGGGGGCTGTTCCTGGCGGCCATCCACCACTGCCGGGTCCAGCCCTTGCCGCAGCAGATCACCGGGGTCACCGTGCCCCATCATCTGCTGGCTGCGGACCTCATTGCCGCAACCTTCGCCCGGCTCCGGGGACATCATTACCAGCGCGTCGTCATCCTCAGTCCGGACCATTTCCACCGCAGCCGCAGCCCCTTTGCCGTCACCCGCCGGGACTTCGACACGCCCTTGGGCCGAGTCGCCACCGACCGGGCGGCAGTGCGCCAATTGCTCAACAACCCGCTGGTCAACGAGTCTGGCCTATTTTCGCATGAGCATGGGGTCCGGGCCCTGCTGCCCTTTATCGTCCATTATTTTCCTCAAGCCGCAATTGTCCCCATTGCCATCCGCGGCAACAGCCGGCCGGCGGATTGGGACTCTCTGGCCCGCACCCTGACTCCCCTCCTCACCCCGGAGACGCTCCTGGTGCAGAGCACGGATTTTTCGCATTACCTTACCCCGGCGCAGGCCCGGCGCATGGACCAGGAAACCCTGCGGGTGCTGAGCGGCGGCGACCCCCGCCAGGTCCTGAGCCTCAACGAACCGGACCACCTGGACTCCCGGGGCTGCCAATACCTGCAACTGCTCCTGCAGCGCCGGATCTTCGGGGCCGGGCCCACGGTCATCGCCAACCGCAACTCCCAAGGGTATACCTCCGAGCCGGTAAACAAGACCACCAGCTATATCGTCCAGCTTTACAGTGCGGACGCTCTGCCGGTTAAGGGGACGCAGTCTTACTTCTTTGGGGGGGACACCTTCTGCGGCCGGTTTGTGGCTCAAAGACTGGCGACCCCGGCCAGCCGGGATGCCCTGATACGGCAAGTTCTGAAGATTACCGGGGGAAACCCTCTGATTCTCAACCTGGAAGGGGTACTTACGGAGAAGTGCCCGGAGTCACCGGGTCCTTATACTCTATGCATGAAAGCCCCCTTGACCCTGCCCCTGCTTAGAACTCTCCACGTCCGGGCGGTGAGCCTGGCCAACAACCACAGCCATGATCTGGGAGAAAACTCTTATCAGGAAATGTGCCGGCGCCTGGCCGGGCAAGGTATTGCCTGCCTGGAAAATCGCGGGGTCCTGGACCTGGGACCCTTTTACCTGGCTGGGTTTACCGATGTGGATAATCAAGCCGAGCAGAAAACCGCCCGGCTCACCCGGGAAGACCTGGCAGGCCTGGACCGCCTGAAGAAAGATAAGCCTTTATTTGCCCTGCTCCACTGGGGCCGGGAATTTGCCGATACTGCCGGCCCCCGGGAAAAGGCCCTGGCAGCCCTGCTGGAGGCCAAGGGCGTGGAAGTCGTCATCGGCTGTCATTCACATCGCGTCTCCACTTTGGAGGGGACCCGGAAATCCTGCCGGGTCTTTTCCCTGGGGAATTTCCTCTTCGACCAATATCAGCCGCCGGTTTCCGGGATGCTGGTGGAAGCGGTCTTTTTCCCCCAGGACACCTATTTCCTAAAGGTTCACCCCCTGAAGAACCTTTACCACCTCCGTCCATCGGCGGGTAAAGCTTGCGCGATGTCAAAGCGGTAACAGAGATAGACCTCACCGCCTGAGCCTGCAAGTCACCCTATTCATCGTCCAATTGAAACGACGTATAACTGCTTCTATTTAGTGCGCCACGAGTGCGCTTGGAATCATATAAGGAAAAGCGTGCGCAACTGTGCGAAAGATGAGGGGAGGTCCCTCGGAGCCCACATTTCAAGATTATCTCTCTAAAGTTTTGTCAACTTCAATTAAATTCAATAGGTTACCATCATCCTGCCCCATCACCGGGGTTGACACGCCTTTTTAATTTCTTGTAAGATAAGACAGTTAATGAACAGAAGGCGTTCTTGCTGTTCTCAGGTTGATTCCCAGCATGTTTTTCAATTGATTTTCCATTCCTTTAACTGACCAGCAATCTGCAATCCAGGCCGGGTAGTTTCCATTCTTTAAATTCCCGGTCACCACCAACAGGATCGTTAACCGATAGCAGCCTTACCCAAACTTGGGGAGGCAAATATTTTTCCACCAGGAGGATACTGCTCATGGTGAGAATTTTATCCCCTTGTGGAAGAGCTCAGGAGTGAAATCGAGGATGAGGGAATTATGAAAATTACCTTTCGCCTGCTGTTGTCCCTGGTAATTGTAGTGGCGATCGTCACGGCAATACTTTCATATTACCAGGTGGACCAGGAAAAAAGCCGCATGACCGTTGACCTGGATCGTAGGGCGGCGATTCTTGCGGACAGCCTCAAGGAATCCGTTTCCTCCTTGGAGGGAGCGGAGTTCCCCGAGTGGCTGAACCGGCTGGTCGTAAAGTATGAGAAATTCGAAGGTGTTGCCGTATTCGGCACGGACGGGAAGATGATAACCGCCACACCGGAACTCAAGTCGCTGATCCCCCAACCTTTCCCGGCTGCAGTCAAGGCCGTTTCGAAGGATAGGCCTTTAGGTGAATTAATAGATATCCACGGGAAAGATATTTATGCTTATTTCCTGCCTCTCAAGACGGATGGGAAGATTACCGGAGCCATGGCTCTATTCAATGATGCCACGTATATAGACGTAAGATTAAGAGATATCTGGGAGTATAACCTGCTCAGGTTTCTCATTTATACCCTTCTTATTGTTCTCATCACTGTGGTCGTGGTCAGGTGGAGTGTCACCGGCCCCATCGCCCAAATCTCCCAATGGATGAGGGAGGCCAGGACCGGTAAAGGCAAGGTTGGCCAGCCCGTCCCATTTCCCCGGGGAGACATCCTCGCCTCTCTGATACATGAAGCGGCGCACCTGGCAAAGAGCCTGGCGGTGGCCCGCGCCAAGGCGGATGAGGCAGCCAGACGGCGGTTTCAGACCGTTTCGCTTTGGACCGCCCACCGGCTGAAGGAGCAGATGCGCATCGAACTTAACGGCAAGAAACTTTTTCTGGTATCCAACCGCGAGCCCTACATGCATATCAAAGAAGGGCAGACGGTGAGATGCATTGTGCCCGCCGGCGGCCTGGTCACCGCCCTCGACCCGGTAATGCGCATCTGCGATGGACTTTGGCTCGCCCACGGCGGAGGAGACGCTGACCGAGAGACAGTGGACGCCGATGACAAGTTGCGCGTGCCCCCCGAAAAGCCGGAATATACTTTAAAGAGGGTCTGGCTTTCCAAAGATGAAGAAAAAGGCTACTACTTCGGGTTTGCGAATGAGGGCATATGGCCGCTTTGTCACATTGCCCATAACCGTCCGGTTTTTCGCCTTGATGACTGGATATATTACCAGAAGGTAAATGAGAAATTCGCCGAAAACCTGCTGCAAGAAATCGCTGGCGAAGAATCCCCCCTGGTGCTGATCCAGGATTATCACCTGGCGCTGCTGCCGCTGCTGGTGAAGGAGAAGCGCCCTGATGCCCGGGTGGCGCTCTTCTGGCACATACCCTGGCCCAATCCCGAGGCGTTTGCCATCTGCCCCTGGCAGCAGGAGATCCTGATGGGCATGCTCGGAGCCGACCTCTTGGGTTTCCACATACAGTTTCACTGCAATAATTTCCTGGACACAGTGGACCGCTTCCTGGAGTCCAAGACCGATTGGGAACAATTTTCGGTTAGCCGGAGCGGCCATACGACCCTGGTTAAACCCTTCCCGATCAGCGTCAGTTTTGAAAATTCCACCGACAGGGAAGCCGCAAAAAGGGAGGGCCTGCCGCTGAAGGGCCAACTTCTCAAGGAAAGGGGAGTGCAGGCAAAGTTCCTCGGCGTAGGGGTGGACCGTATCGACTACACGAAAGGCATCCCGGAACGCTTTCGGGCAGTGGAACGCTTTCTGGAAAAATATCCTGAATTCATCGGGCAATTCACCTTCGTGGAACTGGGGGCTCCCAGCCGCACCCATATCAAGAAATACCGTGACTTCATGATGGAAGTAGAGGAGACCGCGGACAGCATAAACTGGCGATTTCAGACCGGGGAGTGGAAACCGATCTTATTTTTAAAGGCCCATCACAGCCATGAGGAAATCTATCCTTTCTATAAGGCGGCCGACGTCTGCATGGTCACTTCGCTGCATGACGGGATGAACCTGGTCGCCAAGGAATTCGTCTCCGTCCGCGATGACGAAGACGGCGTTTTGATCCTGAGTCAGTTTACCGGTGCCTCCAGGGAACTCACGGACGCCCTGATCGTCAACCCTTACGACATCGAAGAAATGGCGGACGCTCTCCATCGGTCCCTGGTAATGGAACCGCAGGAGAAAAGGGAACGTATGGGACGTATGCGCACCGTCATCAGGGAGAACAATATTTATCGGTGGGCGGGGGATTTGATCGCAGCCCTGGCCCGCCTGCGTCCTGCGGAGGGGGTGGAATGAAAATAGGGACTCGTAAGGGCTGGCTTACTGTTTCGGCAGTGTGGGGGTTCCAGGTCTATCGGCCGGTCTCTCCAAACCATCAGGGAGAATTTTCTTGACATACCTTATCATTAAGACATAGGCTATATCCGATGTCACCGCGAGCCAGAAACAGATTGAAGCAGATAATAATGCTCTTGTGGGTAATTTTTCTGCTATTCGATCTGGCCGAAGACCGGCGCCTTGGCATGGCATCGAATCTTCTTTGTCCTGGAACAATTTCTCAAAATTTTTCTCCTGATAGTTCGGGGAAAGCTGGGTCCCTGGTTTGGATCACACCGGCAAGGCTGCCTGACATCTTTCAGGGCTGGCTAACCCATTCAATCTTAGTTAAGAATGAAAGTTCCCCTCCAATAATCAAATGCTACCTTCTAAGCAGTTCCGGTGGAATCCCCCTATAGCAGTCCGGTAATCTCTCCACTCGCCATTCGCATTTCGACTTTCGGGTCGAGAACCAAAACGAATCACTCATATTAACAAGTCGGTCATCGTCGATGCATGACATATGCATCGGGGTAGTTGGCTTAGAGAACCATTTTAGCGAAGGCTGATCGCCATTTGTGAAAAAGCCCCTGACATACCTCATCCTTTTGATTGTCGCGCTTGCAGTCTGCTTTTTCGCCCCGGTCGCGGCTGCGCCGGTTTCCGGTGCAGCTTCCCAGCTTGACTGGGAGAAGATAGCCAGCCGCAGGCCCGGTCTGAAGGTCCTGGTCCTGGTGAAAAGCGGCCGCCCCCTCACCTTCGAGGATCTGGCGATACTGGCGGGAAAAGGTTTTGTGCCTGCAGATCGCGACCCTGAGTCTGTATTAGGACTTCAGCGTGCTGTATTTGCCGGCCGCTTGGGGAAGTGGATTTGGGCAGGGCCTCTGCCGTCACACTTATCCGGCAGCATACTCGAGCATTTTGCCCTGGCCGGGGTCTATCGAGTCGGATTCAAGGTTGAGGCCCAGGAATATACGGGCCCCCTGGAGTTCCAAATTACCGCCCCGCGGGAGGGATTCGGCAAGAAACTCGTGTATTCCGATCAGGTGGTGAGACCGGCGTGCTCGCAGGTCATGACGGTTGATTCGGCAGGGAACCGGTGGCTCAGGGCGCGGTTGGAACATGTGCGCCAGGGTGAGTCGATCAAGTTCTCCTTTTGGTTCCGGTACGACGTGAACGTGCCGAAGGTCCTGGACCATGATTTGGCGCTCTCAGGAAAACCTATCGGAATAGAAATCCCGCCGGATGTGCAGGCTTTTTTAGAACCGGGCCATAAAATCGACCCCGGCATCCCTGCCGCCCAGGACTGGGCTTCCCGGGGAGGACCTGGATCACCGGATGCCCGCAAAGACTACAGGCGGTTGGCGAAATTCATCAAAAGGAACGTGGCGTACGATAAGCGCAAACGCTCTGCTTATTTCGGTGGGAAAATGGTTTATTCCGATCTCGACTTCATGTATCAGGACGTGGACGAAACCCTGAACCGGCATTCAGGAGCCTGTCCGGATACGGTTCTCCTGGAATGCGCCTTCCTGAGGGCGCGAGGCATACCCTGCCTCACAGCAGGGCGGTTCGGCCACTTTTTCACCGTGCTCTATGTCCCTGGCCGGGGGTGGATGTCCACGTCGGTCACGCTCACCGGCATTCCCTTGATCAGGTCTCCCGGTCCGGATCATGTTCCTTACCAGAAGTGGGAACCGAAAATACCTTTGAAAACAACGCATTGGGAAGCGAAAGTGAGGATAGACCCTCTAGATAAGGATAAGTCATGTCGATGAGCAAGCTGGTGTTCTCACCATTCGACTGTTCCCGAGACGGGGAAGTGCGCCGTCTCTTCCAGGAATACCCTCACAAAGATTTCCAGCTCAAAAGCATGAAGGTATCCAAAGAAGACATGGCCGACTACCTTGAAACCACCCTTCAATCCGCGGGCACTCAGAGCATCTGCCTGAGAGCCAACGGCAAACTCGTTGGACTGATCGCCTTGAAATCCCTCCCGTGGATGAGCGAGCATTTCGGTCTGAAGATGTGCGCGGTTCCCCACCTGCTGGCTGGCTTCGAAGGGCCTCTGGTGCGAGCGCGGCTGCTGCGGTATGTGATAGAGGAACTCCAGGAGGTTGATTTCCTGGACTGCCGGATAGCGGCCGACGACGTGTATGCAGCTCAGGCATTGGAGGCTGCCGGCTTCAGATACGTGGGAACCGAGGCGTTCCTGGGCCAGGAGCTCAGGCGGGACGAGCCGGTTGATCCGCCGGCAGGCATTGAGATCGCTGAATGCAGCCGCGCCGGCCGTAAACAGGTACTCGAAATAGTCGAATCCACCCATGTTCAAAACAGGTTCGCCTGCGACCCCTTGATCGATGCAGATCTGGCTCGCACGCTCTACAGGAAGCTGGTGGATAATTGCTTCGATCAATCTCAATTCACGACGCTCGTCGCTCGAGGCCACGGTGCAGTCCAGGGATTCATCATCAGCAAGACAAACGAGACCTTCTGCCAACTGGTGGGCAAGAAGACGGGGAGCCTCGACTTTATCGGCGTGAGACCCGATAATCGAAATCGGGGATTGGGCGCTTGTCTGAATCGAGCAGCTCTCCAGAGAATGGCCCAGCAAGGCGTGCAGTACGTTGGCGTGCGCACGCTCGCGAACAACTATCCTGCCTTGCGGATAACCTTCAAAACGGGTTTTGCGGTCACCTCGACCAGTCTCCATTTCCATCGCTGGATTAAACGACCCAAAATCGAAGGGTGCTATACCCGTTTTTAGGTAAATAGAAGACCTTGTGTGTTTGCTTTAACTTCAAAAAAAATTCAAAAAATATTAATTAATGTTTTCAACAAGTTATTATTGACTCTCTTGTCGCCGGGGTTGACATGCATTCATTTTCCCTTGTAGGATGAAACTGTTGCAAAACTCAACAGTCTCATATGGCTGCGAACCGAAGGCTTGCTTGCTGTTCCCAGGGTGGATTTCCAGCACGTTTTTCAATCGGTAATTTCCCTTTCCCTTAACTGATCAACAGCCCTTTAACTGATCGGCAATCTGCAATCCAGGCCGGGACGGCTGCAGTCCTGCATTTCCCCGGCCACCAACGTCAACAGACCGTTAACCGGCAGGCAGCCTTACCCACTCCTGGGGAGGGGCCAGCATTTTCCCACGAGGAGGACGCTTATGCTGAGAGTCTTGTCTCTAACTATTATCTGGATGGTCATTCTGCTTGGACCCGCCTCAGCCTACATGGCCAGCATTGGCAAGGAAGATGTCAATGTCCGCAGCGCTCCCAGCCTCAAAGCCAAAGTCCTCTTTAAGATTCCCTTCGGATACCCGGTGGAGGTGATGCAAACCAAGGACTCCTGGGTGGAAATCAAAGATTATGAGGACGATACCGGCTGGGTTTACCAGCCGCTAATCAATAGGAAGGTCCAAACCGTTCTGGTGCTCCCGGATCAGGTGAATATCCGTCAAGGTCCCGGCCTGAATTATAAAGTGGTGGATCAGGTCAACCACGGCAGTATCTATAAATTCTTTGAGAAAAAGGGGCAATGGGTAAAAATCGGTTTTTACCTGGAAAACAAGGAGATCGGCTGGGTCAGGAGTGACCTGGTGTGGGGAGAATGAATCCTTTTCCCCGCGCTGCCAATAAAAGAGGACCCATTACCCTATAGGGCTTCTGGACAGGACTCTACAGCCCATAGCCGGCACTACGATAGAAACTCTGAGGAGGGATTCTCTGGTGAAATGTATGGCTCTGCTCTCGGGAATGATCCGTCTGCCGCTTCTGGCACCATCCCGGGGGAAGAATTGGATGACTAAATTAATAATTGTAGCAACTATGGGATTTTTCCTCCTCGGCCTGGAAGGCGCCCGGGCCCAGCAGAAGGTGGAACCACCGTCGATACCACCCTTGTTGGAGACTCCGCGCCCTCTGGAGAATCTCGAGACCAAAGAGCCGGCCGCCCCTCAAAACACACCGGTCTCCAGGAAGAGCCCCGGCAAGGGGCCGGCCGCTCATAGAAACACGCCGGTCGCAATGATGAGCATCGGCAAAGAGCGGGCTAACGTGCGGGCTAAACCCAACTTGAAGTCCGATATTCTTTTCCAGGTCTTCCAGGGGGATCCTATCAAAGTGGAAAAGCAGAAAGATGACTGGGTATATATCACTGATTACAAACATAATGCCGGTTGGGTCTACAAGCCCTTGGTTTCCAATACTAGGACCGTGGTGGTGTTGGTGGACAACGCCAATATAAGAAAAGGACCCGGTTCGAAGGGGCCAGTGGCCAGGAAGGGTTCGGAAGGCGAAATTTACAAACTGTTTGCCGAAAAAGGCAGATGGGTGAAGGTCGGGTACTATTGGGAAAATAAAGTGATCGGCTGGATCAGAGATGATCTGGTGTGGGGGGAATGAATCCGGTGGTCCCGCACTGCCAATAAGCGAGCGCTCATTAACCGGCGGAGATTCAAGGCCAGGCCTATGCGGCACTGGCGACCTGGCCCCAATAAAACCTGAGGAGGGATGGTTTATGAAACGTATTACTTTGTTCTTGGTAATGGTCTGTCTGGGGCTTCTTCTGGTAGTGGCCTGCGGCAAGCAAGAGGAACCCGCCAAGGCCCAGAAACCCGAGGCCCAAACCGCGGCCCCGGCCAAGAAAGAGGCGGCGCCCGCAGCTAAGCCGGAGGCCAAGCCTGGCGCCCCCAAACCCGCGGCTCCCCCGGCCGCGCCCGCACAACCCGCGCCGGCCAAGCCCAGCCCGGAAAAGAAATAGAAAAATTACTCACTGACCGTCAACATTAGCTCACGGCGCAGCTATTTGGTTATCAGATCGGGTAGTTGCGCCGCTTCTACGCTAATCCAATTTCTCAACTAAAAACCAACCGAAACCCGGCAATAAAACTAAAGACCTGAAATACCTGCCGGTGTCGGCACCATTAAACCCTGAATTAAAGGCTTGGTTGAGATATGACCGACTGTTACACACTTCTTAAGTCTGCGATACAAACACGGCGACGGGGGCGGCCTTTGCTTCTCTTTTTGGACTATGACGGTACCCTGGTGGAAATCGCTTCGCGTCCGGAGTTGGCCCGGCCTACTCCGGAGCTAATAGAGTTGCTAAGCCGGCTGACTGCTCGGACGGACTTGAAGGTAATGGTGATTTCTGGCCGCCCCTTATGGGAATTACAAGAGATGCTGCCTGTGCCAGGACTGGACTTTCTTGGGTCTCACGGCGGAGAAGCATTCATATCTCCTTGTCTCCATCCACTGCAAGTTGTAGCCTCAGATAAAGACGAACTCTTCCACTGGCGCAACCGCCTGGTGGCGAAGTTGCAGGCCTTTCCGGGTTGGTGGGTTGAAGACAAGCCTTTAGGTTTTGCGCTCCACTATCGGCATTTACCCGAAGAGTATCTTCTTGAATTCTTTGCAATATTAGACAAGTGGCAGGAGCAGGTGCGCTCAGAGGAACGCTTTCAACTCCTGGCTGGGAAAAAAGTGTTGGAAATGTTGCCTCAAGGAACCAGCAAGGGTGCGGCAATACACAAAATATTGTCATTACCTACGTTTTCAGGGTATTTCCCGATATATTTGGGAGACGATATAACCGACGAAAGTGCCTTTCACATACTGCAAGGCCAGGGCTTGACCATCAAAGTGGGGAGACCCGGCACTAAAACCGCGGCATCTCACTTCCTTCCCGATCCCGAGGCAGTGCGGCTTTTTTTGTCTTTCCTCGCATTCCCCCCGGACGAGATTGAATGAAGAAGCTAAATAATAGTAACTTAAAATCCCTTCTGGTTCCATGACTGCGTACATCTCCTCAAATACGACGTACACCTGGGCCAGAATCAATTCTCCCGGTTCCACCGTATCTTTGCCGGCGTGGGCGGCGAGGATTTTTTTGGTAATCGTCTGTGATTTTGCCATATCATTCACTCCATTTGCGTCAATTAGTGAGCAGTGAGCATGGCAGCGTTATGAGCCAGGAGAAAAATGAGAACTTGCTACCTCTGCGGAAATACATAAATAATCATTCTGATCTGAGGGAGCGGAGCGACCGAAGAATCTCGTAAATACCAGAAATACGAGATTCGCAACGAAGCTCCGCTCCGTTCAGAATGACAGAAAAAACACTTTCGCAGAGGTCTCGGGGTGGATCTTAGAGACGCAATACTGCGCCTTTACGGCTTTAACTTCGTTTATTTCTTGACGGGGGCCATTTCCTTGCCGCAGACGCATTTACCGGGCTTCTGGCTGATAGTGTCGCAATCGCATTGGTGACCGCAGGCGCAGGCATATTTCGCATCGGTTAAGAAGGTTCTGGGCTTCTCCCAACCTTCGCCCTGGAGCGTTACTTTGCCCTTTTCCACTGCCGTCACCTTGGCCTTGACCATTTCCTTGCCGCAGACGCATTTTCCCGGTTTTTTGGCCATGGTGAAACAATCACATTGTTCTCCGCAATTGCAGGCATAAACCTCCTGTCCCACCGTGAAGACCGGTTTCGGGTTTCCCGCAAAGGTTATGGCCACCATTGCCAGGAACAGAACCGCAGCTGCCAGAAAAATCGTTTTCTTCATGCTCTCTCCTCACTTTTATGGAAG
Source organism: Deltaproteobacteria bacterium (assembly GCA_003599195.1). Lineage (GTDB taxonomy): Bacteria > Desulfobacterota > Desulfobaccia > Desulfobaccales > 0-14-0-80-60-11 > SURF-52. The sequence goes on along the minus strand of QZIZ01000001.1, from coordinate 2,145 downwards.
TAGATGAATTTTAAGTTAGCTATTAATAGGAAATCGTCAATAAACCGCCCGGACAATTGATTTCTTCAATTATTATAGAATATTTGCCCTTTAAACCCATTTACCTCAGGGCGACGAAACTCAAGTATCCCAGGCCATTTCTACCTTGCACCTTGACAAAAACCTTCCTCCTGGCAAACACCCCCCCTAACACTTATCCATCACTCCTGCCGTGGGGCATACCACGCCCTTAATCACCATCTCCCTGTTTTTTCTAAGAAAAAGGAGGCAGCGAGGACCATTGAGCAGGTTCCTCAAGAGGAATGCCCACAAGCCAAGCCATAGGATCCGTCTTCTGCTCCGCCTTCGCCCTAAAACCTGGTTGGACGGAAGGCCGCCTTCTCCGGAACCGTATTGGAGAAGCGCGGCCTTCCCGTTATGCGTATGGAAATTATAGTAAAGCAAGCAGACAACCACTTCCGGCTAACGCCGCCCGCCACCACCGCGGCCACCGCCACCACCGCCGCGGCCGCCGCCGCCACCTCCACGACCGCCGCCACCACCACGCATGCCGCCGCCACCGCCACCCGAGGGCCGGCTGAAGCCGCCGCCGGGACGACCCCCACCGCCGCCGGGACGGGAGAAACTTTGGCTGGGCCGGGAAGCCGCGCTGGACCGCTGGAAATTCTGGCTACGCGCCTCTCCCCGCTGCCGGGCGGCAAAGTCCCGATTCAATTGACCGCTGTCGAAGCTGGGCCGGGAGGCCGCCGTTGGGCGAGTCGTGGGAGTGGGCCGGGACGCCGCTCCGGGGCGTTGAGGCTGCTGCCCGGGTCGGGCGGCAGTCTGGGGCCTTTGAGCCGGCCGCGCGGCGGCAGTGGAGGCGGGTTTCCACTGGCCCCCCTGACGCTGCTGATAGTTGCCCTTATTGTCGCGTTTGTAGACATTGCCGTTTTTATCGGCCAGGACGTTATTCTTGCCCCCGGCGGGCCGCACTTGTGGCTGGGCGGGCCTGGCCCCCTGGGCCGGTCTGGTGCCAGGTTTGGGTCCGACGGCCTGGCCGGGGCCGCCTGGCCGGGCGCCGGGTTGGCCGGGCCGGGACGCCAGCCGGTTCTCATTGCCCGGACGGTTATAGAGGTTCTGCCGGTTGGCGGGTAGGGTTGCAGGCCGTCCCGCCCGGTCTCCTGGACGCCCGGGCCTATCCCCCGGTCTCCAATCAGGGGGTCGCTGCCCCGGCCTGATCACATTATTATGGATATTGTTGATGTTGACATTGTTATAACCACCTGCGCCCCAATACCCGCCACCGCCATAATAGCCGTGACCGGGGCCCCACCAGTTGTTGGCAATGGCCGCCGCCCCCACGCCCACGGCCGCGGCCGTCAGCCCCGTGGCCAGCCAGGTGCCGGGGTTATAGTAGGGCGCCTGGTAGCCCCAGGAACTGGCGTAGGGATCGTAGGCCGCGGCGTAACCATAGGTGGCCGGGGCCGGAATGTACGCCTCCGGGCTGGAATAGCCCGTATAGTCATAACCGGTGCCGTAGACCACCGTGCCGTTGTCCACGTAGGAGCCGGTGTAGCCCGGGGTGTAGCCCACGGTGACCGTGTCCGCGGTGGAATCGTACACCTTGACGTATTTGGCGTTATAGTTGGGGTTGCTGGGAGGGATCTGGTTCACCTGTTGGGGCGGGCTTGCCGAAACCTTCCAGGGGCCGTCGGGAGAGTCGGCCTCATACCAGACCCCCTGGTCCAGGACATAGTACTTGGCGCCTTCTTTGAACACGGACTTTCCCGTGTTCACCGCGTATTCCAGGTTCGTGCCGGCGATCTTCTCGAACTTGGGGTCCCCGGCATACTCCACCTGGGTGGTGGCCTTTTTCCGGTCGATGGTTGCGGTCTGGGGGATGGAGTTGTCCAGGACCGCTTCCTTGGCCTGGGGAGTGCCGGCCACGTTTACCAGGACAAAGCCCTTCACCGAGTTTTCAGGAATTTTAGCGAAATCAGCGGGGAGCTGGTTCGACGCCACGTAGCTCCAGGGGCCCGCGGCCAGGGACTTGGTCTTGAACCAGCGGCCGGAGGCAAGGGCATAATAATCCTGGGTTTGGGTATCCATGAAAATATTGCTGTCAGTATTGCTGACGTATAACAGGTTGGTGTCTTTAATCGGCGT
>QZIZ01000101.1 GCA_003599195.1 Deltaproteobacteria bacterium | reverse complement strand
CCCCTGACCCCTGACCCCTGACCCCTGACCCCTGACCCCTGACCCCTGACCCCTGCTCACTCCCTGCCGTACCGGTACACCGCGGCGCAGGCCCCTTCGCTGGAGACCATGCAGGGACCTATAGGCTGGGAAGGAGAACAAACCTTGCCGAACAGGGGGCATTCCTTAGGATGCATCACCCCCCGGAGGATGTCGCCGCAGCGGCAGGCGGAAGGCGGGGGCGGCGGCACCCGGGCCAAAATCTCGGCGAAGCGGCTGCGGGCGTCGAATGTCTGATATTTTTCCCTGATCGATACGCCGCTGCCGGGAATGACCCCCAGCCCCCGCCACTTGGCGTCAGAGGGAGCAAACACCTCATTAAGGAGCGCCTGGGCTCTGGGATTAGGCTCTGCCGGCACGGCCCGGGTATAGACGTTTTCCACCTTCACCTCCCCTCGGGAGAGCTGGCGGAGAATGGATTCGATCCCCAAGAGCAGGTCCAGGGGTTCAAACCCCGTGACTGCGCAGGGAATCCCGAAATCCCGGGGAATAAAATCATAGGCCGAAGCGCCGATGATGGTGGTGACATGGCCCGGACAGAGCAGCCCGGAAACCTTGACCTCGCCCCCGGAGAGCAGGGCTTTAAGGGCCTCGGGCATGGTCTTGTGCACGCAAAAGACCGAAAAATTAGCCACTTGATCCGCCGCGGCCACCTGGATGGCCACCGCGGTGGCGGGCATGGTGGTTTCAAAACCCACCCCGAAGAAGACCACTTGTTTCTCTTTCTCTTGCTTTGCCAGGTCTACCGCGTCCAGGGGGGAATAGACCACCTTCACGGCCGCGCCTTGGGCCCGCAGCTTCTCCAGGGAGATGCACGTTCCCGGCACCCGGAGCATGTCCCCGAAGGAGGCCAGGATGATCCCGGGCCGCTCCGCCAGTGCCAGGAAGCCGTCCAGATCCTCCTGGGCGGTGACGCACACCGGGCACCCCGGCCCGGAAACCAGCCTGACCGGGGGCGGCAGCAGCTCTTTCAGGCCGAAGCGGGCCGCGGCCATGGTATGCGTGCCGCAGACCTCCATGATGGTCGCGGGCGCTGTCCCCAACTTTTTCAGCCGTCCGGCGATGTCCCGGACCAGGTCTTTATCCCGGAATTCCTCGCTAAATCTCATCGGCCAGCTTCCTGAGTAAAGACAGGGTTTCTTCGGCTTCCTCGGCGTCCAGCCGGGCGATGGCCAGGCCCGCGTGCACCAGGATATAATCGCCCAGGTTCACCTCGGGCAGCAGATCCAGGCGCACCTTCCGGGAGACGCCGTCCACGTCGGCCACGCCGGTGAAGCCTTCGATTTCAATGATCCGCATGGGGATGGCTAAACACATGTAAAACCTCGTTTTCCGTTTTCCGTAAATTACTTCCCATTTTCTTTTGACAATCTGGCGGCCGCCACCGCCACCTGCCCTAAAGAGAGGCCCCCGTCATTGGGGGGCGCCTGGGTGTGAAAAAGCACCTCAAAACCTTGCGCTTCCAGGCTGCGGCGCAATTTGCTGAATATTAAGGCATTCTGGAAGACCCCTCCGGAGAGGGCCGCCATATTGAGCCCGGTCCGGGTCCGCACCTCCAGGCAGGTATCGGCGAGCAGGCGCACCAGGGAGTTGTGGAACCGGGCTGCGGTCCGGTCTACCCCGGTCCCCCGCCGGTAATCCTCCACCACCTCCTTAAAGAGGGCCGGGGTGTCCAGGACCAGGGTCTCTCCTTGCGTATCCAGGAGGATGGGGTAAAATCCCTCTTCCTCCGGAACCGCGACCATCTCCAGCTCCACCGCGGGCTGCCCTTCGTAGGTGCGGTCCCGGCAGACCCCCAGGGCCGCGGCCACTGCGTCAAAAAGCCGCCCGGCGCTGGAAGTGGGCGGGGAATTCAGTCCCGTGGCCAACTGGCGCTTTAGAACCTGCCATTCCAAAGGGTTAAAAGTAAAGTCCACTTCCCCGGCGATTTTCTCGAAATCATCTCCATACGCGGCTCGAAGATAAGCCGCGGCCATGCGCACGGGCTGGCGCACCGCGGCTTCCCCGCCGGGCAGACGCACCGGTGCCAGATGCCCGGCCCGGGTAAAACCGGCCAGGTCCGCCACCAGGATCTCGCCCCCCCAGACCGTGCCGTCCGTTCCATAGCCGGTGCCGTCCAGGGCGATGCCGATACATCTGTCCGTCCGGCCGTTTTCCGCCAGACACGCGGCGATATGGGCGTGATGGTGCTGCACGCCGATAAGCCGGAGGCCGGTTTGCTCCCGGGCGTATCTGGTGCTGAGATATCCCGGGTGCAGGTCGTGGGCGGCCGCCTTAGGCTCCCGGCGGCAAAGGCCGGCAAAATGCCGGATGGCGTAGCGGTAATAATCGTAGGTCTCCGCGGTGTCCAGGTCGCCGATGTGCTGGCTCAAAACCGCGGTTGTCCCCCAGGCCAGGCAGAAAGTATTTTTCTGCTCGCCGCCCACTCCCAGGACGCAGGAAGTCTCCAGGGGCAGGCTGATGGACCGGGGCACCCACCCCCGGGCCCGGCGGATGGGGATCACCATGCCGCCGGCCAGAGGCCGCGCCACCGAATCGTCGCAAGGAACCTGGATCTCCCGGTTATGGAGCAGCAGGGCGTCCGCCAGCGCGGCGAGGCGGGTCCGGGCGCCTTCGTTGGTATACTCCAACGGCTCTTCGCTCAGGTTGCCGCTGGTCATCACCAGGGCCGGAGGAGCATGCTCAAAGAGCAGCATGTGTAAGGGCGTATACGGCAGCATCAGCCCCACGTATTTATTCCCCGGGGCCACCTGGGGCGTGGCCGGGCCGTCTTCCCGCCTCCGCACCAGGACGATGGGCCTCTCCGGGGACAGGAGCAGGGATCGTTCCTCGTCCCCCAGTTCCCCCAGAAGTTCCGCTTCAGCCAGGCCCTTGACCATGACCGCGAAGGGCTTGGCCACCCGGCCCTTACGGTTGCGGAGCAAACGCACCGCCGCGTCATTCCGGGCGTCCGCGGTCAGGTGGAAGCCTCCGAGACCTTTGACCGCCACGATTTTCCCTTCTTTGAGCCAGCGGCCAGCGGCCTTCAGCACTTCGTCCTCAACGCGCTTTCCATCTATTTCCAGCCAGACCCGGGGGCCGCACACCGGACAGGCGGTGGGCTCGGCATGGAAGCGCCGGTCCTCCGGATTTTCGTATTCTTCCCGGCACCAGAGGCACATGGGAAAAGAGGCCATGGTGGTCTGGGGCCGGTCGTAGGGGACCTCCCTGATGATGGTAAACCTGGGGCCACAATTGGTGCAATTGGTGAAAGGGTACTGAAACCGCCGGTCGCCGGGGTCCATGATCTCCCGGAAACAGTCTTCGCAGGTGGAGACGTCCGCGGGAATCAGGGCCTCGGTCCCGGCCAGGTTTTGGCTTTCCAGGATGCGGAAATCGCCCTGCTCCAAAGGCCCGGCCTCCAGGTGGAGGACCGCATCAATCCGGGCCAGGGCCGGTGCGTCCGCAGACAAGCTACGGACAAAGCTCTCCAGGGACTCGGGCGGGCCGGCTACCTGGATCTCCACCCCGTTGGAGGTGTTGCAGACCCAGCCGGCCAGCCGGTGGTTTTTGGCCAGGCGATAGACAAAGGGCCTAAAACCCACGCCCTGGACGATCCCCGTCACCCGGAGTTTGCGTTGGCAAAGAGTTTCTATAGCCGTAATGGTACCCTCGGAGAGTTCTGGCAGAAACCCCAAAATTCCCTCAGAAATGAATCCTTTAAATTATACCAGAATTACCGTACGGCGAACACCCTTATAGGTTATTATGTCTATATAACAATATGTACAAGATAGTGCTTAAGGAAGCCTCACGCAAAGACGCCAAGGCGCAAAGAAAGACGCAAGAGCAGAGAAATAGAAAGTTATTCCACTGGTTGCAACACCGAACCAGATACTCTGCGAAAGTCTTAAAATGTCATTCTGAACGGAGCGAAGCTTCGTTGCGAATCTGTTTTTTGGGCAACCAGAATTTTCCTATCTGATTGTAATCATCGGCTCTGCCGGGAAACGAGATTCTTCGGTCGCTCCGCTCCCTCAGAATGACAGCTGGGGAGACTTTCGCAGAGGTCTCAACCGGAAACCCGGAAGCCGGAACTATTAATCGAACGACTGTTCCTCCCCCGACTTAGCCGGAATATGGGGTTGACCTTTTAACTTCAGGAAGTTATAAAAAATAAGATAAGCCAACGCGCATATCATTCCCAAGACCCATCCCAACCACGCGCCCGTAGCTCAGCTGGATAGAGCAACGGACTACGAATCCGTGTGTCGGGGGTTCAAATCCCTCCGGGCGCGCCAATTATATCAAAGGGTTAGCTGACTTCAGCTAATCCTTTTTTGCCCCTTGGCTAGCGTTTTGTCTAGCATTTGCAAATTGAGCATCTAACCAGGAAGTGTAAAGAGCCATGGCGCGATGGAGGTCTTCTTCAGAGGGGGCCAGATAATGAACGTCCATGCCCATAAGGGAGTGGCCCATGATCTTGTCCCGATAGGCTTTATCCATGCCGGCATTAAGCATATTGGTTTTGACCGTACGTCGAATATCATGGAAGAGGATCCCGTCCGGTTTATCCCGCCCCTGGACGATTCCCGCCTTTTCACAGGCTGTGAAAAAAGAATTTTTCACTCCTCCAGCACTCCTTATAGGCTCATTCTGGTAGGTAAGCACAAAATCATGGTGAATTGCCCTGGGAAGCTCCGCCAGGACCCGCTTGACGTGATGATTGATCGGAATTACCTTGGGCCTCTTTTCCTTGGGGATGTCTTTTGGGAGCCTGATAACCCATCTCTCCCGGTCTATGTGTGACCACCTCAAGGCCCGGAGCTCCCCCAACCTCATGCCGGTATTGAAGCCGATGATTAAGAACGCCTTCAGGTGACCCGGGGCGACTTCCACCAGGTTCAAATATTTTTCAATGGTCAGGATGCGCTTCCTGGCATTGGCCGCTTTCTGCAGTTTCCGCTTAATAACCCTGAAAGGTTTGACTGTCCGGCCGTCCACCAGGTCGTTATCGAACGCCTTGGATACCATGGTTTTGACCAGGGAAATTTCCATGTCGATAGTGGCTGGTGCCCGGCCTTCCTCTTCACGCTTGTCCTGGTACTCTTCCAAGTCTATCTGCTTTAGACTGCTTACAATGCGATTTCCTAACTCCTGGTTAAAGTTGGCGATACCTTGCCTGATCCGGTCATAGGAGGCGAGTTTCTTGACAGACTTCAGGTCAAGATACCATTCTGCAAGCTCAGTAAAGGTCATACGTTCCGAGGGGACCTTTTCCAGAATCGAGGGGTTTTCTACTTTTTGAGCCTTGCGCTTTCCCTCTGCGGCCCGGGCCTCTTCGATTCCCGCAGGGCTTCCATCGTGGAGTTTCACAATTTCCCAGCGCTGTTTCCCGCTGGGGACCCGGTAGTGAACCCAGTAGCGGACCTTGCCGGCCCGCTTTGCCTTCACCAGGTCATTTCCACAGCCGGCGCAATCGCGATTCTTGACACCCTGTTTTCTATGACAAAATGGACACTCGGCAAAGATCGCCATGGTGACGGTTCTCTACTTTCACAGTTTCAAGGAAAATGATTGGTTAGTCCTTACAAATACTTACCATGTCGGCTGAAGCCACAATGCGTCAGGTCTCCTTGGTTCCAAATATACTATATATTAGCGGTCATTTAAAAAATCTTGCTTAAAAATTCTGCTAGCGTAATTAGCCTGATTTTTTAGGATATTTTGGTCTCCCACTTCCGGCCACCAATCCCGGCAAATTCTCTTGACATCCATCCCCATTATCGTGTGGTATGTCATCTGATGAGGAGCTTGATTTAATTATCGATGCGAATGAATCCTCTCGCCTCTGAAAGGATATTATGGTGAATCCTCAGTCTGGCATACCCCGATTTGTTCGAGATCTCCGGGAGAGGACTGGTCTGACCCAGGAGAAATTTGCCGCCAGGTTAGGCGTGACCTTCCCTACCATCAACCACTGGGAAAATGGCCGCGCCAGGCCGTCGCCCCTGGCGTTGAAGCAGATCGAGGACTTGCTGCGCAATCTCGGTGAACGAGGGCATGACCTCTTGAAGAAGTTTTTGGGAGAAGAAGACAAACATGGCCCAGCTTGAACATATTGAGGCCATCGAGAAACGCCTCTGGACTGCCGCCGATACGTTGCGGGCCAACTCCAACTACGCCAGCAACGAGTACTTCCTGCCGGTAATGGGGTTGATCTTTCTCCGGCATGCCTACAGCCGCTATCTGGCGGTAAAAGACGATATCGAAGCAGGCCTCCCGACCCGGGGCGGCAAGAAACGGGCCTTGACCAAAGAAGACTTCTCCCAAAAAAGCGCTATCTTCCTGCAACCAAAGGCCCGATTCGATGCCCTGGTTAGCCTTACCGACAGCGACGACCGCGCCAAGGCCATTATCGAGGCCATGGAATCCATTGAGGCCGACTACGAGAATTTACGGGGCGTGCTGCCCAAGAGTGAATATCAGGAATTAGAAAAAAGCGTGCTGGGCCAGCTTCTGCGCACCCTCAACCCCGAGGAACTCAAGAACGCCTCCGGTGATGTCTTTGGGCGTATTTACGAATATTTTCTGACCCAGTTCGCCGACCTCAAAGCCCATGACAACGGCGAGTTTTTCACCCCTATCTCTCTGGTCTCTCTCATCGCCAACGTTTTGGAACCGGAAAGCGGCACGGTGCTGGACCCGGCGTGCGGCTCCGGCGGCATGTTTGTGCAGAGCGCCCGGTTTGTGGAGCGGCGTCACGGGAACCCTACGGAAAAGCTCACCTTCCGGGGTCTGGAAAAGAACGCCACCACCATCCGCCTGGCCAAGATGAACCTGGCTGTGCATGGGCTGGAAGGGGACATCCAGAAGGCCATCACCTATTATGAGGACCCCCACGAACTGCAAGGCAAGGCGGACTTCGTCATGGCCAATCCGCCTTTCAACGTGGACGAGATCGACGCCGACAAGGCTAAGGCCGACCCGCGCCTGCCTTTCGGCCTGCCTGGGGTGAACAAAAAGGGCAAAGTGGTAAATGGCAATTATGTCTGGATCAGTTATTTCTACAGCTACCTTGGAGAAAAGGGCCGGGCCGGGTTCGTCATGTCGTCCCAGGCTTCCAGCGCCGGCCGGGATGAAGCCAAGGTGCGCCGGAAACTCATCGAAACCGGCGAGGTGGATATCATGATCGCCATCCGCTCCAACTTCTTCTATACCCGCACCGTCCCCTGTGAGCTTTGGTTCCTCAACCGGGCCAAGCCGGAGGAGCACCGGGACCAGGTGCTCATGCTCGACGCCCGCCACATCTTCCGCAAGGTCACCCGCAAGATTTACGACTTCAGCCCTGAGCATGAGCAGAACCTCCTGGCCATTGTCTGGCTTTACCGCGGGCAGACCCACCGTTACCTTGATCTGGTGGCGGGCTACTGCACCCGCCTGCTCTTTGAGGGCAGCGCCTGCTTTTCCCATGAGGATGACGCCGGCAACCTGATTGAGCCCCTCCCGAATTTTTCAGCCTCCCTTGGAGCGCTGCGGGATGTCCTCCAGCCTTTCCTGGCCACGCTGGGCAAAGATGCGCCAACTTATGAATCAGTGAAGGAGTTGGACGCCACCGCCCAGGCCTTCACTGCTGATGTGGACACCTTTAAGAAGGCCATCGCCAAGGAACAGGCGGCCTGGAAGAACCAAAAGACCACCAACGGGGCGCTGAAGGAAGCGGTGGAACGGCTGGCGCCCCTGGCCGAAACCAGCCGCGACCTCATCAAGCAGATGGATCTGCTGTATAAGCTCACCTGCCGGTTGATTGAGACCTGTGAAAATGACTGTGGGACCCGGGACCGCGGCCAGTGGGCCGGCCGGGAGATCTTCCGGGGCCGTAAGGCTGTGGACGAAGCCCGGCAATTGGCAGTGGAGCAACTCAAGCAGGTCCGTTACTTCCACCGCCAGGCCCGCTGGCTGACCGAACGTTTCCCTGAAGCCAAACTCTGCAATTTGCCGGGGTTGGTCAAGTTGGTGGACCAGGCCGAAATCGAGGCTAACGATTGAAGCTTGACTCCTGGCCTTTATGTGGGCGTGGTGCCTGAAGAAGAGGACGAGGATTTTGACTTTGAGGAGACCCTGCGAAATATCCACGTAGAACTGGAGGACCTCAACGCCGAGGCAACCCAACTTGCCGCAAAGATCAAAAAGAACTTCGAGGAGTTGGGGATATGACTTGGCCTGAAATAACAGTCAAAGACGTATCACTACGAATAACCAAAGGCACAACCCCTACAACGCTTGGCGAAGCGTTTACGGACCAGGGCGTGAGATTCATTAAGGCAGAAGCCTTGAATGGGGACAGCAATCTGGATGCAAATGGCTTTGCCTTCATAGATGAGAAGACCCACGAGTTACTCAGGCGATCGATTTTGCAGAGCGAAGATGTACTGATAACAATCGCGGGAGCGAAGACCGGTAAGTGTGGCTTCGTTAGGGAAGAACATCTGCCGGCGAATACAAACCAGGCAGTCGCGATTGTCAGGATAGATAAGCAGAAAGCCGTACCGAGATTTGTGTATTATCTGTTCAAGCGTAAGGAGATGTTTTCATTCATTCAAAGCCTGAGCGCCCAGGCAGCACAACCGAATTTAAACTTGACCAGGCTCGGTCAAATACACATTAGCCTTCCACCATCTAACCAGCAGAGACAGATTACATCCATCCTCTCCGCTTACGACGACCTAATCGAGAACAACCGGCGGCGGATGCAGTTGCTGGAGCAGGCGGCGCGGCTGCTCTACAAGGAGTGGTTCGTCCGCTTCCGCTTCCCTGGCCATGAACACGTTAAGATCAAAGACGCCGTACCCGAAGGGTGGCAAAAAAAGAAAATCGAAGACATTTGCCAAACCATTGGCGGTGGCACTCCTTCAACCTCGAATCCTGCATACTGGGATAGCGGAGACGTCACTTGGGTAATACCTTCTGACGTTACGAGAAATGACTGTCTTCCTCTTATTGATTCTGAGAAAAAGATCACCGAGTCAGGGATCAAGTCGTCCTCAGCACGTATGGTACCGCCTGAAACTATCTTGATGACCAGCAGAGCGTCAGTAGGATTCTTTGCCTTGATGGATAAGGAGGTGTGCACCAACCAAGGGTTTATCAACATCGTTCCTCACGAGGCATGGCTTCGTATGTATTTGCTTCACAATCTGATGTACCAAGTTGAGGAGATACGATTGCACGCGGGTGGGGCTACATACAAGGAGATAAGCAAAGGACGTTTTCGGCAAATGGCTATAATCGTGCCCTCCAAACTGCTATCCCAAGAGTTCGATGATATAGCTTTTCGAATTTTTCAACAGGTGCGAGTCCTCAAAAAGCAACAACTTAACCTGATGGAAGCCCGCGACCTCCTCCTCCCCCGCCTCATGAATGGAGAGATAGCTGTATGACGGATGAAGGGCAAAATATCGAGCGCAAATCCTTAAGAATAGTCACGGGCAAGAACGCTCAGTGGGGTGAACTGGCCAAGGACTGCGTCTGTTTTGCCAATGCCCGGGGCGGCGCCATCCTGATCGGTATCGAAGACAGGGCCAACGAGCCCCCCGCGGGGCAGACCATCCCCAGGAACCTTCCGGATAAAATCAGAAAGCGCCTCGGGGAGCTGACGGTGAACGTCACCGTGGCCGCCACCATCAACACCACGGCCACAGGAGCCGAGTATATCGAGTTAAGGGTTTCCCGCTCTCTTACCCCGGCGTCTACTACAGATGGGCGCTATTACCTGCGCATTGCGGATGAATGCAAGCCGCTATTGGGCGATGAAATCCAGCGCCTTCTCAACGAACGCAGCGCCCAGCCCTGGGAAACGCTGACTTCTTTGCACATCCCCAGAGAACATGCCGATCCGCTCAAACTCGCGCTCTTTGCCAAAGGTATTCGGGAGTCAGAGCGGGTCAAGTCATCAGTCAAGGAAAAAAGTGACCAGGAACTGTTGGACCACTATCTGATGGCCGATGGCCCCTGGCTGACCAACCTGGGGGTGCTCTGCGTCGGCCGGCGGGGGGACCGCGCCCGTCTGGGCACCGCCCCGGTGATTCAATTCATCAAGTATGACGAGCGCGGCCAGAAGGTAAATAAGTTGGTCTGGGACGAACACGACCTGACGCCCATGGAGTTGGTGGAGACAGTCTGGCGGGAAGTTCCAGACTTTCGCGAGCGATATGAGCTCCCTGATGGTCTGTTCCGGCAGTACCTACCTCTTTACGACGAAGTGGTAGTCCGGGAACTCCTGGTAAATGCCCTGGTGCACCGGCCTTACACCCAGGGTGGGGACATCTTTTTGAATCTGCATCCCGATCGTCTGGAGGTGGTCAATCCCGGGCTGCTCCCCTTAGGTGTGACGCCACGCAATATTTTGCACACCACCGTGCGCCGCAATGAGCAACTGGCGCGCGTATTCCACGACCTTAAGCTGATGGAGCGTGAAGGCAGCGGCTACGATAAGCTGTATGAAGTATTGCTTTCCCAGGGGCGGCCCTTGCCGGAACTCAGGGAAGGGCCGGACCGGGTCGAGGTCACGGTGCGCCGGCGGGTACTCAAACCCGAGGTCATAGATTTCATGACCAAGGCGGATCAAACCTTCCAGCTCACCCAGCGGGAGCGCATTACTCTGGGGTTGTTAGCACAGCATGATTCCCTGACCGCCCGCGACTTGGTTGACTCTCTGGAACTTGGGCATACCGATATGCTGGCTTCCTGGATGGGGCATTTGCAGGAGAGAGGCTTGGTGAAACAGGTTGGACGGGCCAGGGCCACCCGCTATTATGTCGACCCAACCTTGCTGAAACGCATGGATTTTTCCCAGCCCACCACTCTCAGCAGAATTGAACCGCATCGGCTTGAGGCCCTGATTATTGCGGATCTAAGGCGCTATCCTGGATCGGCCATAGGGGATATCCAAAAGCGTATTGGCTCAGAAATAAACCGCCGGAGGCTCAAGCGATCTCTTGACGGACTGGCCGCGGCTGGCAGGATTCGTTACGAAGGTGAAAAACGCGGCCGGCGCTATTGGGTTGCAGCCTAGATATCGACCAAAAATGGTTGAATTGGAGCAGGTTGGTCGATAGCCATGGTCAATATAGCTTGTAACTTATTTAAATAACTTAGTTAATATATCGACCCGGCCATGGTTAAATCGACCGGGTAAGACGATAACGGGAAAATACTATCCCCGGTGGAACCGCAGGAGTGGTCAATGCACGTCTACTCCGAAGACACTCTGGTCCAGCAGACCACGGCGGAGTACCTGGAAAGGCAACTCGGCTGGGAGTCGGTCTATGCTTATAATACCGAGACCTATGGCCCCGCCGGGACGCTGGGGCGGGCCTCGGACCGGGAGGTGGTGCTCACCCGTTATCTGCGGCAGAAGCTTGTCGAGCTGAATCCAGATCTGCCGGAGGACGCGTACGATGACGCCGTGAGGCAGATCGTGACGATTTCCGCCACCCAGACACCCTTCGCCACTAATCGTGAAAAGCACGCCATGGTCAAGGATGGCGTCCAGGTTGCCTTCCGCAACACCCGGGATGAACTGGTCAAACAGCGTCTCCGGGTGTTCGATTTCGAGAACCCGGAGAATAACCACTTCCTTTGCGTACGCGAACTATGGGTGCGGGGTGATCTCTACCGCCGCCGGGCGGACATCGTCGGGTTCGTCAATGGCTTGCCGCTGCTGTTCATGGAACTGAAGAATATCAACAAGGACACTCGCGCGGCTTATGAGAAAAACCTGGCCGACTACAAGGACACTGTCCCGCACCTGTTCCACCACAACGCCTTGGTCGTATTGGCCAACGGGGTGGAGGCCAAGCTGGGTTCGGCATTCAGCCGGTTCGAGCACTTTCACGCATGGAAACGCCTGGCAGAGGAGGACCCGGGCGTTGTGGCTATGGAAACACTGCTCAAAGGGGTTTTTGAGAAGCGCAACTTCTTGGATTTGGTTGAGAACTTCATCGTCTTCGATGATTCCTCCGGCGAATCCCGCAAAATCCTCGCCCGCAACCATCAATTTCTCGGAGTTAACCGCGCCATTGAGGCAGTAAAAGACCGGAGGAACCGCCAGGGCAAGCTGGGTGTGTTTTGGCATACCCAGGGGGCCGGTAAGAGCTACTCCATGGTTATGTTCACCCGCAAGGTCCATCGCAAACTCGGCGGCAACTTTACTTTCGTAATCCTCACAGATCGTGATGATCTGGATACTCAGATCTACAAGACCTTCGCCGGCTGCGGCCTGGTGGACAACGACCGGGATCCATGTCGTGCCGCCAGCGGTACCAATTACAGAAGGCTTTACATCGCCCAGAGACATTAAGGAGACGCGGAATGGCATCAGAATTAAATACCATATCTTTTTTGCTCACCAACGGTTTTCGTTTCTTGAGTTACATACCGTCAAAAAGGCTGCAACATCGCCCGATCGGGATGTTAACTTCAGTCCAATTATATGCATACTTCGGATGTGAGAAATTCAATGTAAGGAATCCTGGTTGGTTGGAAACACTTTGGAAAGTACTTCAGTTCTGCATAGGCTCTATGCGTAATGGACTGATCAGTTCATCTCTTGAGCCGTTACAGCCGGATCGCCTCGCAGCTGCCTTGTCTGAAAGTTTTAATGGTAATGAATTGGAATTTCTATCAAATCTGGCTGATAACGAGCACATCACCGTAGGGAACCTTCCTGATGGCCGAGGGAGTTTCAGTGTTGCAGGAAGCGCACTTGCGCATCTTTCTCGTAATCGCTGTATTAGGGTGGGGCTTATCCCAAATACAAGCACTTTTTTGTTTCAGGGATTAATCCCGAATGAGTCTGAAGTCCCTTTCTTGGAGTACCTTATTTGCCGTGTTGGCAGCGATAGCATGCCCGGCTACCTGGATTGCCCGATTGGAGATTTCTCTATTCGTATGGAGCTGGAGCAATTGGACTTTATAAATAATCGGATACTCCGATTGGTCAACTATTACTATTATGCTCCTGACGGCGAATTTTATCAACCGCTGATGCTAATATGCTGACATCGCAAGTATAGCTCGTACTTGATATGGAACTTTTGTCTCAAAACACTGCTGTCCGTTAGAAATTACTTGGGAAATAAAATAAAACCGTCCCATATCACACATTGAGTTCTATAATAGTTTCGTGGAAAAACTAAGCATTGAAAGGAGTTAGAGGTTTATGGCCCATAATAACAATCGTTCTTAGTAAAATGCTACAACTTCTTCCGAGACATGTTTGATTTTTCGAGCACTACTAGCAGGGTGTTGAAAAACTAGCAATCGCGATTGGTTATCAATGGTGCTATACTGCCGGACATCAAGCCGGAGGTCGATGTCCATGCGCGGAACCGA
>QZIZ01000012.1 GCA_003599195.1 Deltaproteobacteria bacterium | reverse complement strand
TCGGTTCCGCGCATGGACATCGACCTCCGGCTTGATGTCCGGCAGTATAGCACCATTGATAACCAATCGCGATTGCTAGTTTTTCAACACCCTGATAGATCTGAGACGGTTACATCTTGAGATTTGAAAATATTATCTGATAGATGGAAATCGCCGCGAAAGATGCGAAGGAGATTAAGGAAATAAAAATAAGTTTCTTCTGAATGGCAGGCAAGGTTCCCTTCAGGCTGCCTGTGTCCCGGTAAGGTGTCAGGATACCCACCCCCATGCCCGCCTGAGCCCCTCCCAGCAACGCCAGGAAGAGGGGGTAGCCGATGCCGCGGTATTCCCACTGCAAAACGCAGAAGGGACAGTGGTGGGTGGGAAGTTCATAAAAATAGGTGGAGATGAAGGAGATAAAGGCGGCACTGGAGATGAGAAAGGCCAACAACGCGGTGACGGCAAACAAGTATCCCCCCTTGCCGGTGCGATAAGAGAAGATTCCCAGGACCGGCAACAAGAGCATATTAGCCCCAAAAACCAGCGCCATGGGTCTCTGGGGGAAGGCTATAATGTCTGCCGCCACGCTACTGGTGGTGGCAGAAAACAGGGCCCCGCAACAGGAAGTAATCACTTCCGGGTTAAGTCCGAAGAAATATTGGGCTTGGATCACGGTTTCCGCCAGGATCAAGGGTGCAATGATCAGGAGCAGAACATATTTCATTTTGATCAGAGGATAATCGTAGCCCTTATTGTCGGTGTAGTTGACGATCAGCCATAACCCGGCGAGGAGGAAATTAACGATCCTGAAGATGAGGGTCGGATACCCCCACTGGTTGGCATTGAGCGACCCGGCGGCGCACATAGCCCCCACAAAGAAACTGTGGATGCTATCTGCTGTATAGATGAAGAGAAACATAGAGATGAGCTCAAAGGCAAAAGCGTAGGCAACGCAGGTGGAAATCAGGTAGGTTCGGCGCTCCAGCTTTAGCTGGAGTTCGCTGCCGTCACGCAGGTTCCAGTACAATATGATAGGCACGCCGGCCAAGGCCGCGCCCACCAGGAGGCCGGAGGTAATGAGGGACCCGGCAAACAGGGCGATGATGGCAGGGGTGAACAGCACTCAGGCGGCTCCCGAGTCCATCAGCTTGCCGTCCCGCATGTCCACGACCTGGTCAACCACCGGCGATTCATGAACAATGGGGTCATGGCTGGCGATGAGGATGGTTTTGCCCTCGGCCTTGAATTTAGCGACGATCTCCATCAATTCCCGGGAGAGCTTGGTGTCCAGGTGGGCCGTGGGTTCATCGGCAATGATCACTGCGGGATTGTTTACCAGGGCCCTGGCGATAGCGGTTCGCTGGGCTTCGCCGCCGGAGAGCCATTCCACCTTGGACGCGGCCTTGGGAAGCAGGCCGAAAAGGTCCAGCAATTTCTCGGCCTGCTGCTTTAATTGGGCAAAGCTGTCGCCGTTGGGGTAGGCCGGGAGCATGACGTTCTCGAGGACGCTGATCCCCTGGAGGAGATGGTATTGTTGAAAGATAAACCCGAAAGTCTTCCTCCTGATCTCAGTGCGAAACCGGGACGGCAGGCTGGTGACTTCCCGGTTCTGAAGCAGAATGCGGCCGGAGGTGGGCCGGGCCATGCACCCCAGCACGCTGAGCAGAGTGGTCTTCCCCGAGCCGCTGGGACCTCTTAGCACTGTGATTTTGGCGGCCTCGATGGTCAGGCTCACGTCCTCCACGGCCACGTGCTCATTGGGCTTGCCTGCGTTAAAGATTTTAAAGATATGTTGGAGTTCGATCATCCCTGCCTCAGGTCCGCATTACCTGGTCCGGGTCGATAGTGGCCGCCCGCCAGGAAGGGATAATGGTGGCCACGGTATAGGGCACCACCGTAAAAAAGAAGAGAACCGCGATTTGAAAGACATTGAGAAAAGGAGTGAGCCGGAAGTTGGGATAAAGGATGGACCAGCCCTTAATAACCGTGGCAAACAGGGGCGCGGCGGCCAGGAAGACATGGACGTAGGCGAAAATGGTTCCCAGGAGGAAGGCGGTGAGGGAGACCGTCAACCCCTCCCAGAACTTCAATTGCAAGACGTCGGATGTTTCCCAGCCGATGGCTTTTAAGATGCCGATTTCCCGTCTCTCTTCCGCGCTCAACCCAGCAGCCTTGTCCCAGGCGAAGATTAAAAAGGCCAGGAGGGCACCCAAGAGGACAACGATAACAATCCCGGCCCGCCAGTCAAAGACGGCTTCATAGGTGCGTATGATCTCATCCCGCAAAATGGGCCGGGTATCCGGAAGCATTTGCTGGATCTTGGCAGCCACGGTGGCCACCTCTTTTTTGTTCCGCACCTGCACGGTGAGATCCGTGGCGTAATCCTCGGGGACGCCGAACAGGCGCCGGAAATCCGTCGCGGAAAGCAAGATCAAATCCGCGGAAAGCAACTCCGATTCCTGGCTGAGAATCCCCCGCACTTGGAAAAGCATGGGCTTGCCTTCGTAGCTGGAGAAGTTCATCGTGCTGCCCCGGTAGGCGCTGCGCACCCTGGCAATCCCCGCGCCCACGGCGATGGTCTTTTCCGGGAGGGCGGTTTTCTCGTTTACCAGCAGAGTGTAGTTAGCCCGTACCAGGGGATCGTAATAATAACCCCAGAGGCGCCCTTCCACCGCGGTTACCCCCCGAATTTTCCTGATTTTTTCGGCGTAACTCATGGGGATGAGATCATGGCGGCCCGCCACCATTTTCTGGACAATGAGCTCCGGGGTGGCGCTGAGAACCAGGGAGGCTTCCTTTTTCAGGGCGGCGGCAAAGAACATGACGGAGGCCAAGGCAAAGACCACGAGGGTATAGACGGCCACCAACGCCAGGTTCTTCCCTTTGCGCCGCAGCAGGGAAGAGAGGGCAAAATCCAGGATATTGCGCTGCTTATTAACGAGGTAACTCATGTCCCTTGATGATCCTCTCCGGGGGTTGAATGATGGCCCCGGAAGGGAAGTGATCCAGAGCCCCGGGGTGGCTCTGAAAAGGACTGTGCCAGTCAGACTGGGACGGGTGACGGGTGTGCCGCGCTTCCGTGGCCAGGCAGAAATCGGTGAGTTGCAAGGTTTCCACCACTTTGATCTCCTGGCGGAGTAAGGGTAAGTCGCCCGCCTTTTGGAAAAGGGCGTCCAGGAAAGCCAAACCGAGGGTCAAAGTACAACCCAGGATGAAGGAGATAAATATTGAAGATTTTCTCAAGACCGATCTCCAGCGGGCCGGGCCGCCCCAAAAGTCCAAAGTTCCGGGTTCCAGTGCAAAGAAGTTGAGGTGGTACAGGTCAACAATCGGAATCCGGTTAATCGCGGTTAATCGAGGGTCCCAATCAGTGCCTTCGTGATCTCCGGAAAGGTCAATATTGATTTGCCATTATGGTCTTTCAGGAATTCCTTGGCAGCCGTTTCCTCTGCAAGCGGGATCAACTCCCGGCCCATGGGTCCGAAGACGTCGCTGCCCACCACGTAATAGGCTTGCCGGCCGTCGATTAATTTAAGGCTATAGTAATCCGTCAAGTGGATAGCGGCAATGTCCGCGGTTTTCTTGGCAGGATTATATTTTGCCAGACCGAAGTAGTATTTCATCAGGTCTTTGACGCCGTCGAAAAACGCCTGGGAGCCATCCTTAAAGACCAGGCAGGCGACGAAATCTGGGTATTTTGCCACAAACATGCCGCAGACCGGGCACTTATCCGTGGGTCCGGGCTTTTTCGGGCCGGGATCATCCGCTGCATACCCAGAATTCGTAAGCACCAGGAGCGCCAAGACGATTTGCAGATATTTCATAGGTACCCTCAAATTTCCGGTTCCCGGATATGGGGCGGAGAGAAGAACCGGAACCACGGTTCTTCCCTCCGGCCCGGGCAGTTCATTAGTGGTGTTTCTTTTCTTCCTGCCCTTTCATTTTCATTTCCTTCATCTTCTCCCGTTTCGCCCGGATCATCTTGACGTCGCCATACATATCTTCAAAGGTAGCTCTCATGGCGTCATCAAAGGCAGCCGCCTTCCCTTCGTTCTCCTTGATGAAGGCCAGGGCGTCCTCCTGTTTTTCAAAAGCCCATTTGGCCACCTTGGTCATCACCCCGGGCTTTTTGCCGCCGATCACCCAGGCGGCCTTCTCGGCGTCGATGAGTTTCTTGGTATTATAATCGGCTACCTGCAGGGAAGTGGGGGACTTGCCTAGGTTCAATGCCAGGTCGAGGGCCGCGCAATGAATACTGCAAGAGGCAAGTTCAGAACCGTCATTGTAAGTGATCAACATCCTGCTGTAATTGAACTTCTCCCGGTCCATGCCGCAATACTTGCAACTGGCATGTTTCTGGACGTCCTCAGCCTTTTGGGCAAAGGCCGGCACACCCATAAACAAAACGACAGCAATCATCATCCCTATAAACACTTTGCCTTTCATTTTCTTCCTTCTCCTTTTCTTTTTATTCCGAAGAAGTTCAGTCACTACCCCTCATGTTTTGCCGGCGCATTAATCTTTCTTGGCCTGGGAGAGTCCGTATTAGATACTTGTCTCCAGCCCAACGAAGTTCCTTGTTTGTCCCCCTTAGGCTTTCTTCTTCATTTCGAAATTCCACTTCCAGATCTCGTATATCGGCGGATAAACCAGCAACTCCAGGAGAAAAGAAGTAACGATGCCGCCGATCATGGGGGCGGCGATGCGCTTCATGACGTCGGCCCCGGTGCCCATGGACCACATAATGGGGATGAGTCCCAGAAGCAAAGTCGCCGCGGTCATGAATTTGGGCCGGATCCGCTGGGCCGCGCCCTCAATGATGGCCTCCCGCAACTGGGGGAGGGTCTGGAGCCGTCCTTCCTTTTGGGCCTGATTGTAAGCCAAGTCGAGGTAGAGGAGCATGAAAATCCCCGTTTCCGCATCCACCCCCAATAGGGCGATCAACCCCACCCAGACCGCCACGCTCAGGTTGTAGCCCAAAAGATACAAGAGCCAGACCGCGCCGATGGCGGAGAAGGGCACTGCCAGGATGATGATCGCGGTCTTGGTCAGGGACCGGGTATTCATGTAAAGGAGCAGAAAAATAAGGAGCAGGGTCACGGGCACGGCCACCAGCAGGCGCTGTTTCACCCGCTGGGCCGCTTCATATTGGCCGCTCCAGGAGATGGCGTAACCTGCGGGCAGCTTAATGTTTTTCTTGATTAATTGGGCCGCTTCCTCCACATAGCCATTGGGGTCCCGGCCGGCCATGTCAATATAAATATAGCCCGTCAGCAGCCCGTTTTCATTGCGAATCATGGCCGGGCCGCTCACCGTCTTGATGCTGGCTAACTGGGACAGGGGAATCTGCAGCTTGCCGTCCGCGGCCGGCACCAGAATCCGTTCCAGGGCGCTGAAATCCGACCGGAAATCTCTCATGTAACGCACGTTGACCGCATACCGCTCACGACCTTCCACCGTGGTGGTGACATTTTCCCCGCCGATGGCGTTTTGGATGACGTCCTGCGCTTCCTCGATGCTCAGACCATAGCGGGCCAATTCCTCCCGGTTCCAATCGAAGTCCAGAAAATAGCCGCTCCCGGTCCTCTCTGCAAAGACGCTGCGGGTTCCCTTGACGGCCGGCAGCAGGGATTCAATGCGCACGCCGATTTCTTCGATGGTGCTGAGATCGGCCCCGGAAATCTTGATGCCGATGGGGGTTCGGAACCCGGTGCTCAACATCTCGATGCGGCCCTTGACGGGCATGGTCCAGGCATTGGCCAGCCCCGGGATGGCCAGGGCCTGATTCATCTCCCTGATCAGTTCTTCCTGGGTCAGGTTGGGCCGCCACTCCGATTTGGGCTTCAGGGTGATCACCGTTTCCAGCATGGACAACGGGGCTGGGTCCGTGGAGGTTTCCGCCCGGCCCGCCTTGCCCAGGACCCGATCCACTTCGGGAAACTGCTTAATGATCCGGTCGGTGATCTGGAGCACTTTTTGGGCTTCCGTGATGGAAATACCCGGCATGGTGGAAGGCATGTATAGTATGGAGCCTTCCTCCAGGGGCGGCATGAATTCCGAGCCTAGATGGGCATAGATGGGGACCGTGATGAGCACCAACGCCAGGGTCCCCCCGATCACCGCCCATTTCCGGCGCAGGGCCCAGGCGACAATAGGCTCGTATCCCCGGATCAGGAAGCGGCTGATGGGATGCTTTTCTTCGGGATGAATAGTCCCCACCAAGGTCATGTTGGTCAGCCGGCACAACCAGGGCGGCCGGAAATGGAAATTATCCAGGCGCGTAAAAAGAAGGCGCAAGGCCGGGTCCAGAGTGATAGCCAACACCGCGGCCACCAGCATGGCCAGGTTTTTGGTGTAAGCCAGGGGCTTGAACATCCGGCCTTCCGCAGCTTCCAGGGTAAGTATGGGCAAAAAAGAGACCGCAATGACCAGCAAGGCAAAGAAACTGGGGCCTGCAACTTCCTTGACGGCGTTGACCACTACCTCCTGGTAGTTTTGCAGACGCCCGGTCAAGTTCCATTTTTCCAGTCTTTTATGGACCTGCTCCACCACCACGATGGCGGCGTCCACCATGGCGCCCACCGCGATGATGATCCCTCCCAGGGACATGATATTGGCCGTCACCCCTAATAACCGGAAGGGAATAAAGGAGATCAGCACCACTACCGGGATGGTGATCACCGGAATGATGGCGCTGGGAAAGTGCCATAAGAAGACCAGGATCACCAGGGAGACGGTGACCAGCACTTCCACCAGGGTGGACTTCATGTTGTCAATCGCCCGTTGGATTAAGTCGGAGCGGTCATAGATGGGCACGATTTTAACGCCGCTGGGAAGGCCCGGTTCAATCTCTTTAATTTTGACCTTGACTCCCTCGATGACATCCAAGGCATTTTGGCCCTGCCGCATCACCACGATGCCGGACACCACTTCCCCGGTCCCGTCCAGATCAACGACCCCTCGCCGGTAATCCGGCCCCAGACTTACCTGCCCGATATCTTTGATGCGGATGGAGCTGCCGTCTTCAGCTGCGGTTAGGACGATATTCTCAAAATCCTTGAGGGAGCGGGCGTAGCCTCGACCCCGCACCATATATTCGGTCCCCCCGAATTCGATGAGGCGCCCCCCCACTTCCTTGTTGCCGCTCTGCACGGCCTTGACTACCTTGCTGATGGACAGGTCATAAGCCTTTAATCGGTTGGGATCCACATTTACCTGGTACTGGCGGACGAATCCTCCCACCGGCGCCACTTCCGCCACCCCGGGGACTGACTTCAGATAATAGCGAAGATACCAATCCTGGTAAGATCGCAGTTCCTCCAGACTATGTTTACCGGAGGTGTCCACCAGCGCATATTGGAAGACCCACCCCAGTCCGGTGGCGTCCGGCCCTAGTTCGGTCTTTACACCTTCAGGCAAGCGCGGCAGCACCCCGGACAGGTATTCCAGCGTTCGAGACCGGGCCCAATAGATATCGGCGCCGTCTTCGAAGATGACGTAGACGTAGGAGTAACCGAAATCCGAAAAGCCGCGTACGGCTTTCACCTTGGGGGCGCCCAGCATGGCCGCGACGATGGGATAGGTAACTTGGTCTTCAATGATGTCGGGGCTGCGGTCCCAGCGGGAGTAGATGATTACCTGGGTATCGGTGAGATCCGGGATGGCGTCCAGGGGCAAGTGTTTCATGGACCACCACCCCAACAGGCAGGCCGCAGCCACCATAATAAAAACGATGGCCTTGTTGTTCACCGAAAAATCAATGATCCGGTTAATCATTACCGCTATTCTCCTGTGCTAGGAGCGGTTGAGGGGGCCAAAGGCGGGACCGCCGGTGGAGACTGCGCCTTTTTCGGCTTCTGAACCTTCTCTTTCTTGGGAGAAGGCTTCTTTACCTTTTTTGGCACCTCTGTTGGCGGCGAGGGAGCAGCTTCCCCGGGAGTTGCATAATCCTTAGGGCTTTTGTCGAATTCCTCCTTGCAAAATTGGGAGCAAAAATCATAGGTCTTTCCCTGATAGGTGGTTTTATATTTCAAGGGGTCCTTCGGGCCTCGAACCGCAACCTGGCCGCACACGCCGCACACCGGATCCCTAATCGCTGGCGGAGCGTTGTCCACCTCGTCGGGATAAGGAGCAGGGCTAACTTGCGTCTCTTGAGGCTGTGGCATTGCCGTCGGTGCGGAGGGAGCAGGTTGGGCTTGGGACGGTTTCGGTAGCGCCGGGGCTATCGGCAGGGCCTGGGGCGGGGCTGTCAGCGCTGGAGCGGCCGTTTTCTGGCTAAGGTAGCGCTCGGGCTCTCGGTCAAACTGCTCCTTGCAACGGTCATTGCAAAAATAATAAGTTTTCCCCTGATAAAGAGTTCTGTGCAGGTTCTGGACCGTGGTCTCCACATTCATGCCGCAAACCGGGTCTTTGGCCAGTGCCGGCGTCTCTGTCAAAGCCGTGGGCTGTTGAGCCCCTTTATCAAGACCCGGGGCTGCCGACGTTACAGCCGCGGGAGGACCCGGCGGCGGCGTCTGGCTGGAAACCGGACAGGGGACATAACGCTCCGGGGATTTATCAAACTGCCGGGCGCAATAATCCCGGCAGAAAAAATAAGCCTGGCCTTGATACTCCCTTTTCAACCGCAGTGCCGCCGCCTCTTCTCGATTCACCTCCAAACCGCAGACGATATCCTTGACGATCAGGGGGTCTTCCTTTTCTTTCTGGTCGCCCTGGGGGCAGCAGGCGGCGACTTCCTCTTTGATGTAACGCCCGGGAGCCTTGTCAAACTCCCGATTACAGTAATAGCGGCAGAAATAGTAAGTTTTCCCCTGGTAATCGCTGGTCAGGCCCTTAGCCCTAGCTTGAGCTTCATCCACCTCAAGGCCGCAGACAGGACATTTGGCCCCAGACAACCCGGGCGTCCCCCGGCCGACGGCTTTGCCTGCTTCCTGGCTTTTGGCTTGTTGCTCCAGGTAGCGCTCGGGATACTGCTCAAATAGACGCCGGGACTCTTCCGCATGGAAATAATAGGTCTGATTGTTATACCGGCATTGGAGGCCCGCAGCCTTGGCCTTATTCTCATCCACATTGACCCCGCTGACCGGGTCCCTGGCAACGTCGCCCGCAAACCCGGCAGCAGCCAATTTCATGCGGCTTTCGGAATCCACCAAAAAATTTCCCGAAATGACGATGCGTTCGCCGGGTTCGAGCCCTTTGGTGATTTCCACCCGGTCCCCGAAACGCCAGCCGGTCTCCACCTTCCTGGGCTCGAAATAGCCGTTGCCCCGGTCCACAAACACCGTCTTTTTAAGGCCGGAGTTCATGACCGCGTCCAGCGGCACGATCACGGCTTCCGGTAAATTTACCGTAAACTCCACGTCCGTGAAAATATCGGGTCTAAGGACATAGTCGGGGTTTTCAGCCTCTAGACGTACTTTCAGAGTGCGGCTTGCTTTGTCGAACTCCGGCAGGATATCGGCAACGGTCGCCCAGACGGCCAGGTGACGATGGGGCAAGGTGGCCAGCACCCTCATGCCCGGTTTTACCAAAGGGGCCTCATTTTCGTACAAATCGACTACGATCCAGACCCGGCTCAAATCCGCCAGTTTGTATAGTTCCTCGCCTTTGGAAATCTTTTGCCCCGGAGACACATTGCGCACCAGGATGAAACTGGTGACCGGTGCCGCCAGATATATTTCCTGGGTCAATCTTCTATTTTGCGCCAATTCCCGGATCTGCATCTGGCCCATGCCCAAATTCTTCAGGGCATCCTCGGTTTGGCGCACCCGCAAATCGGCATCGATGCCTATATTGACAAACCGCTGACTCTCCCCTTTTCGGGTTTTGTCCATCTGGTTCAGGGCAGATAAATACATGCGCACTTCTTCGAGGGTTTCCCGGCTGTAATAAGTAGCCAGCACCTCATCTTTCATGACCAGGCTGCCGGTGGTGTTATTAAGGGTCTTTTGGATCCAACCGTCCACATAGGAACTCAAACGGAAAATACGGGTTTCGTCGACGGCTACCCTGCCCAAGGCACGCAAGGTGTGAATGAACGGGGCCTTTTCTATCTCCCCCAAACGCACCCCGACGATCTGTTGTTTCTGGGGGGTGATCTTGACTGACCCGGGCGCCAGGAAAGGTGGCGGTATCTCCCCTGTCTCGCTCTCTGCATAAATCGGTTCCATCTTCATGCCGCAAGGCGCCAAGCCTGGTTCCTGAGAGGTGTGCGCTGGGTTCATGGGGTCCACATAGTAAAGAATGCGGCGGCTGTCGGCGCTTCCGACTGGACTCCCTTTACGGGCACCGTACCAGGATCCCCCCAGAAAAACTGCCAAAAGCATCAAAGAGACCAGGATATAGTATTTCTTCTCCATTACGATTCGTCTGGCCCGGTGGTGCCAGGCTTGGCCGTTGTCATTCTCTGAAGGATCTGCTCGCATCACTGCTTTGTACTCCTTAATGAATTCCCTGAGTCCTCTTGGGTGACCCTGGCGATACGGCTTCAAGGTGGATGGGTCATGGATTGTGTAAGAGCCTCAGCCACTTACGCACAGAGAGCAATCCCCGCCTTCAGCCATAAGTCGCAACCGGCTCTCAAGGCATTTTGCTATCCACCTCACGAGTATTATTCGGAAATATTTAGATTAAAACAGTGGGAGAGATGACGCCCTCTGGGGGTGGAACAGGTGGTTGGCATATTGGATTCTCTGGCGGCGCCTGGACGGTCTGGGGGAAAACGTCTGAATGAAATATAAAAGCAGCTGGAAAACAAGCTAAAAAAAATTTAATTTTTCCGATGGTATTGATACTAGGATCTTTTTCAGGACATCCGCAGAGACAAACCTTGATATAGCTGGTGGAGGAATCCTTGCTGTCTGAGTGGCGACATGCTGGCGCAGTTTTTTCTCCGCCATTGCTGCAGCAAGTGCAGCAGCGTCTCGCCGCGCAACCACAAGCACCGGATGAAGCTTTCTCAACTGAACATCCATACCGGCGATAGGCGGCTTTTCCCTCAAAACCTGGTGCAGGGGGAAATAGCGCAATCATAGGTTGCGAAAGCACCAACGCGCCGATTATCCACAGGAGAAAAAGTTTTCCATGAATGGAGACTTGCACGGAAATTCACTCTCCCCCGACCCTTCCTTGCCCCTGATCAGTTATAGAAAAGATTATATTTAAAACCATTCATATATAAAAATAGGTCTGAATTTCTTGAAGTCAAGGTATCAAGAATCTCTTTGCCAGGGATTAAGAGCGGTTCATCCAATCCGGTTGTGGGTTCAAATCGGCCGGTACTAGTTATAGCCGAACGTATCCTCCAGGGTGTGATGATCATAAATATGCTGGGCTTGATTCCCGTCAGTTAGGGTGGGGGATAAGCAGGGGAGTCCGGCTTCATACCATGGAAGAGGTATTTCCAGATATGCTTCTCGCGGGGCATCCTTCTGGTAAGCAAACCATCGGGAGAAGCTGACCCGAGCGCAACTGTCGGCCATGATAAGCGCCAACTCCAGCTGCTTGAATAAAAATTCGAGATATCTGCTCTATATCAGCCGTTCAAAATAAAATAATCCGAGTTCGATATGGTTATCATAGTTCCATATCAGATCCTTCCGATCACCTCTTCGGCAAGGCACTCATTGAACCAGTCGGGGCTTTTGCTTGGGCTTAATATCCCAAAGAAAAAATTCAAAAAAGGAGCGATATTCAGGATAGCGGTTTATTAGCTGTCTGAATCGTTGGTTGGTTTTGGCAATTTCCTCGTCTGAGTAGGCCTCCCGGTCGTGGAGCCAAAAACCTTTCTTAAAGCCACCCTGTATGACTTTCATCATTTGACCCGTCGAAGTTCAGGTTTGGAATCTGCTTTGACATTCCAGATCAATATCTTCCATCCAGGTCCATGTTTTTCGGCCATTTTTTGGAAGATAGCGTTCCAGGCCTCGATGTCCTCGTCGGAGTAGGCCTCGCGGTCGGACTGCCAATGCCCTTTTACAAACCCGCCTTGAATGACTTCCATAAGCCATCCCTTTATTTGGTGGAATGAATCAGTCGGGGTTTTTGTATGAGATTAAATTTCCAGATAAAATCCTTTAACCATGGGTGCTTTTGGCTAAGCTGCTCTAATCTATCGTTCCATTCCGATCTCTTCGTCAGAGTAAGCTTTTCGTTCATGCTGCCACATACCTTCATTAAAACCGCCTTTAACGACTTGCATCATTTGATCCGCCGCATTTCTGGTTTGGAATCCACTTTGACATCCCAAATCAGCTTAAGCCATCTGGGGTCATCCTGTCCCAACAATCGGAATGCTTCGTTCAGGGCATCGACATCTTCCTGAGTGTGAGCTCTCCGGTCATGAAACCATAAGCCTTTCCGGTAACCCCCTGCAACTACTTTAAAATCCTTACTCTTCATGGGGCTTATCTTTACCTCCAGGGAGGCACTGTAATTTTCTGACGAGGGTGATGTGCCGGAAATCGGAATTTTCCATGACATTGAATTTAAATGTTATTCCAGCCCCTGGAAGAGGCATTTCCCCGAAGATCCTTTGTACTTCTTCTTCGGTTATTTCTGCAGTGTAGTCACGTCCCCTCTCAAAACCTTCCTCCCCGATATCTGGGTAAGAAACGCATTCAGGGCTTCGAGATCCATAACGGCCTACCCTTACCGCCACAACCTTTCAAATCGCGCCGGGTTGGCGGCTGTGTATATGACGGTGTGTTGAATGTTCCGGTGGCCAAGGTAGTCTTGAATCAGCCTCGTGTCCGCCCCTTGATCGGCCAGGGCAAAGCCGCACGCGTGCCGGAGCATGTGCGGGTGGGCGGTAAGGGACAGGCCGGCCCGCTCTCCATAGTTTCTGATGGATAGCCAAGCCGTCTTGCGATTCATAGGTCCGCGCCGCTCACTCACGAAAAAGGCGTCAGTCCCAACCTCCATTTTCGCCCGCTCTTTCAGCCAAGTCTTGATAATTTTGATCTCGTCGGCCCGGAGTGGGTGTGTTGTGGAGAGTCCTTTCTTAAGCCGCTGTACGTGGAGCACCCGGCTATCAACATCCACCTGAGAGAGCATGAGGCCAACCGCCTCCGACACCCTCAGGCCGTGCCGGAACATTAGGAGTAAAAGGCAACGATCCCGGGCCTCGTTCCTGCTTCCCTTGGTGGCTGCCAAGAGCCGGTTCACTTCAGAAGGTGTCAGGTGTTTTCGTGTTGTTGTTATCATTTTGTCTAGAGTTTATGGTTTTTAAGATGGCGGAAACCCACGTCCCACCTATAACAAGATTTTTGTCACTAGACAATTCGAAACATTATGTCTAGTGCTTATTAACGGAGTCTTTCATTGCTGAATTTTAAGTTCTTCGTTAGCTGATCAGCGTCAATAATTAATTCCCCTCAACGACAATTATTTTTCCCGACTCCCCACCAGTTGATATGGTCGGTGTGGGTGGACATACAAGAGAACC